>DAIDHT010000030.1:0-80272 GCA_027451945.1 Spirochaetales bacterium
AGACCGCTAAAGTCAATGGGCTTGAACCCTATGCCTATCTCAATCATGTTCTACAGGCTTTACCGGTTGTCGAGTCTCAAAAAAATTGGCACTCGCTCCTTCCCTGGAATTTGTCATCCCTTGGTAAAAATTGACGCTTACAATATGTGAGCCAAGTGAAGACTACTCTTGACGTTTGATTGGTATCGCTTATAATACCAACATGCTTGACCATCCAATTGTCCTAGATACGAACATCCTCCTTTCTGGACTCAAGAGCCGAAAAGGATTGAGTTTTAGACTCTTGGAACACGTCTTGGCCAATGATGTCAGATTGGCAATTTCAACGCCGCTAATTTTGGAGTACGAATCAACCCTTAAGAAAGTTCTGGTACCCCAAATACTTAGTTTGGATGACGTCGATACCCTTTTGGACTCGATTTGCTCCATGGGAGTTCAAGCGAGAATTTTCTATCTTTGGAGGCCATACCTGAAGGACCCCTACGATGACCATATCCTCGAACTGGCAGTAGCAGCTGGTTCAAAGTATATCGTCACCTATAATCGGAAGGACTTCCAAGATGTCGAACGATTTGGAATTCAGATTATGGAACCACGCGAGATTCTACGGCTTATAGGAGGAGTAGAATGAGTACACTGAGTATTAGGTTGCCCGATTCTCTTCATGAAATGATCAAGAAAGTCTCAAAGGACGACAATATCTCGATCAACCAGTTCATTGCGTCAGCTGTGACAGAGAAGATCACTGCCCTTGAGACGGAGACCTACATCCAGAGCCGGGCGGCTCGAGGAAGTCGGAAAGGATTCGCAGACATTCTCTCGAAAGTGCCGGATGTGCCGGCTGACCCAAATGACCAATAGACGATCATTTCTCTGCTGGCCAGGCAGTCGGCTCGGCGTCCCTACCGAGGCCGGTGTCAACCGTGTGCCACAAGAGAGCACCTAATTCACAAAAATGACGGAGGTGATTTCGCAACTTTGAGGAGTTTGGGGGGATAAACAAGGAGCAGGGTATGCGCGATGACAATAGAAGCCTTTCGGGATATACGAACGGCCTTGTTTGCCAAAGCGGAACACCCCTTGGACTTTGTGTTTTTTACTCCCGATGAGTTTAAAACCCGCGCCCAGGTACCCAATAGTTTTGAGTGGCAGATTGAGCACAAAGGGCAGGTTCTGTATGGATAATCGTTCTGGGGGTGTAGGATTGCTGCTGTGTTTAAGGTCTTTTGAGAATGTGGTATCTCTTCTATACTGGTCGGGCTTTTAGTTGCGACACAGCCTGTGATGTCAATGCTGGTCTGACAGAGAAATTGTGCAGCGCACCGCTGCACAATTTCCCTGGCGCAACAATCAGCTTCTTTTATATAAAGTAAAGGAAAGTGATATCAGGATTTGGTACGCCGAGCAAAATCGGCTCAATGGATGGAGCCGGAACATACCAATCGCCATGTGAGACTAGAAATGTTGATATTTTAGTGTAAGTACTATATAATTACATTGGGGTGAATCATGATTGTTTCTGTTGTTCCGATTGGGAACTCTCGTGGCGTTCGACTTCCCAAGGCGATTCTCGATCAGCTTGAAGTTGACGATAAGCTGGAGCTTGAGGTGGAAAATCGACAAATCATTCTGACGCCACTCCCAAAAACGCCTCGGGCTGGGTGGGAAGAAGCTTTTCAGAAAATGGCAGAAGAAAAAGAAGATGAGCTACTAATTCCCTCCGAAGTGGACAGCAGGGACTTTGATTGGGAATGGTAGTTTCACAGTACGACGTATTGCTAATCGACCTGGATCCAACAAAAGGTCGTGAGATCCAGAAGACACGGCCCTGTCTTGTCATTTCTCCGAATGAAATGAACAAAACGATTGGTACAGTCATTGTCGCTCCAATGACTACAAAATCACACAGTTATCCTTCGCGGGTAGAAGTTTTGTTCTCTGGTAAGACGGGGTGGATTGTGTTAGATCAAATTCGAACAATTGATAAATCAAGAATCATCAGGAAATTGGGGAAACTGAGAGAAAGTGAAATTCTGAATGTGAAAGCGGTGATTGCAGAGATGTTGGTTGATTGACGAAAGGGCACACTTTAGAGCCCCCCGAATGTCTTGGATGCGAGCTAAGAGCTCAGTGTTTTACGGTATCTGTCCCAGAAGCCCGGCCCTTGACAGTTGGTTATACTGGTTTCATACTTGAATCATGAAGACAGCTGTATCTCTACCAGACCAGCTCTATCAGGAAGCTGAAAAGACCGCCCATGAACTAGGAATTCCGAGGAGTCAGCTCTTCGCCCGGGCTCTTGAAGATTTCATTTCGATGCATAAGCGGGAAAACATCACTGAACGACTAAACCGGGTTTACTCCAAGATTGACCAAAGTGAATTCACTCAAATGACAAACGCTTCGATTGAAGCAATTAGGGAACTTACAAAGAATGACACGTGGTGAAATTTGGTGGGTCGACTTTGGGATTCCCTTTGGTAGCGAAAATGGATACAAACGGCCAGCATTGATTATCCAGAATGACGAGTTCAATAGCAGTAGAATAAGGACTGTCGTTGTTATTCCGTTTTCTACAAATCTTGATCTTTCGGAAGCTCCCGGAAATGTCTTCCTGGAAAAAAGGGCGACGGGACTGACAAAAGACTCGGTGCTAGTGACTTCATTGATTGCTTCCATTGACCAAACCAGACTAGCTGGAAAAATTTCTAATGTTGATAAGAGAACTTTTGGCGAAATAGAGGACGGAATTAGGATTCTTTTGGGGATGGGAAGATTCGCATAACATAGTTTGTGTGCCACGAGGAGTAAATCGAAACCCGCTAGGGCTACGTTGAGGCTGTAGAAAAACCCAAAAAAAGTGACAAAGTAGAGAGTGGTATGCTAAATTTCTCTTGGGAGGGAACAAGTGAATGGCGATTCCGTCACAAAATTTAAAGTCTTTTGCTTTTGATGTGTATGGGACCCTCATTGATACCAATGGGGTTTCTGTTTTGCTTGAAGAGCTGATCGGGTCGAAATCAGATTTATTCATGGATACTTGGCGGTCAAAACAATTAGAGTATACTTTTCGTCGGGGTTTAATGAAAACCTATGTTGACTTCAATGTTTGTACCCATCAAGCCCTTGATTACACCTGTGAGAAATTAGGACTCGACCTTTCGGACGACAAAAAAAGGGATTTGTTAAAGGTCTATGATAGACTTCCCGCTTTTCCTGATGTCGAAAGCGGTTTGGCAAGTTTAAGAAAACGGGGTTACCGACTCTTTGCTTTTTCTAATGGAAAAGAAGAAAGTGTCAAAAATCTTCTCAACACAGCCAAAATATTTCAGTATTTTGACGCAGTTGTCAGTGTCGATTCAATACAGACCTTTAAACCAGACCCTGCCGTCTACGCTTACCTTTTAGGTCAAACAAAAGCGCAACCTTCCGATTTATGGCTTGTTTCGAGTAATCCCTTTGACGTGATTGGCGCAATTTCATTCGGTTTACCAGCCGCCTGGGTTAAACGGTCACCTCAGGCCGTATATGACCCATGGGGAATTAAACCGTCTTTGACCATAAAGTCTTTAAGCGAACTTGACTAATAGGTGAGTTTTAAGCGCCTGATCGGAGTCGAACCGACGTCATCAGCTTGGAAGGCTGAGGTAATAGCCGTTATACGACAGGCGCAAGTTCCTGTATCTAATCAAAAAAGCCTTGTCCTGTCAAGTCCTTAAGAGGGGTGAGGTGCTTTTCATGATGCCAAAGGTTTTGTTAGTCTAGACCAGTAGAGTAAAATTTGAACTTTCGAAGAGGAGGATTCTGTGGCACTCAAAAAGGTCTACGATTTTCCGTACAACAAAGTACAGTCTCAAGTGATCGGCGCCTTCCGCAAAAATCAGCGGCAAGGTACGGTAGCTGATGTGATCTCGGTGACTGGTCTACCGAAATACCAGGTCGAAACGGTTCTTCCGGCAGTGGTTAATGACTGCCGAGGTCAAATGAAAGTCACTGACTCTGGCGAAATCCTCTATCATTTTCCCAAGGGGATGGTACGGCAATCACAGACGAACAAACTTAAGCAGTTCCTTAACGTCTTAGCCAAAGCGGGTGCCTTTCTGTTTAAAATCTGGATTGTTGTCATGCTCGTCGGCTACTTCATCTTGTTTGTTCTTTTGATTCTGGTGGCTCTCGTCGCCTCGATTGCTCTTTCAGCGTCGAAGCGTGATGACCGTGATTCGGGGGATGGCCTGTTGGGAATGTTTGCCGTCTCGAGGTTGGTCGAGTTTGTTCTTTTGTTATGGCTGTACTCAGGCGACCCTGTTGTCCGGACCCAGAAAAAAACCAAACCTTTTTATAAGGCTGTCTTCGAGTTTGTGTTCGGTTCTGAACGTCAGCCCGAAGCCTGGGGAAAAATGGAACGGAAAGCGGTTATCTCGTGGGTGCAACGCAACAAAGGGCTTGTGACGTTAGAAGAACTGATGGCCATGACGGGGCAAAGTCGCGAAGAAGCCAATAGCTTTGTCAGCCGTCTTTTGATGGAATATGAGGGTGAACCCCTGGTTAGTGACCGGGGTACCCTGTATTACGCCTTTCCGTCCCTCATGAAAACCTCGCAGGAATCGCGCGAATATCGGCTCCCCGAAGAGGAGCTTATACCCTTTACCCGGAACCCAGCCACAACCAACCGTTGGATCGTTTTTTTTAACGGTTTTAATGCTGTTTTGAGCGTGTATTTTCTCAGTGGTTCCCTGGGATGGTTAAACCCGCACGAGGCTATCAGCATCGTCTATCAGGTGGCGCTGGCCCTTGGTGCTTCTAGCGGAATTTCTTACGCAGGTGTACATAACCTTGTGTTATGGATTTTAGGGGTTGTCCCCGCCGTGTATAGTTTGCTTTTCTTTGGAATTCCCGGCTTACGTCGTCTCAACGAACGTCGTGAAAACCTGATGATTAAGCTGCGGAACTTTCGACGCAAGGTTGTCGCTCGAATTCTGGCTCGGCCTAAGCAGATAGAGTTAACCGTCGAGCCCGACAGTGAACGTAATGCCCCCGGTCACCCTGGGCAAGAACGCCAACAGTTGCAAGAAAGCATGCTTCGTGAGCTGGCCGACCAACGTCCTGTCGAAGTGATCGGCGAAGCTCCTCATTTTCATTATGCTGTTCCCGAGCTGGAAGCGGAACAGTTTGATCTCGATAAAGTTCGAGCCCAGGTTGATCCGTCTAAGTTTTCGTTGGGCAAGGTGGTCTTTGACTCCGGGTCTTCCGAGCCGGTTTAAACAAAGATTCCTGGGTTTTGATGGCGTTGGTCGGGAACCCAGCGCCCGTTTTCGAGCCTCATGGCGTAGGGTCCGGCAAGCAAGGCTTTGAGTCCTTCATGAAGAGAATCGGCAATTTGGGCCCAGGGTTGACCTTCGTGCGAAAACCATGGGTTATCCCGGTGTAGGGCACTGGTGAGTAAGCTATCAGTTAAAAGCTTGGCGGCCAAAAACCGCCGAGTCTTTTCGACACCTAAAATCAGGGGATGGTCCAGCAAGCCAATAACTTCCCACGTGTTGAGTTCGGCTTGAGCGTAGCGGCCCACATCCTTATCTTGTTCCGAGACGCGGACTGGCAAGTGCTGATTAAGACCATCAAGATCGGCCAGCAAATGGTCTAACGAAAAGAGCCCCGTAGCGCAGTTAAAAAGAATAGGTTGGCCCTTCTGTTCGGCTGCCTTGACAAGTTTGCCGTCCAGTCCAACGCCAATATCGGCACAGTCGAGTTTGCCTTCTGGGCGGCGGTAAAGAACGCCCCCTTTGACGTCCACCGGTGTCTTAAACGAAAAGTCAAAAGCGGCAGGGGCCCCTGTCAACGTAAGAAGAGCAAGACTCTTTAAACTCGGCAAGTTCCCTAGGTTATCGACATTCCCTAGCCAAACGAAACGATAGCCCTCGGCGTAGAGGGAACGGTAAAGGTCTGCGAGAACCCGAAAGTTTTGACCATGTCCCCCCGGCAAGGCGTAAGGTACACCCTCTTTTAAAAACAGTCGTCTTGGTAGACCTTCTCGCTTTGACGAGAACGTTCCCAGCAAATTTTGAACTCGCGTCGGAGTTTGACGCAGGGGGAGGGGGTATTCACCGTCAAGTAACAAAGGGCTTGTTTCATACTTCTGCAAGGCCTCGCGAATGGGGCCATCGGTAGCGGCGCTGGTCATTTGAAACAGCACCATGCCAGGTCCTTGATACCGCGCTTGAGCGGAGGCCTGGTTTATCTGACGCAGATGGCGCAGTTTGAGTTCTAAAAAGGAGGGTCCAGGGGTTCCATCGGGCTGAATAAAAGCGGGAGTTATTCCCTTAGGTTGTCCACGAACGTTCTTGGCCAAGCGTTCAAAGTCCTTATGGTAGACTTGAAAAAGCCCTTCGGATAACCCCTGGTTCTTTTTGGAATCCCCATAACTCGTGGCCATTCCGCCGTTGAGGACTCCAAAGGCCGAACGTCGAGACAGTCGCAGGCCTAACTCTTCAAGCGCTGACAACGTGAATCGGCGGTTGCCGCCTTGCACTGTGGAATAGTCGTCCAGGTTGAGTTCGGCGAAAAAGGTGTTAAACGCTCGTTTCGCTTGCTCGCTATGAATTACGGCCTCTTGAGGTGCACGCCAATCCCAGACTTGCTTTCCATCGATGCCCGGAAAGCCAGCCACCTCGATGGGAGGTGACTCTAAAGTTCCTTGATTCAGGCGTTCTAAAATAGACAGAGTAAGATCAGCGTCAGCACCCACAGCTTCTAGCTGTGAAACCCAAGATGAATCCACAAAAGCCTCTTAGACCATTAGACTGAGGGCGGCATTGGCAGCGCCATACAACGAAATCGAGTAGTCCTTAACGACATACAGGGGAATCTCTTTGAGCACTTTGCGGATGTTGGGGTTGCAGTGCTCTTCGAAGGTTCGGACAAACAAATGGTCTTCGGTCAGGTACTCGAGATTCTTGCTGGTAATCCCGCCAGCCAGATAAAATCCGCCTCGGGGAAGCAAAAAGCAACAGATGCTCGAAATCAAACGCGCATAGATTTTTACAAATAGCTTCATAATTCGCCGGCACCCCTCATGGGTTTTGCCGTGGCGAGAAATCTGAGCGGGCTTTTCAGAGTCGGGAGTTTGTAGAATCTGAACAATGACCGGATCTTCCTTGTCGAGGGTTCCATTTTCTAAGAAGTAGTAGAAAATATTCTTAATCCCCATACCCGAGACGGCCATTTCGTACTCGGGAACTAAACCGATCGATTCTTGAATAAAGGCTTTAAAGCCGCGGGAGTCTTCGTCAAAGTCTGACAGATCCATGTGCCCACCTTCGGAAGGAAAAGCACGCCACGCATTACCTTGTTGCGATAAAAATCCAACACCGAGGCCAGTACCGGGACCGGCGACTCCTCGCAGATCTCCGGAGGGTTTGACCTCTTTCCCCTCGGGCCGAGCCAAAATGGCGATTTGTGCAGGGTCGTGAATATCTAACAGCGGTAGACCATAGCTAATGGCCGAAAAATCATTGATAACCAGCGTGGGCACGCCTAAACTTGATTGAATTTCGTTGCCATCAACCGCCCAAGTTTGGTTGGTGAGTTTACAAAAGTTATCTTTAACGGGCCCTGCGGCCGAAATACAGCAAAGGTCAAAGGCGATATTGGGGTAGCGTTCTCGCGCTGTTTCCATGGTTTTGCGCACGCTGGAGGTAAAATCGGTCACCTTGGCGCTCTCAAAGACTACCTCTAAGAGCAGATCAATCTGACCTCGATCTTCACCGGCCAAACCAAGGTTGGTGTTCGTTCCGCCAACGTCGCCTACAAGAATGAGACGTTGGTATTTTTTTTCAATATCTTTGTGCCAAAGTGCCTTCATAATTTGTCCTTAATATGGTGTTATTTTACGGGAAGGAAGGAAAAGACGCAATGAGTTCTTCGTGGCTGTTTTTGGATTTTGATGGAGTTATTTGCGATTCGCTCCCCGAATGCTATCAGACAAGTTCCCTACTCTTGCCCGGTGTGCCAGACAAGCCTGCCGACGAGTCGTATGCCCAACGTTTTCGAAAGGGACGGGTGTATATTCGGTCGGGCGAGGACTATGTTGCCCTCCATAAAATACTTCGCGAAGGGCACGATCCTGGGTCTCAACAGGAATTTGATGCAGTCTTGAAAGCGATGGGCGACGATACGATGCGTCGTTATAAAAAGGAGCTATACAGCCTAAGGGAACGACTTTTGCGGGATGACCCAGAAACGTGGCTCAGTTGGAACCCGCTCTACGAGGGAATGGCCGAAGCGTTGAACCTTGTCCGTGAGGACCCTTTCGTTTGGATCCTCTCAACCAAAAAAGCCGAGTTTATCGAGGCCATCCTTCGTCATCATGGCGTGCTTTGGCCACTCGAGCGAATCCGTTACACCGATGGCCGAAGTAAACTCGCCTGGATTCAAGAAATTGCGGGCGATAGTCCGTCAATGCTGATTGACGATCAGATTGATCATCTGGACTTTACGCACCCAACCTGTAGCTGTCGTCTCGCCTTATGGGGCTATGCCTCGACCGAAGCGCGCCAAAGGGGGGTGCCCTCGTTAACCCTGGCACAAGCTCGTGAACTTGTGCTAACCCGAGCTCTGGCCTAACAAGCAGGCAGAGCTTTTATACCGTTAGCAATCCTCGGAGTCGTTAACTCTCGGAGTCGTCAGGGCGCGTTAGAAGGTCTAACTCGGTGGCTGTGATCACATCATGCTTGCCGTCTTCTTCTTGGCTGAGCACCTTAAGCAACGCTCGAATATCGGTTTCGATTTCGCGGTGCTTAGCCTGATACCGGGCAAGTTCTTCTGAAAAATCCCCAAGGTTTTCACTAAATACCAGCTGATTTTGCAAAAGCTCGGTTACCAAGCGCAGAAACTCCCCCTCGACTTTCACCAAGCTGTGGAGGTATTCGGCGCGTCTTATCAATAAACTATTTTCTTTTAAAGTGTCCGAGAACCGAAGGAGGGTTTCTTCGAGAAAGCGAAGATCGGCAAGGGATTTTTCTCGAAAAAATTCGGGATCCAGGGGTAAACGAAAGCCTTCTCGAAGGTTTTTAATCACAAGAGAAAGGTAGAAAAGGTCATCTTCATAATGAATCCGGTTTTGCATCAGATTGACATTAAAACATGATCATGCTAGTTTTGGCAACGCCTCTTTATCCGGTTCGTTGAATCGGATCCCACCCGCTTTGAGCGGGTATAGTCCGCAAGGAGGAATAATGCGTACTTATGATGTCGTGGTTATATTCCGCCACGAACAAGACAGTTATGTCAAAGGCCTAGAGTTCGTTAGAAACGAACTGAAAAACTTCGGGGGAAACATCCTGAAGGAAGACGATATGGGCGAGCGCAACCTGGCCTATCCCATCAAGAAACAGGAACGTGGTCACTATGTGATGTTCGTTACCGAGTTCCCACCGCAAAAAGTGGTCGAAGCTGACAAGATTTTGCGCCTTCAGTCCGAAATCTTAAAATTCTTGTTTGTTATTCACGAAGCCGTTAAAGACGAGTCGAAGAAAGAAGAACCTAAGAAAGAAGAATCTAAGTGAGATTAGCCTATGTCAGGTGATGTCAATCACGTTGTTTTGGTCGGTCGACTTACTCGCGATGCGGAAATGCGGTTTACTGCTTCCGGTCAAGCGATCTGCAATTTTAGTTTGGCGGTCAATCGCCGGATAAAAAAAGAAGAACAGTGGGTTGATGAAGCAAGCTTCTTTGACCTAACACTGTGGGGTAAAACTGCCGAGGCGCTGCAACGTTACCTGCTTAAGGGAACCCAAGTCGCAGTTGATGGTGAACTGCGTCAGGATCGCTGGGAAAAGGAAGGGCAAAAGTTTTCGAAGGTTGTTGTCAATGTCAACAATCTTCAGCTTTTGGGTAGTCGGCAGGGTGGGGGCAGTGAGCCTCGCTCTCAGTCGTCTGAACCACGGTCAGAGGCTAGGCCAAACGAATCTCGGGGGCGGTCAGAAGCTCCTCCCTCCAGTTATGATCCCCAAAGCTACGAAGATGATATTCCGTTTTAATCGAGGAGGTTTACATGTCGTTTGAAAATGAAATGAAAGACGTTGATGAAAACATGGATCGCGGCCCCAAGGGTGATGGCGATCGTCGCGACGGTCAAGATCGTGGTCGTCGCGGTAAGGTGTACTTCAAGAAAAAGATTTGCAAGTTCACCGTTCACAAGTGGCCCTGCACCTGGAAGCGCACCGATATCCTAGCCAAGTTCATTACAGAACGAGGCAAGATTCTTCCTCGTCGGATCACGGGAACCAGCGCTAAGTTTCAACGAAAACTGGCCGAGCAGATTAAAATCGCTCGCGTGTTGGCTCTTTTGCCGTACGTAAAGAACTAAGCTTATGCTGGTTATGGCTTCGCGTCGCAAACCGCTCCTTACCATAGGGTTAGGTTTGCTCTCTGGTGTGCTCTTTCAGTTGGGGTTGGTGGGTATAGTTTTTCTTGTCCCCCTGCAACTGGCAGGGGCACGTGGACGCGGAGCTTTATGGGGCTCGAGTGCGATCAGCCTCGCCGCCATTGCTATCGGTCAAGAGGTTATGCTTCTGTGGTCCGGTATGGCGGGCTGGGGTGTCCTCGAATACCTCACCGTCGGTATTGCTTTCAGCCTCATTGCGGGTTGGTTGCTCATTGACGGGTTGAAACGCCTTGGGTGGCGGTTTTTGTACCGCTTAACTCTTGCCTTGGTGGGGGTGGGTTTGCTCCTTTTCCCTGCCGCCTGGGTGGTGACAACAGCACCAGCGATACAAGCGGAACTATCGCAAGGCTTTGCTAAGTTCTGGCAAACTCTGCTCACCAGCGGAGGATCGTCAGTCAATTCCTGGTCGAGCGTTATACCCTCAGCCTGGTTAAAAAATCCTGACCTGGTACTCAAGATGTTTGAAGAGGCACTTTTGAGTTCCATCCTGTTGGGGTATTTTTTCGTTTGGTTGTTGACCTGGCGGTTAACACGGGCGACCCCCGTGGTCAATTCTTCTGGGGAGCTAGTGCGAGGCGAACCCTTCCTGTTAAGGAATTTTCGGTTACCTCCGACGGCAACCTGGGTTTTGTTACTTTCGTGGGCTATCTACTTAGCGGTAGTCATGCTTGCAAAGTCCGACAAGGTTACAGGGTTTTGGCTCTACCCGTTGTTGAACGTCGCCTGGATTGCCTTGCTGGTCCATGCCTTAGCCGGCGGTGGGGTGGTACAGGCTGTGATGAACCGCTGGAATTGGCCCGTTTTGTTTAAGACGATTGTATCTGGGCTCTTGTTGGTTTTCTGCTTGTGGTTTGGCTCGGCCCTAGAAATTGGCACGCTGGTATTTCTGTCGGTTTTAGCCGTGTTAGAATTGTGGGTGAATTTTCGAAATTACAATACGAATAGCGAGGAAAGACAATGAAAGTTATTCTGGTTAAGGATGTTGAAAACGTAGGAGAAGAGGGAGAGATCCGCCAGGTAGCCGATGGCTATGGTCGGAACTACCTGCTTCCTCGGGGCTTTGCGATTCCGTTCTCGAAGCATGGTCAAACCATTATCGAGCAACGCAAGCGTCAAATCGAAGCGCGCAAGGAAGAAAAACGCCAAGCCGCGTTAGGTGTTAAAGAAAAACTTCAGGGTATGCAGGTCGTCATCACCATGCCGGCCGGTGACAATGGTAAGCTCTTTGGCGCCGTGACGAGTGGAATTGTTGCTGACCAGTTGGCTCAGCTGGGTGCGGTTGTTGAAAAACGCCACATTGCCATTCCCGGGAATGCGATTAAGTTGGTGGGAACCTATGAAGTTCGCATCAAGGTTCTGGAGCGCGAGTTCGCCGTTGTTAAGGTAGAAGTCAAAGCTCAAGAAGTCTGAGTGGATGTCTGAGCGCGTACCCCCCCAAAACCTTGATGCTGAATCAGCGGTTTTGGGGGCTATTTTATTGTCCCGTGAAATTCTTGATGTTATTCTTCCGATCCTCAAACCCCAGGATTTCTATAAACAGTCCAATAGACTGATTTACGAGACAATCATTGTCATGCAAGGCGAAGGAATTCAGGTCGACGTCCTGACCTTGGCCAATGCCTTGCAAAAAGAAGCAAAGTTAGAGGCGGCGGGGGGGGCTGTTTACCTTGCTCAGCTGTCGCAGTCGGTTCCTTCGGCTGCCAACGCCGAGTATTACGCCGAAATTGTTAAGGCTCAGGCTCAACGTAGGCGACTCATTCAAGTTGCACAAGAAATCTCAATTCAAGCCTACGATGAATCCATTCCCAGCCGTCAAACTGTCGAAGATGCCGAAAAAAAGATCTTTGAACTGGCCGAAGAACGTCAAACACGGCAGTTCAAAAAAGCTTCGGAATTGATCAACGTCGCCATCGACCGCATTATTGCCCTGTCAAAATCTAAGGAACCGATTACTGGCATTCCTTCAGGCTTTCGAGACCTCGACAATATGACTGCCGGGTTTCACCCCAGCGAGTTTATCATTATTGCCGCCCGCCCATCGATCGGTAAAACCACGTTCGCTTTGAATATAGCCGCCTATCAAGCCTTGCATAAAGATATCCCTGTTGGCTTTTTTACCCTAGAAATGCCCGATTTAGACCTGATTGATCGTATTTTAGCCAGCGAAGCTCGCCTTGATTCAAATAAACTCCGAACGGGTTTTTTGAAAACCTCAGACCTTTCTAGCCTTCATGAAGTGGTTCCGTTGCTGTTTGATGCTCCTCTTTTTATTGATGATACGCCGAACATGAAGCTCTTAGATCTCCGTGCCCAGGCTCGTCGGATGAAAAGTAAACACGATATTCAGATTTTGTATGTGGACTATATTTCGTTGATTGGCCATGAAAATCTTAACCTACCGCGACACGAACAGGTTGCCGACATCAGCCGGTCGTTGAAATCGTTAGCTCGCGAATTACAAATCCCCGTCGTGGCCCTGTCTCAGTTAACCCGTGTAACCGAAGACAAAACGCCTGGTTTAGCAGATTTGCGCGAATCAGGCTCGCTGGAACAGGACGCAGATGTCGTTTTGTTCCTTCATCGCGCGCGAAACACAGGGAACGACGGGGTAGCCAAACCTTCGGGAGCAGAGAATATCGAAACTCAACTCATCATTGGGAAGCAGCGTAAAGGACCTGTCGGCACCGTTAAAGTTCTTTTCATGCCGTCGTTTACACGGTTTGAAAATTTAATTAGCGGTCAC
Source organism: Spirochaetales bacterium (assembly GCA_027451945.1). GTDB lineage: Bacteria > Spirochaetota > Spirochaetia > JABEVK01 > JABEVK01 > JABEVK01. Next base: position 13,185 of record DAIDHT010000030.1, read on the forward strand.
GAATAAATCCGTTTATACTACAAGTCTATACTACAAGGGGAGGTCGTATGACATTTCATCAAAAATACGATTTCAGTTTGCTGGTTAACGAAAGCGAACGGATGACCATTGACGAGGTTGAGCGTCAATTGATTGCTCGGCCCGAGGTTTGCCGGTGTCAAGAGTGCGTTTTAGACATGGTGACTATGGCGTTGAACAAGATTAAACCTTTGTACCGGGTCACGCTTTTAGGTGCAATTTATGCCCCCGCCGATATTCCTGCGGGAGATATTCAAGACGCCGTCGCACAAGCGATCCAGAAAGTCTGGGAAAACCCCAGTCATGCACGCCTCGACCAAGCAACCGAGTAAACTGTACTTTCCGACGCCGAGGGGTTAACGCATCGCGGGGAGTTACTGAGACCCCAGTTTCTGGACGTTGACGTAAGGCCCAGAGAGAACATCTGCCCATTCGGGGGGGGGACTACCAACTTGGCTTTGAATGCGCTCGTAGAAAAGCTGTGGTACTGCTGTTACTCCCACTTCGTTTTCTTTTAGCCCTTCGATATAAAAGTAAATCTTACCCTCGCGAGTTTCATGATAGGTAAGAAAAACTCCCTCAGGCCAGCCTTGTTTTTCTAAAAAGGTGAACTTGAGAACTTCGAGCGGCCGATCGTCGAGACGGTCGCCAAGAATACGAACTTTTTCGGCCATTTCTTTATAACCAAAGACAACACGATGCAAATCTCTTGAAAGCTCGAGGGCACCTGCCAAAAAATGATCCCGTTCGGTCTCGGGAAAAACCTCCCAACAGTCGTTCCCATCGAAAAGTCGTACCCGAGGTTCAATTTTGATTGCTTTTTTGCAGGCAGGGCAGGTAAAGCTGAGGTACTGGCCGTCTAAAATCATCTTTCGATTTTCTGCGTGCGCGATATCCAGTTCATCTTCGTAGTGAACAGGAAAAACCTCATCGCAAAGGCAGGTGATTTGTGTCTGTACTTCACTCATGAGAGGGCTCCTATTTGGGTTGCATCAAAAAGATCACGTTATTGTAGGTCGTAAAAATGATGAGAGCAAGGATGATCACCGAACCAACTTGTTGAAAACGGATTAACGTCATTGGCTTCAAGGGTTTTCTGCGAAACAACTCAATCAATTCCAGAATAATATTGCCACCATCGAGGGCTGGCAACGGCAAAAGGTTCATTAAAAAAAGTGCCAGACTGATGAAGGCTAAGAAATTCGCAACAGCTCCCACTCCGTCTCCCCAGCCGCTCATGAATCCTTGTGACGCAACATCGCCGACATAGTAGGCAATCAGCAGAGGTCCCGAAAGGCTTTTAGCTGGGTCAACTTTGCCTGTGACGAGTTGGCCTAAGCCATCCAACATCTGGGCCAAAAAGACTTGAGTTTGAGAGATCCCCTGTGCCAAGGCAACATTCCAAGGTTGGGGAACCGCAGGATAATGAGGAAGTTTGTACTCGATTCCTAAATGCGGTTGACCGTTGACAATATCGGGGATAATTGAAGTATCGATCTGCTTGCCCTGTCTTTCTAGCTGAAGGGTATAGCTGGGGACACGATCATTCAGCAGCGGCACAATAGCGCGGGTGTTGGGAGTCGGGTGACCATTAAACGAAAGTACACGATCGCCGGGTTCAATACCAGCAATCTGAGCAGGTGAGTCGCGTTGAACCGAGCCGACGATGGGGTCAATCCAGGGGTAGACCCCAACGAGGTAACTGCTGGACGCAGGATTCCAGCGGGGAATAACCGTCAGCGTCAGCTGTTCTCCGTTGCGATTGACCTCGACTGACAGGGGTTTGCCACCGCATGCCCCGATTAGAGTTTGTAGATCGCGAAAGTTCTGGACGGGGTGCCCATTGATTGCTGTAATGATGTCACCGGATTGTAGTCCCGCTTGGTCCGCGGGGTACGTAGTGTGTTCATATTGAGAAGCTAAGATAATCCGTGACGAAGGGGAGTTTTGGGGGACCCCGGTTAAAGCTAAAGCTGAAAGGACAATTGCCGCCATCAGGAGGTTAAAAAGTGGTCCAGCTAATGAAATAACAATGCGGCGCCAGGGAGGAGCCGCAAAAAAGCTGCCGGGTTCCGGTTCTGGTTGGGTTTGAGGGTTAAGTAAGGCTTGCTTGAGATAGTTTTCGCCTTTCATCTTGCAGTAGCCACCCAAGGGGAGCCAACATAAGCGATACTCGGTTTTTCCTGGTTTCCAACGGTAAAAGGCTGGTCCCCAACCCACCGCAAAGGCTTCTACTTCAACCCCAAGCGAGCGAGCTGCCAAAAAGTGACCAAGTTCATGAATGGTAACAACAATTCCCAGGCCAACAAGACCTAAAAGAACAAAGAGAACGGTCTGCACTAGAGTCTCCCATGAATAAACATCAAAAAGATATAAAAAATCGGGGCCGAAAACAAAAGGCTATCGATGGAATCCAGGATACCACCTCGACCGGGGATAAGACTGCCGGAATCTTTGACACCTGCGCTTCGTTTAAGACACGATTCAAACAGATCGCCCAAAATGGTGGTTAACGCTAAAACCGCCGCCAAGACGAGAACGGCGAAAATGTCTTTGCCCAAAAGCCCTGGGAAGAGAAAAAAGACAGAAATAAGAACGAGAAAGGTTCCTACAATGCCGCCAATAAACCCGATCACGCTCTTGTTAGGACTCACCAAAAAGGGCTTAGGGCTGCTTTTTCCAAATAAAGTACCCCAAAGCCAGGCCATCGCGTCATTGCCGAAGGTGGCTAACGCAAAGACAACCATCAGCAAAGAAGAATGCTCAAAGCCAAAAAGTAAAATTAAAAAATACAAAAAGAAGCCCGGGTAGATCATCGTGAGCAAATTGCCCGCGACTTTGCCCAAAATCGGTTCAAAACCTTCTTCGGTGTTAACAAAAATTTGTCGTAGAAAGACAAACATAATAGCAATTCCCGCTGCGGCGACAGTATGCGCAGGATGAATCCAGCCCGAAAGTTGGGCATAAGCTAAAACGGGAAAAATAAGCCCAAAAGCCACCGGAAGGTAAATATTTGTCTGCATGTCTTTTGACCTGAGAAGGGCTGCCATTTCAAAAGCTCCCCAAACTGAAGCCAGCAAAACCAAAAAAACCAGCGGGAAATGGTGCCATACTCCCCAAAACATTATTACGATCAGGATAGGAAAGACCACAAAGAACGTAATAAGTCGTTGTGCAAGCTTACTTTTCACGTACCCCTCCGAACTTCCGATGGCGGCCGCTGTAGGCGACAAAGGCTTGTCGAAGATCTTCGGTATCCCAATCCGGCCAGAGCTTGGGACTAAAATAATACTCGGCGTAGATACTTTGCCACAGCAAAAAGTTACTAAGGCGAATTTCTCCTGCTGTGCGTATCACCAGGTCTAACGGAGGAAGTTGGGGCTGGTCAAGGAACGACGATAACACCTCGGCGGTTAGTTCAGGCCGGTCTGGAACAGAGTCCCACCGTTTGACGGCGCGGAGGATTTCATCTTGACCCCCGTAGTTGATAGCCAAGTTGACGGTTAAACCGTCAAAACCGTCGGTATCCTCACGAACTTGACGAATATCCGCCTGAACGTCGGAGGGAAGGCCACCAAGGTCGCCAGAATGTACGACACGAATGCGGTTTTCACGGTAAAAATCCCACTCCTTCAGCAAGTGGCTTTTTAATAAAAACATCAGAAAAGAAACTTCCTGTTCGGCGCGTTTCCAGTTTTCGGTGGAAAAAACATACAAGGAAAGGAATTTTGCCCCTAAGTCCGAGGCGGCTTTTGTGACACGTTTGGCTGCCTTAAGGCCTTCTTTGTGACCTTCGGAACGGGAAAGCCCACGACTCTTGGCCCAGCGGACGTTCCCGTCCATGATAATACCCACATGGGCGGGGGCCAAGGCCGGATTCCAGGCGTTATCCATGATTAAACTTCCAGAATTTCCTTTTCCTTTTCAGCGGCTACCTTATCAATATCTTTAATGGCAGTATCGGTCAGCTTTTGAATTTCCTCTTGAGCTTTTTTGACCTGGTCTTCGGTCATACCGGAATCTTTTTGTTCACGCTTGAGAAGGTCATTGTAATCGCGGCGAATGTTGCGGATCGACACCCTAAAGTTTTCTGCCACCGCTTTGGCTTGTTTGACTAACTCTTTACGCCGTGTTTCGTTCAGCGGTGGAATATTGAGACGAATGACTTTTCCATCATTGCTGGGTGTTAAAGAGAGGTCAGAGGCTAAAATTGCCTTCTCGATATCGCCAATGACAGTTTTGTCCCAAGGTTGAATCACCACCAAGCGGGCTTCGGGAACAGAAATGTTTGCCACTTGGCTCAAAGGCGTTTTTGATCCGTAGGCTTCGACTTGAATGCGGTCAAACAAAGCCGGAGTCGCCCGGCCTGTTCGGATCGTGTTGAATTCATCCTGAAGACCTTTGACTGTCTTCTTCATTTTGGCTTCCACATCGGCTTTCGAATAGGCCATGACTCCTCCTGCAGTTGTTCTAAGCGGGTTAACTTTTGTCGCTTATGCTTCCACACCAATTTGACAATAGGCGTAGTCAGCAAGCTCAACTTTGGTTCCCAGCTCCTTACCGACTTTATCGGCGGCCTGAGCGACCGTCAACTTATCGTCCTTAACAAAGGGCTGATCAACAAAACAAATCTGCTTCAGTAACTTTTCAATTTTACCCTTCATGATGTTCGCGGCGACGTTTTCGGGCTTTCCGACCAATTGGTCAGCATCGCGAACGCGAAGGATTTCTTCTTGCTCTTTTAAATAGCCAGCATCGACCTTGTCCCGGTTGAGATACGCGGGGTTAAAAGCTGCTGCATGAAGAGCTAAATCAAAAGCAAGCTGTTTTACCTTAGGGTCAGACACTTTGGCAGGGTCAGCGACCTTAACTTTTACCAGAACACCAATGCGGCCTTCGCCGTGGATGTAGTCCTGAATGAACTCGCCGGCGGCGGCGCTCAACGATTTGTAGCTTTTCAGCGACAGGTTTTCTTTGGTCTTGATGGCCAAATCTTTAAGCTTGGCATCTTCGGTTGCGCTAGGTTCTGTCTGGCCGTTGTTGACCATGCCGTCGAGAATCTCTTGACCAGTTGTGACAAAGTCGCCGTTGCGGGCAACAAAGTCTGTTTCACAAGAAATTTCGAGCAAACCAGCGAAAGCGCCCTGAACTTTTGTAAAGACACGGCCTTCATTGGCGGTGCGTCCAGCACGTTTTGCTACCGACGCCAGACCTTTTTCTTTGAGGAACTTTTCAGCGGCGGCAAAATCGCCACCGGCTTTTTCAAGAGCTTCTTTACAGTCACCGAAACCGGCACCGGTTTGCTCTCGGAGTTTTTTCACATCTTGGGGACTAACGGCCATAAGGGTCTCCTTAGTTCAATTCGTCTTCGTCAACGTCGTAATTCGCGGCAAGTCCTTCACCCGAGGCAAAGCCTTCGGTTTCCATGCCTGGGGTTTCATCTTCTTGCAGACTATCGATGACCGTCAAGCCGATTTCATTATCAGCCTCGATAACGGCGTTGGCGATGATCTGGGTAAACAAGGTGATGGCGCGAATGGCGTCATCGTTGCCAGGGATGGGGAAGTCGATACCTTCGGGGTTACAGTTGGTGTCAACGACCGCGATGATGGGGATGCCCTGGCGGCGGGCTTCAGCGATGGCGATAGCTTCTTTACGGGGGTCAATAACAAAAAGGACGCCAGGAAGCTCCTTCATTTCTTTAATCCCGCCCAGGTTTTTTTCAAGCTTAGCTTTTTCTTTGCCCAACTGAGCGATTTCTTTCTTGGTTAAGTGGCCATAAGTTCCATCCACTTCCATTTTTTCAATTTTTTTGAGGCGGAGTAGGGATTTCTTAATGGTCGAGAAGTTCGTCAACATACCACCGAGCCAGCGGTTATTGACGTAGAACATGTTGCAACGTTCAGCTTCTTGCTGAATCGCCTGTTGGGCTTGTTTCTTGGTTCCAACAAAGAGCACAGTCTTGCCGGCCAAAACCGTCTTGCGGACTTCGTTATAGGCTTCTTTGATAGCCTGAATGGTTTTTTGCAGGTCAATGATATGAATGCCGTTCCGTTCCGCGAAGATAAACTTCTTCATGCGGGGGTCCCAGCGTTTGGTCTGGTGGCCAAAGTGGACACCGGATTCCAAAAGGTTCTTCATGGTAACTACGGCCAAGGTAGTCTCCTCCTTACACTTTCACGGTCGACGTGAAACGCCCCGTGATCCTTCTCGTGTTACTCGTCATAATGACGGAAATTTACCTGGAGCCGGGCAAACCGATCAGCCGAGGCATTGGCGTAACATGCCATAAAACCGCTCGATTGGCAACCCCACGACGTTACTCCAGCTACCGGAAATACGTCGCACTAACCTTTCGCCGCCTTCTTGAATTTTGTAGCCCCCAGCGGCGTCGTGCCATTCGCCTTCGGCAAGGTAGGCCGCGTATAGCTCTTCCTGCCAGGGTGTGAACTCGACTTTGGTGGCTTCGACGGCTTGAAACCAGCGGTTTTGGCGCGGGTTCCAGAGGGTGAGTGCGGTTAAGACACGGTGTGTTCGCCCGGCTAAAAGCCGATACCAGTGCCAGGCTTCAGCTTGGTCACGGGGCTTTTCGAGGGGTTTTCCCCTAAATTCCAGCAAGGTATCGGCACTAAGAACCGGCAGACTGGGTGCGGGAACCTTTTCCAAGTAATTGAGCAACTTTCCGGCCGAGAGCCTTTTTACCCTCTTGAGAGCCGATTCACCAGGTAGACCCTCTTCGGGCCAGCTATTTTCAATGATCTCAAAGTCATACCCCGCGCGTTGTAGCAGATCACGGCGGCGGGGGGATCTCGAAAGAAGAAGAAACCGTGGGAGGCCTTTCGAAGCGGTCATTTAAAGGATCCAAAAAAGAAAGATTCCCAACAGAACGCCCAAAGCGGAGCCGGGGTTTAAGACAAACGTGACGAGCATAAAACCAAGATCGAGGGACGGTAGAGCCCAGTCGAGGTGAATAAAGCGCCCATACAAGCGCGAGAAATCTTCGGCGACCGTCCAAAGCTCGGTGCAAAGAGCAACCGAGAGGACAAAGAGGCCAACCAGATGTTTGACAGTTCGTGGAGTGGGAGTCATAGTCAGGTTTACTCGGCAGAAATAACTTGATTGCGTCCCAGATTCTTGCCACGGTACAGAGCCTTGTCGGCGGCATCCAGAACCTCACGAACCGAGCGCCCCGGGCGAACTACCGCTAAACCGATGGTGATACTGACCTTGACTCCGGTCTGAGCTGTCGCTTTAACTGCTGACTCAAGCAGACGCTGTGCCAACAGCTCGGCAGCGGCCACTGTTAGGCGGGGGGTAACCACTAAGAACTCCTCACCCCCATAGCGTCCCACGAGTCCCTGGTCGCCCACAGTGGTCCAAGCTGACTCTGCTAGTGCTTTGAGCACCTCATCCCCTTTCAGATGCCCAAAGTCATCATTGACCTGTTTAAAGTGATCAGCGTCAAAGAGCATGACGGTAAACTCGCCCTTACCGGTTCTATTGACGGCTTCGGCTTCCTTTTCTAAGAGGGACATCACCGTTAGACGGTTGGCAATGCCTGTGAGGTGGTCGGTCTGCATCAGTTTCAGGATTTCGGTGTTCTTATGTTCGAGTTCACGGTTAAGACGCGACAACTCTGTCGAAAAGTCGATAAAGGCTTGGGTATTGGCAATTTCTTCAGTGAGTTCAAAAAAGGTCCAAACCAAAGAGGTCTCTGCTTTGGCCTTCGTCAGTGGTGCGACATTGCGATAACAACGGATCTGACGATTTTGGGGTTCATTCAGAACCAAAACCTCACCTTTAGGATGGTTTTGGGGTGTTAAACTTTGGCCAAGCTCTTCGTTGACCGGGGTAATCAAAGCTTGCCAGCTGTCTGAAGCGAGGTTCTCCAGCGGAACACCGAAAAGCTTTTCGGCAAAAGAATTGGCAAACGTTACGCGGCCTTCGTCGTTGGTCAACACAATACCTTGTTCCATTCCATCGACGATTTTGCGAAAGACTTCAATTTGCCGGGCGTATTCTCGGATTTTTGCCTGAGTAGAAGTGATGTCGGCCATATAGTCAATCAGGCCTTGTCGGTCGTCTTGAACACTGGTGAGGTCCGAAACCAGCCAAAACCAAACCTCGGTTTTTTGCATCTTGCCGCGAAGCAAGACCCGCAGTTCCTGCCCTTGTCCGCCGCGAAGAATCTCTTCAAGAACGAGCTCGGATTCCTTCCCTTGCAACAGACATGACCAGTCTTCTTCTCGATAGGGGAAGATTTGTTGAAAGTTCGTCAAAGAGGGGCTCTGTGTCGAGGCCGACTCTAAGCCGAAATCGATTCGAGCCAAGGCGTTGGCCTGGACAAGGTTACCTTTCAGGTCAGTTACCAAAGTGTAGCCTGGCAGATCGTCGAGGCTGGTTGGCAAATAGGCGTCATTGGTACTCATAACTTGAGTATAAACGGTGATACAAAAGAGCGCCAGAATTTTGGCTGTGAAACGATATTTTTGTATGTTTTTGTTAAGGAGTGTTCTATGAAAGTATGGTTTATTACCGGTGCTTCAAAGGGCTTTGGTCGGATTTGGGCTGAAGCGGCCTTGCGTCGAGGCGATCACGTCGCCGCCTCAGCTCGACGTAAAGAAACCCTCGAGAGCCTTCGTTCACAATTTGGTAATCGTGTTTTGACCCTTGAGGTGGATGTCCAAAACCGCGAAGCCGTGTTTGCCGCCGTCAAACAAGCCAAAGAGCATTTTGGCCGTTTGGACGTTGTGGTCAATAACGCTGGGTACGGCCAATTTGGTGCCATCGAAGAACTCAGTGAAGCCGAAATCCGCGCGCAGTTCGAGACGAATGTTTTTGGAGCGTTATGGGTTACCCAAGCGGCATTGCCCTATTTGCGTGAACAAAAATCAGGGCACATTCTTCAGGTGTCTAGCATTGGCGGGGTCCACGCCTTTCCGAATATAGGCATCTATCACGCCAGCAAATGGGCTTTAGAAGGCTTGAGTCAGTCGTTGGCTCAAGAAGTGAAACCGCTGGGGGTACATGTTACTTTGATTGAACCCGTGGGGTATGCCACAGATTGGGCTGGGCCTTCCGCCCAATTCGCGCGACCCAACCCCGCCTATGAGCATGTTCGCGAAGCGATGAAAGCGCGACGTCAGGCAGGAAAACCAGGAGTTCCCGAGGCCACAGCAGAACCAATTCTTACCTTGGTGGACATGGCGCAACCACCGCTTAGACTATTTTTAGGTGCCACAGCGAATGCCATGATTCACGCAGAGTACGAAAAACGTCTGGCAGAATGGGACCAATACAACGAGCTAAGCGTTAAAGCGCATGGGCTAGGTTAAAGGTTTTGGCGAAAGACGCCATTGCAGAATCCCACAAACGGACCTAAACTTGAGGTATGCCCGAAGTCGGTCCGTTCAGTGCAATAGAATACTTTTCCGCTGTATTTCTTGCCAGTCCTGACCATATTACTGTGTCCCGCTACCAAGACGGGACTTACCTTATGGTCAACGAAGCCTTCTTGAGGTCTAGTGGTTATACCTCTGAGGAAGTGATCGGAAAAACTTCTGTTGAGTTAGGCTTGTGGGTCGAGGAGGGGGGCAGACGTCAGTTTGTTGAAAGCCTAAGAACTCAGGGAAAAGCCATCCTCCACCCCGTACGTTTTCGCGTCAAAAATCAAGAAATTCGGCTTTTTCAATTGGCGGCGGCCGTTACTCGCGTGGCAGGTGAAGAATGTATCGTGGCCATCTCTCGCGACATCACCGAAGAACAGCACCTAAAAGAGGGGCTTGAGAAATCTAAGTTTTTACTTGAACGGGCGGAGGAGCTGGCCAATATCGGTAGCTGGGAGTTCGACTACCAAACGGGAAAAGTGACGGCCTCGGCAGGGGCTGCCCGAGTGTATGGTATTGAGCCGTCACAATTTTCTGTTAAAGCTCTCGAACAGGTTCCTCTCCCCGAGTTTCGCCCTCTTTTAGATAAGGCCCGCGATGAACTGATCGCTCATGGGACTCCGTACGATCTTGAATTTCAAATTGAAAGGCCCTCTGACGGGCAGCGGCGCATCATTCATTCGCAGGCTCAGTATGATCATGTCAACCAGCGCTTGTATGGGGTCATTCGCGACATTACCGACGAAAACGCCGCTCTTTCACGCGCTTTAGACTTTCAGAAAGAGCTCGAAGAGCAGGTGGCCGAAAGAACTAAGGCTCTACAAGAATCGCAAAAAGAGCTCAACTTTGTCGAGAAGCTGGCATCGCTGGGTCAGCTGTCGGCCAGCTTAGCCCACGAGGTCAACACGCCCTTAAGCGCCATCGTTTCAGCGACAGGAATTCTCACCCGCTTTTTTCAGCATCAATGGCTCACAACGCAGGAGTTTTACGCTAGCCTGACCCCAACTCAACAGGATCAATACCGTCGCCTATGGCAAGGGGGACTTTCACAAGAACCTTCTACCAACAGCCGCCTCGCTCGCCGTCGCAAGCTTAAAGAAGCTTGGTTCAGTCAACCCTCCCCGTCATCGGAGGTTCTAGAGGCCTTGTTAGATTTTGACTTAGACACGGTGCCGAGTGACGCTCTTTTGGGTTCTGCCCTGGATCTTCCTCTTGTAACGTCCGTAGGTGAAAGCCTTTCTGCCGCGCGCATGGCCGCGATTATGGAAACCGCCGCCCAAAAAGCGGTCGCCGTCGTAACGGCTCTTAGGCAGTACTTGGGCGGTGCCACCCAACCGGCCCATCGGTTTTCACCTGAACAGGATTTAGACACCGCGTTAACCCTTTTACAAAATCAGCTTAAGCAGGGGGTTACCGTGGAACGCCGTTACGGGGGAGTCACTGTTCACGGGTCCCCGAGCGACCTAGGGCAAGTTTGGCTTAACCTGCTCAGCAATGCCGTTCAAGCGATGAACTGCCATGGTCGGTTAGAAATTGAAACGATTCATGAGGGTAGTTGGGCTGTTATCCGAGTGATCGACTCGGGACCTGGGATTCCTGCCGAGCTCAGGGACAAAATCTTTGAGCCGTTTTTCACCACCAAGAAAACGGGGGATGGTTTGGGCTTGGGCTTAGATATCTGTCGTAAGATTGTCGAAAGGCACCATGGCACGATGTCGGTTGAAAGTTGCCCCGGGCGCACTTGTTTTTCTGTTCGCTTACCCTCTTCAGCATAAACGCTAACGATTTCAAGGAGTAAAGCATGAACCGTTCGGCTATTGTCTGTGTTGATGATGAGCTCATCATTCTTGCTGCTTTGAAAAGTGAGTTAAGGAACGCATTTGGCAATCAATTTCAGTATGAGACGGCTACGAGTGCCGCGTTGGCCATGGAGCTCATTGGGGAATTGCAGGCGGACAACATCGAGGTTATTCTGATTCTGTCAGACTGGCTGATGCCGGGCATGAAGGGCGATGAATTTCTGAAACAGGTGCGGGAACGCTATCCCGGCATTAACGCCATTCTGGTGACCGGGAATGCCGACGAACGTTCCCTTCGTTCTGTACTTGAGGAGGGGTTGGTCAGGGCTGTGATCCGTAAGCCCTGGAAGGCCGAAGATCTATTTTCCCTGGTTAAAGAGTGTTGCGCCCCGCAAAGCTAGGTTAGTCAAAGCTAGGTTAGTCAAAGGAGAACAAGTTATGAAGAATCTCGGTTTCGGTTTGATGCGCCTCCCCTTGTTGCGGGAAGAGGATCAAACCGCCATCGATTTTGCCCAGTTGAACCGCATGGTCGATACGTATCTCGAGCGTGGCTTTACCTATTTTGACACCGCGTATTTGTACCACCAAGGAAAAAGCCAATTAGCCTTGAGGGAATGCTTGGTAAAGCGTCACCCCCGTGAAAGCTTTTCTGTTGCCACCAAGATGCCCACGATGATTTTGAAATCGAGCGCCGATCACGAAAGGATTTTTGAAGAGCAACGCCGGGACTGCGGTGTTGAGTATTTTGACTTCTATCTTTTGCATAATTTAAACGTCACTAACTACGCAACTGCCGAAAAGTTGGGAACCTTTGAGTATGTCAGACAGAAACAGAAAGAAGGTAAGGTCAAAATGATGGGGTTTTCTTTCCACGATAAGGCCGAGCTTTTAGATGAAATTTTAACACGTCATCCCGAGACAGAGTTCGTTCAGCTTCAACTGAATTACTTAGACTGGGAGAACGAAAGTATTCAGTCGCGTAAGTGCTACGAGGTAGCCAGACGTCATAACGTTCCGATGATCGCGATGGAACCTGTCAAAGGAGGAACCCTCGCCAAGTTACCTGCCGAAGCCGAAATACTTTTTCAAGAGTACAGACCAAAGGCTTCTCTGGCGTCTTGGGCGGTTAGGTATGTCGCGGGCTTAGAAGGTGTCTTCATGGTTTTAAGTGGAATGTCGGATTACGCTCAGCTTGAGGACAATACATCCTATATGCAGAACTTCGAACCTTTGAACGCTCGGGAGCACGAGCTTATAGCCCAAACTGTCGACCTTCTTAACCGTTCGGTGACGGTTCCTTGCACAGCTTGCCAGTATTGTGTCGAAGGGTGTCCCCAACGAATTCCCATTCCGCAGTACTTTGCCTTATACAACAATGTCAAGCAATCCAAGAAAGCCGCGTTTTATATTCAGCAGTTGTATTACGTCAACTACTCAAAGGGTGTAGGTAAAGCCTCTGATTGTATCGCCTGCGGTGCCTGTGAAGAGTCCTGTCCCCAGCATATCGCCATTATCAAAAACCTTAAGGATGTGGTTACGGTGTTCGAGTCGTGATCAGCCGGTTGATTTGATTTGCTAGGTAACCGGCACCAAAGCCATTGTCGATATTGACCGTGGCAAGCCCGGGGGCACACGAGTTAAGCATTCCCAAAAGAGCCGACAGCCCGCCAAAATTGGCGCCGTACCCCACGCTGGTAGGCAGAGCAATGACTGGTATAGAAACTAACCCAGCTAAAACGCTGGCAAGAGCTCCCTCCATACCCGCTACTGCTATCACGACGTTGGCTTGTCGAATCTGTTCTAAACGATGAAACAGTCGGTGTATCCCAGCAACGCCAACGTCGGCAATGATCTCGGTGCGGCTTCCTAAAAACTGCGAAGTTAACAGCGCCTCACGGGCATAAGGAAGATCCGACGTTCCGGCCGCGACCACCATGACCAGCCCTGCGGGTTCCGGTGGTTGCCCGATGGTGAGAACTTTTGAAAGCTCATCGTAGGCCAAATCAGAAAAGCTTGGTCTGAGGCGTTCGGCCAAGTCTGGCGAGGCGTGAGTGGCTAAGACGGGGATGCCTTGATGTCGCATTTGTTCGATGATCGCCTGAGCTTGCTCAACGGTTTTACCCCGACAATACACGGCTTCAGGATAGCCGGTTCGTTGGGCTCGGTGGGAATCTAACACCGCGAAGTCAAAGTTGTCGGGGATAAAGTCACTGTCCATGATCGTCCGAGGATAATTGTTCACTTGAGAGCAATTTTTCTGCTTCGGTCAGGCTGATGTTTTGCTCACGGGCCACACGGGCGCGGTCTTCATACTCCAGCTTGGTTTTCGTGCCGTTCTTAAGCTGTGCCGTTTTAAGATGGGCTTGGCCCCATTTTCCTGTCCAGGAAGATTCTTGGCGCGGCAGGGACACGCGGTTCACCCGGGTTTCACGAAACCCCAGAGTCGTCGATTGTTGAAAGAGGGTTCGCCGTAAAACGTCGAGATGTTGCGCATCCGCTAGTACCTCAACAACAATACCGGGTCGGGACTTTTTCATCGTACAGGGCGTCAGAGTTACGTCCCGAGCCCCTTTGGCTAGCAACTCCTCCATCAAGAAACCTAAGGCTTCGCCTGTCATATCATCAATGTTGGTTTGCAACAGAAGGAGCTCTTCGGTCAGCCAGGCCTCTGCGCTAGGTGTTAAGGTTTCACGCCAAGAGACTCGAAGCACATTGGGTTTGGCAAGCTTTCGCGTGCCCAGGCCGTAACCGGTTTTTCGTTCGATAAAACGGTCAACGGTCACAAACTCATCGACGACTTCGGCAAGAATGGCCGCACCTGTGGGAGTTGTCATTTCTTTGTCAAAGCCCCCTGTTCTTACGGGGAGTCCTTGACATAAGAGTAGCGTGGCGGGAGCGGGAACAGGGAGAACCCCGTGGGCACAGGTAACCGTTCCGCCACCCAGTTCAATCTCGGAGGCCGTGACGCGGTCGGGTGCCAAGGCTTCGAAACAAACGGCTGCGCCAACAATATCAATAATAGAGTCGAGAGCTCCCACCTCGTGAAAGCCTACGTCCTCAACATTTTTACCGTGAACTTGCGCCTCGGCGATGGCAATGCGCTCAAAGATGCGAAGCGCGAGGCCTTTGGTCGAGTCTGACAGGGTTGAATGCTCAATCAGGTGGCGAATTTCACGCCAGGAATGGTGACTGTGTTCGGTTTTCGTGATCAGTCGGGGGGTAGACTCGCTCAGTTTTACAAGGGCCCGCATACCCGTTATGCCGTTTCTCTCGGCGCGCACAAAGCTCAGGTCCCAGCCGCTGAGGCCAAGCTTGGTCAGTTCACTTTTTAAAAAAGCAGGGTCTACCCCAAGATCGACCAAGGCTCCGAGGGTCATATCGCCCGAGATGCCAGCAAAACACTCAAAATGGAGGGTCTTCATGCGTGAACCCCACTCGCTTCATGAGGCTGATCGCTCTGCTCAAGCGAGCGGTTGAGGCTACCCATCACATAGCCTTCAAGATCGAAGGTGACAAAAAGAAAGCCAAAGCTTTTTAACGCTGACGAGATCGAACTCAGGGCTTGTTCGCTAAAGATCAAGGCCCTTTCGTGCGGGGCAACTTCGATACGGGCCAAATCACCATGCGACCTAACACGAAATTGTTTAAACCCAAAATTTCTTAGCCAATCCTCAGACTTTTCAATTCGCGTCAGTTTGGGGCGATCAATCCGTTCACCGTAGGGAATGCGAGACGCCAAGCAGGCAAAGGCTGGCTTGTCCCAGGTAGAAAGGCCAAAGCGGCGGGATAATTCTCGAATCTCGGCCTTTCTTAACCCGGCTACTCGCAAAGGACTAAGAATTTGTAGCTCCTTCAGGGCCTTTAGTCCTGGGCGAAAATCGTCTAAATCATCAAGGTTTGAGCCATCCAGCACCACTTTGGCCCCATGACGCTCGGCTTCTTGTTGAATGTCGCTGAATTCTAGCTTTTTACAATGATAACAACGGTTTTTGGTGTTAAGGGCGACTTCGTCCTCAATCTCGGGGCTTGTCACCAAATAATGGGCAAGCCCAATTTGGGCCGCCAGGGCCTGGGCGCTACGAAGTTCACTTTGCGGTAACATCGGCGAAACCACAGTGATGGCAAGAGCTTTTGACCCGAGAGCCTCAAATGCGGCGTAGCACAAAAACGAGCTATCAACACCACCCGAGAACGCTACGGCAACACTTTCCTGCTGGCGAAGCAAGGCCAACAAGGCCGAATATTTTTCATCTACGGTCACGACGTGTGCTCCTGCAAGCGCAAAAGACTTTTCAACCCCTGAGCCAAGGTTTCAAGCTCCTGGGGTTGAACATTGCCCAGGACGGCAGAAAACTGTTCTTTAAAAAGGGATTGAATTTCTTCTTGCAGTCGGGCCCCTTTGGGGGTCAGCTTGAGTTCTATTGTCCGCTTGTCGCGCTGAACGGGCTGAACCACTACCAGTCCCCGCTTGGTGAGCCCGGCCACAGCAGTAGTCACATTGGGAGGCGCGATCAACAGCTGATCAGAAATATTTTTGGGGCTGATTCCTTTTTCAAGGTCAAAGAGCGACAACATTTCTAATTGGGGTCTTGTTAGGTTAAATTGGCGACAAAAGTCTTTTTGAAAGGATCTTAACCAACGAAAAATTCGAGGAATGGCACGGGCAATGATATCCATAGTTTGGGAGGTATACGTTGATTGTTCCATATCGGTTACAAAATAGGGGGAATCTGTCAAAAAAGCCACTGCCTAACCTTAAATTTCGTCATTGATGGGGATTCGCGGGGGTGTGGGGCTAAGAGCTTGGATTTCGCTACCTTTGGTATACTTCAATTGGTGCTTAAAGTTTTCAAACGCTAAAGGCGGGACCAGCCGGGCATACTCTAACGTTTGAAAAGTCGCCTCATACTCAGCATTGGGGCAGGCATCAGTTTCACGGCCTCAAAGTCGACAGGCTTGTTGATTACGAGTTTTCGGGCTCGCTTTCCAATAATAAAACCATGAGACGGGCCTGCCTGAGGGGGCTCTTGCCTAGATTCTGCCATGAACGAGTTTAGAACCTGAAAAGATCGTGATTGAAAACGTTCACGATCTAGACTACAAACCGAATGAAAATAGACGTGAAACCAAGTGGAAATAGACGTAAAACCAAGTTGATTGAGTCACAAGCACACGGCGCGCTATCTGCCCCCCAGTAACATTTTCAGTAACACGGGGGAAAAAAAGCTCTGTTTTCGATCGCCTTTTTTTAGTTAATTCCTTATGGCATAAGGATGAACACGGCGGGGTTCGAACCCACGACCTTCGGCTCCGGAGGCCGACGCTCTATCCAGCTGAGCTACGTGTCCGATGTCGGCAAGTATAACAAATTGTGACCGGTCTGTACAGTATGCAAAAAATGCCTTGCTTCAAGAGGGCTAGTAGTCCCACTGAGCCGAGAGGCCGGTATCGATCTGCCAGGTGGGTGCCCCCAGCCAGTAACCCGAGGGTGAAGAATTCGGCACGGCTAAAGAAAGGTTCCAAGCCAGGGTCCACCCTTTAAAGCCCGTCCACGTCACCGTGTGGTCCCAGCTCCAGCCTAGAAATAAATCGGTGGCGTTTAAGTTGCCCACAGAGTTAAGCGGGTAGCCGACAGGACCAAACTGCGAGCGCCAGAGGGCGCGCCATTCAAAGGTTCCGTTAAGGGGGAGGTGTGCCAGCTGGCTACCCAAAAGATCTAGCTTGAGACCATACCACTGCAAGTTCCCCGCGTCGGCGGCAAAGGCAGGCGAAAACAACTGCTGATCAGGGGGTTGGTACAAATGGGTGACGTTGTCAGAGGTCGCGGAGCCTTCGGCAAAACCTTGCCGTTGGGCGCCATCGCCGCTTGAGACTTGGAACACCAGGCGCAGGCGTACCCCCCTGTGGTACGATGGCCCTAGTGCTCCGCCTCCGCTCCACGCCTGTACCGGGTAGTACTCGTACCTGGCGTCGTTCAAATTATAGAGGACTGTTGTGCCCAGCTCCCAGACGCCATACACCTCGAAAGGGAGAATCGCGGTATTTTGCCAGTTGACCCAGGCGTACTTGGCCGAGTAGTCACCTGTCCCGTCGGTAAGGATGTCCCCGGCAAGGCTGATCCCCGGCCAGGAGGTTCTAAAATCCTGTTCCCACAACAGGCCTAAGCTTACCCCCGAGTCAGGAGCAGAATGAAAATCTTCCCAGGCTGAAAAAACGGCACGGGGACTGGCAAACCAGACGCTAGGGTTGAGGCGATCGGCTTGGTCGGCCGCCGAAAGGTCCATGCGTGACACTCGTTTCGACAACCAGCCGTTCCAGCCGGCATTGAGGTGAAACACCCAATTGTCTTGGGCGTAGCTTAAGCCCACGCCGTCAAGCGGTTGGTCAAAGAGGTGGGGAATCTGCACGGGTATTCTACCCCCCGTGGCCATAAAGGTCGCCTTTCCCCAAAGGTTTAGGGGCTGGGAATAGCTCACAAATAAAGCGGTCAAGTCTGCGAACACCCACGGGTTAGGCGAAAAAAAATCTTGCGAGTCTTTGCCTGCCCCTACGAGTAAAGACCCCTGCCAATGCCAAAGGGTTTGATGGCCTTCGAGGGTCAGCGTTGTTAGAGTTTGCCCGCCGGGGACGGCACTTTGCGGTGAAAGCAACCAATCTTGAGAGTCTTGGTTGGTGAGGTGCCACGACCATTTCGGCCCCGGAGGTAGCGTTGGTGCTGGCTGTGGGGCGGCCCAGGCTGATCCCCCAACGGCAAGGCAGAGTCCTAGGCTCAGGGTAAGGCGCGGCAATAACCGCGATGAAAAAGCCATAGCCTCACTGTAACCGATCTTGGTCAGGTTTTCCACTCAGAAGCCGGACTTCGGGGTTGTCAAGGGCCCGTGGGCGCGACAAACTGTGGTCATGTCAGTTGCAAAACGAAGTCGTTCTTTGGCCCCCGCTGATCTGATGACCGTGTTGGCTCGTTTGGTCCGCGAGCCGAACTTGCCCTTGCTCGACCGCTGGTTTTCACAGCAAGAAGAGGCTAAAAATGGTTCTCTGTGGGAACAAGTACGCTTGGCTGTTCTTTTGTCTGAGGCCTATGTACGCGCCCTGGAGCCTCGTGGCTCGGCCCCGTTGGGGTGGGAGGAAGCTCGACAACTTTTACGGCCTCATCTGGCTGGCTGGGCGACGTTCGCGGTGGCCGCGCAGGTAGGGTTACCGTCGGCGAGTCCGACTCGAATGGGGCCAGCACCAATGGGGCCCGGGGATGACCCCACGCGTTGGGGCTTGCCTGCCTGGTTGCTAGCGGAATGGCAACGTCGTGTGACTCTTTCGGGGTGGACTGACGAAGGGGCAGCCTTTTTGCAAGGGCAAGTTACTCCTCCCGGTCTGCACGTTCGGTTTTGCGGTCCTGAAGCATCGCGTGCTCTCGAGGAGTGGCGCCAAGGAGGGGGTAGGGTAACCGAAGTGCTAGAGGGGGTGTGGCGCGCCCAAGGTCCTCGTTCGGTGTTTTCACTCGAGGCCTGGAAGCGTGGAGCCGTCGAGATTCAAGATGCCGCCAGCTATGAAGCGGCTCGGTTAGCGGGGGCGCGCCCAGGTCAGGCTGTCTGGGATGTTTGTGCGGGGCGGGGCGGAAAAACTTCGGTGCTTGCCGAAGAAATGGCGGGCAAGGGCGCTTTATGGGCCACCGATGTTGCCGAGTTTAAATTAACTGAGCTGAAAAAGCGGGTTGCCCGAGCCGGTTGGCAAAACGTTCGCGTGCAATGGTGGGATGGTCGGTCTGTTCCGCCCTTACCGCGCGAGGCTCAGCTTCGAGGGGGCTTTGACAGGGTTATCGTCGATGCTCCGTGTAGTGCTTCGGGGACATGGCGTCGTGATCCCGATGCCCGATATCGGCTCAACCCTGGCGTTCTTAAGGCCCTCGAAGACAAACAGGCCACGCTTTTACAGCACGGCTGGGAGGCCTTGCGCCCCGGTGGCTTGTTAACCTACATCACCTGCTCGTGGCTCCCCCGCGAGAACGAAGATCAAGTCCTTAAATTTGAAAAGCGTGTGGGCAACAAGGCTCGTCGCCGCGTGGAGCGCTTGTTGGGATTGCCCGCCTACGATGCCAACACGATGTTTCTCTGCCAATGGGAAAAGCACGTCGAGCCGCGGCTATGAACAAACCAGCGCGCGCAATGAGGAAACCTCGCGGGACTTTTAGGGCGACCACCCTGGTAACAGGGGCCTCCTCGGGCCTAGGTCGCGCCATCAGCGTTGAGCTAGCCCAACGAGGTTGTCGGTTGGTTCTAACCGCTCGTCAGCAGTCTGCCTTAGAGCAAACGCGAAAGGAATGTTTGGCGGCAGGTGCGGCTCAAGTTGATCTCTTCGTAGCCGATTTGACAAGCCCGCAAGAACGCGAGGCCTTGTGGGCCTTTGCCGCCCCTTGCGGGGTCGAAGCCTTGGTTAATAACGCGGGGGCAGGGGTGGCCGGCGCATGGGCTGACCAAAGCTGGGAGTCTGACCAACACCTGCTGGCACTGTTGATCGAGGCGCCTTTGGACCTGGCCAAACGTTGGGTCTGTTCCTGCCGGCCCCTTGGACGGGGGGCCCTATTGAATATTGTAAGTACGGGTGCCTACCAGCCGGGGCCGTACACCGCAATCTACTATGCGGCAAAAGCTTTGCTGGGGTCGTGGTCACAGGCTCTGAGCTGGGAACTAGCCCCCACCGGGCTTGTCGTGACGGCGGCCTACCCCGGGGCTTTGCAGACTGACTTTGCCCTTCGGGCCGGGCGCGTTGAGTCACCGCTGGCACGGTCCCCCGAGTTTGCTGCTCAGCGCATCGTCAGAGCCTGGGAAGCAGGCCACCCCCGTGTCGTGCCAGGTGTGCGCGAAAAGCTGGCGGTTTTGGTATCGCGAGTGTTCCCCGAAACCTGGTCGGCCCAGGTTGTGGGGAAGCTTCAAGCGTCGTTAATTCAGGCTTCGCTACTTAAGCGGCGGTGAATAGAGGCGGCGGCGGCTCGACCTTGGCCCATGGCCAGAATCACCGTGGCGGCCCCCAGAACGATATCGCCACCGGCCCAGACGCGATCTAAGCTGGTGCGGCCCTCGTCATCAACAACAAAGTTGCCATTCTTGTTAACTTCGAGCTCGGGTGTAGTTTGGCGCAACAGCGGGTTAGAATCGTTCCCAATGGCGACAATCACCGTATCGACCTCTAAGAGGCTTTCACTGCCACGGATAGGAACAGGAGAGCGTCGCCCGGAAGCGTCGGGCTCGCCCAGCTCGTAAGCCAAAAGTTCGACGTTTTTAACACGGCCTTTTTCGTCGCCCAAAATACGCTGGGCATTGTGCAAGGTCAAAAACCGCACACCTTCTTCTTTGGCGTGTTCGACTTCTTCACGCCGAGCAGGCATTTCTTGCTCACTGCGCCGGTAGATAATCGAGACCTCTTGAGCCCCAAGCCGCAGTGCCGAACGGGCGGCGTCCATGGCGACGTTGCCGCCACCAAGAACCGCAACCCGTTGACTTTGGTAAATGGGGGTAGCAGAACGGTCGGAATCATAGGCTTTCATCAGGTTGCACCGAGTCAGGTACTCGTTGGCCGAAAAAACTCCCACAAGGTTTTCGCCGTCAATGTGCATAAACTTGGGCAAACCCGCTCCCGAGCCGATGAACACGGCGTCATAGCCGTCTTTATCCAGCAAATCTTTCAGTTTACGGGTTCGGCCCACCAAAAAGTTTGTTTGAAATTGAACGCCCATGGCCTTAAGGTTGTCCATTTCTTGGGCCACAATGGCTTTGGGCAGGCGGAACTCGGGAATACCATAGACCAAAACTCCACCGGGTTTATGGAACGCTTCGAGGATGGTAACCTCGTGTCCCCAGCGGCGCAAGTCAGCCGCCGCGCTAACGCTGGCCGGTCCTGAACCAACCACGGCGACCCGCTTGCCCGTCGCAGGCGCACAATTAGGAACTGAGGCGGAGTTTTCTTCTCGTGCCAGGTCGGCGACAAACCGCTCGACCCTACCGATCGAAACGGCTTTGTCCAGGCTTTTTAAACTCTTGCCTACCGTACAGGGAGCTTGGCACTGGACTTCTTGGGGACAAACCCGTCCGCAGATTGCCGGTAACAAGCTGGATTGTTGGATCACGCCCAAGGCACCTTTAAAGTCGCCCTGTGCGGCCTTGGCCAAAAAGCCGGGGATATCAATATGAACGGGGCACCCGGCAATACACGGGGCATTTTTACACTGCAGACACCGGTTGGCCTCAAGCTGAGCTTGAGCTGGGGTGTAACCCTCGGCAACTTCGGCCATACTGGTGCGGCGTTCCACAGGGTCTCGGCTGGGCATGGGTTGCGGGGGGAGGGTCAGGCGTTCTTTCGGAGTAAGGGTGGGCTTCAAAGTACCCAGGACGGTGCGGGCCTGGGTGTCAAGATCTTCACGAGTAACATGCATGGTTAGGCTCCTGCCTGGGGGGTCTCAAGGCCAATTTGACACTTGTGGCGGTCTTTTTCCTCGCGTCCTTTGTAGGACTGCAGTCGCAAGAGCATGTTGTCAAAGTCGACCAAGTGGCCATCAAACTCAGGACCATCGACGCAAACAAAGCGGGTTTTGCCACCGACATTAACACGGCATCCGCCGCACATACCGGTGCCGTCCACCATGATGGTGTTTAGACTCACCATGGTTTTGACCCCATAGGGTCGGGTGGTTTCGGCACAGAATTTCATCATAATAGGGGGGCCGATGGCGACAACAAGGTCCGGCTTGGCAGGCCCTTCGCACAATTCTTTCAAGGGTTGTGTCACCAACGCCTTGAGGCCTGCTGAACCGTCGTCGGTGCATAAAATGACCTCGTCGGCCAGAGCTCGCATTTGGTCTTCGAGAATGATAAGGTCCTTGTTGCGGGCTCCCATTATAACAGTGAGTTTGTTACCGGCAGCTTTGAGGGCCTGAGCGATCGGGTGAAGCGGCGCAACGCCGATTCCTCCGCCCACGCAGACAGCGTGACCGAAATTCTCAATGTGGGTGGGTTGTCCCAACGGGCCCAGAACGTTCTCAAGGGTGTCGCCGGCGTTTTTCTCGGCCAGACGGCGAGTGGTCATTCCCACCGCTTGAAAAATAATGGTAATCGACCCTTCGCGGGGGTCGGCATCGGCAATGGTCAGAGGTATTCTTTCGCCAAAATCGGTATCGATTTGGATGATCAAAAACTGACCCGCACGACGTTCTGAGGCGATTAACGGCGCTTCAAAACGCATCAGATAAACGTCGTTGGATAAGCGTCGTTTTTCAAGAATCTTGTTCATAGGGCACAAGAGTAAACCTTATGACCGTCTTTTGTCAAAATGGAACACCTTCGTAAACTTGACGCTTCTCGTCGAGAATCTTACATTCTTAACTTGAATAACTTAAGGAGCGTAAGGAATGACGATCCCCCGTTTGATGAGTACCCAGCACCCTGACAACGTCAATGTTCCGTTTTTTGCCAAAGGGCAAAAGATTGGTGGCGAAGACGAGGTCAAAGAAGCCTACTACGCCTTTTCGCATTTGGGCATTGATGAACAGATGTGGGATGTTGAAGGCAAAGAGGTTGACGGGTATGTCGTCAAAAAACTTCTGACCTATTACGAAAACTTTTTTCATCAACATAAACTCGGGGAAGACGTCTTTTTGACTTTACGCGTGCCTAACCCCGTTGAAGAACGCGCTGAAGCGAAGATTCTCTTGGAAACCCTCGAAAGTATCCCCCGGAGCTTTGACGCCAGTGCCCTCTTTTATAAACAGGATGTGGCCCCGATCTTCGAAGTCATTCTGCCCATGACCGATTCAGCGGCGGCAATTGACCATATCTATCGCTACTACCACGATTTCATCGTGGCGCGGCAAAATCGCACCTTTAAAGCAGGCGACATTACGATCGGTGACTGGATCGGGCAGTTTAAACCCGACCGAATTAACGTAATTCCGCTTATGGAAGACATGCGTCATCAAATGGCTGCTGACCAGATTTTGCGCGAATACCTAGCCGATAAACCCGAGATTCACGATCAGCGGGTGTTTCTTGCCCGTTCAGACCCGGCCATGAACTATGGTGTTTTAGGAGCCGTGATTTCGAACAAGGTCGCCCTGATGCGCCTCGAAAAGCTTTCGCAAGAGCTAGGCGTGAACTTGTACCCCATCATCGGTGCAGGGTCGGCCCCGTTTCGAGGCAACCTCAACCCCAGGACGGTGCGACGCTTTACCCGCGAGTACCCCTCGGCACACACTTTTACAATTCAGTCAGCGTTTAAATACGATTATCTTCTTGATGAGGTCAAAGAGGCGGTGCACTTTTTGCGCAACCACTATGTACCCGGAAAAGCTACGCAAATCGACGCCGAGGCAGCCTTGGCGTTGGTCGAACCCTATACCAAAGCCTATAAGGCCCAGGTGGGTGAGTTAGCGGGTGTGGTCAACCGGATGGCGAAGTTCATACCCAAACGTCGCGACCGTAAGTTGCATACGGGGCTTTTCGGCTATGCCCGCAGTCTTGACGGCGTGACCTTACCCCGAGCCATCACCTTTACGGCCGCTTTGTACAGTTTGGGAGTTCCCCCGGAACTGCTGGGTCTGACGGCGTTGACCCCCGCAACCTACAATCGAGCTCGTGAAGTCTATTACTTCTTTGAGGAAGACCTGCGGGACGCCCTGAAGGGACTCAACCCCGATTCCCCCTACCTGCCTCCGGGTCTTTTGGCCAAGCTGGACGAGTTGGGTATTCGCTACGAGATTGATCCTGCACAAAAGGATGCTAGTGACCATATTCTTAAGGCTCTTGCCGAGGGGCGCACCGATTCTGTGCAAGAGCTCGTTCTCTTGGCAGGGCAGGCGCGACAGTTCTTAGGGTAAGTTGGGGCAAAGCAAGCCGAGTGTTGTAACCTCCTTGATACCTCGCGGGGTTTTTTAGTAGATTAAAGGCAGCCCTGCGCTGAACTTTCAAGGAGGTTCTATGTACGGTTCTTATACGACAGCCGAAGTGGCTGTACAGGAACAAAAGAAGTTTTTGGTAAAAGTTCATGGGTGGATGGGCCTGGCAGTGCTTTTGACAGCCTTTGCCGCGTTTTTCACCTCAAAAAATGCGTTCCTGGAACAGTTAATCTTTGGTAATCCTTTCGGATGGTTAGTTCTTGTCGTGGGTGAAGTGGCTTTGGTTTGGTTTCTTTCGGCTCGCGTTTTCCGGTTGAGCTTTGAAACGGGCCTAGCGTTATTTACCCTGTATTCAGTGCTCAACGGCGTGACGCTTTCGGCGGTGTTTCTCGTCTACAGCCTTGGCAGTATAGCCGGAGTCTTTTTTATCTCGGCGGGAATGTTCTTTGCCATGAGCCTGTACGGGTGGGTCACAAAAGCCGACTTGTCGAAATGGGGCAGTATTCTGTTTATGGCACTGATTGGGGTGATCATCGCCTCGGTGGTCAACTTCTTTTTGCACTCTGGGGTTTTTCAAACCATTATCAGCTTTGTCGGTGTCCTGGTTTTTGTCGGATTAACCGCCTACGATTCTTTCCGTCTGCGCCGAATGCAAGCTGAGCTGGCCGGTGATACGGTCATGTTGCGAAAGCTGGGACTTTTGGGTGCTTTGTCGCTGTACTTGGATTTTATCAACCTGTTCTTGATGATGCTTCAATTGTTTGGCGGTCGGCGCAGTAGCTGATCATACTAGCTGGCTGTAGCAAAACGTTATGGAAGAGCGGGAACGTACGGCGGTGCTTAGCGCCGCCTTGAACGACCTATCGAGGGTTCTGGCCGAATGCCGGGATCCTCAGTTAATTTTGTCTTTTTTAGAAAGTCTCTTAACGGCCCACGAGGCGTCCGATATCGCGGGCCGCTGGGAACTGGTTCAACGCCTAGCGCAGGGCGAAAGTCAGCGCCAGATTGCTCAGCACCTCGGAATAAGTCTGTGCAAGATTACCCGGGGAAGTAAAGAATTAAAAAAATCCGATTCGTCCTTTCGACGAATGCTAGACTTAAAACGATCTTTGGGCTCCTAGCGGAGGTTCTATGTTTACTCGCCCCTTTGAGCTTGTTCATCAACTGTTGACCCGCGAGGGAAGCGATGAAGTTCCGGCCCGTGTGGCCGGTTGGTTGCGCACCAAGCGCGAAACCAAAGAGCTAGCCTTTTTAGAGCTCAACGATGGCTCTTGCCAAAAAAACCTTCAGGTTGTTCTCGACAAAGTCCAGCGCGATTGGTCGACCGAGCTGGCGCGTTTAAGCACCGGGGCAAGCTTTCAGGTTGAAGGAATTTTAAGACCTTCACCGGCGGCGGGCCAAAAGTGGGAGCTGGCGGCGCAAACGCTTGTCGTTGTGGGTGAAGCTGACCCTACGGTTTACCCGCTTCAAAAGAAAAAACATAGCTACGAATTCTTACGCGAAATCGCTCACTTGCGGCCCCGGACCAACACTTTTGGTGCCATTGCGCGCATACGCAATACCGTCGCCATGGGCATCCATGAGTTTTTTCAAACGTATGGTTACGTTTGGGTCAATACTCCCTTGATTACCGCCAGTGACGCCGAGGGAGCAGGACAGATGTTTCGCGTCACCACGCTCGACCTGGATAAACCACCCCGCACCCCCGAGGGGCATCTTGATTGGAGTCGGGATTTTTTTGGCAAAGAAGCTCACCTCACGGTATCGGGTCAGCTGAATGGCGAAACCTATGCCACAGCGTTGGGGGCCATTTATACCTTTGGTCCGACGTTTCGTGCTGAGAATTCCAATACGACGCGCCATTTGGCAGAATTTTGGATGGTCGAACCCGAAACCGCATGGCTCGATATTCACGGCAACATGGACCTCGCGGAGGCTTTTTTAAAGTTTTTGGTGACCCGCCTGTTAGAACGCCACCCTGAAGAGCTGGCTTTTTTTGAACAATGGGTACAGCCGGGTCTTCTTGAGACACTTTCGACCGTTGCCGAAAGGCCCTTTGCCCGAATCACGTATACGCAAGCGATTAACGCTTTACAAAGTTCGGGTAAGGCCTTTGACTATCCCGTGTCGTGGGGCATGGATTTGCAGTCTGAGCACGAACGCTACCTGACGGATGAGGTCTATCGGGGGCCGGTCATTGTCACGGATTATCCAAAAGAGATCAAAGCATTTTATATGAAACAAAATCTTGACGGGACAGTTCGGGCGATGGATGTCTTGGTGCCCCGCCTGGGCGAGATTATTGGGGGGAGTGAACGCGAAGAAAACTTAGAGATTCTTCAAGCTCGCCTCGACCAGCTGGGGATGAAGCGTCAAGACTACGCCTGGTACTTAGATCTACGCCGCTTTGGTACAGTTCCCCACTCAGGCTTTGGCCTGGGGTTTGAACGCTTTTTGCAGTATGTTACGGGAATGGCCAATATTCGGGACGTCATCCCCTTTCCCCGTGCCGCAGGAAGCGCCGAGTTTTAGCATATAAGGAGCTTTGTGTTGAAATCTGTTTTAGTCGCCGGAGGAGCCGGTTATATTGGGTCGCACGCCGTGCACCAGTTAGTTGAACGGGGCTATGAAGTCGCAGTGGTCGACAATTTAAGGACGGGCCGCCGGGCAGCGGTGCACCCGAAAAGCGTTTTTTATGAAGGCGATTTACGCAACCGAACCTTTTTGACGCAAGTTTTTTCGCGTCACCGGTTTGACGCCGTGATCCATTTCGCCGCCAGCTCGGTCGTTGGTGAGTCAATGAAAATGCCCCTGGATTACTTTGATAACAATGTCTATGGAACTCAGGTGCTCCTCGAGGTGATGCGTGATGCCGAAGTAAAGAAAATTGTCTTTTCTTCAACGGCCGCAACCTATGGCGAACCCGAAAAGGTCCCCATTACCGAAGATATGCCCACCAACCCCACGAATGCCTATGGTGAAACGAAGCTGGCCATGGAAAAAATGATGAAGTGGGCCGAGGTCGCTTACGGTCTTAAGTATGTAGCCTTACGCTACTTTAATGTAGCCGGGGCGCGGGATGGCGGCGATTTGGGCGAAGCTCACGAGCCAGAAACTCACTTGATTCCCCTGGTGCTCAAGGTGGCCTTGGGCAAAACACCCGCCATCACGGTTTTTGGGCGTGATTATCCGACTCCTGATGGTACGTGCATTCGCGATTACATTCACGTCGAAGATCTTATTGATGCTCACGTCTTGGCGTTAGAGTATTTAAACTCATCAGGAACAAGTAACACCTTTAACCTTGGGTCCAGTCAGGGCTTCTCGGTCGAAGAGATTTTGTCGGCGGCACGAAAGGTAACGGGGCATGCGATTCCCGCTCAGCTTGGTGCCCGACGTGCTGGCGATCCGGCCCGTTTAATTGCGGGCTCAGAAAAAGCCCAGAAGTTGCTTGGCTGGAAACCTTCCCGAACCTCGATTGAACGTATCATTTCAGATGCTTGGCAGTGGCATTCCCGACACCCTGATGGGTATACTGCTTCAATCTGACGTTGTCAGAGAGGAGTCCCCATGAAGCTATCTCAACGAACGGTCACCCTGGGTGGCAGGGAGGTTCAGGAATTTACCCTGACCAATGACCGTGGAACTGAACTGGTTTGTCTGAATCTCGGTTGTACCGTTATCAGACTGCTAGCCCCCGATCGTCACGGCCATCGGGAAAATATCCTGTATGGTTTTCACCAGCTGGAGCAGTATGCGCACAACACGCCCTATTTCGGGGCGGTTGTCGGCCGTGTGGCCGGGCGTATTCAAGGTGCGGGCTTTTCACTACGTGGAAGGGCCTATTCCCTTGAAAATAACGATGGCGGAAATACCCTACACAGTGGTAGGCTCAACTTTACCGCGGCTCTGTGGAAAGCCGAGCCTGAAGTCAGAGCGCAAGAGGTTAGTGTTCGCTTTAGGCATTTTAGTCCCGATGGCGAAGGCGGTTTTCCGGGTAATGTAAATATCGAAGTGGTGTATACCCTTGACAATACTGATGCCTGGACCATCACGTATCGCGCTACTACAGATCAAACCACACCCTTGAATCCTACTCACCATGCGTACTTTAACCTCTCAGGAAAGAGTATTGAAAATCATCAGTTGCGCTTGCATAGCGATCGGTTTCTTGAGCTTGATGAGCAGGCAATACCAACCGGTAAGTTGCTGTCGGTAGAAGGAACCGTTTTTGATTTTCGCACAGCGCGAGAG
Organism: Spirochaetales bacterium; assembly: GCA_027451945.1. Classification (GTDB taxonomy): domain Bacteria; phylum Spirochaetota; class Spirochaetia; order JABEVK01; family JABEVK01; genus JABEVK01. The sequence goes on from DAIDHT010000030.1 coordinate 41,519, forward strand.
CTTAAGTCAGGGCTGACGTCTGATCACCCTCAAATTCACAAAGTCAACGGCGGGTATGACCACCCCTTTGTGCTCACGACCCGCTATGCACGCGAAGCGGTTCTAAGTGAGCCAACTTCAGGTCGCGTTCTGGTGGTCGATACGGATGCCCCGGCTTTGGTTGTTTATACGGGAAATCACCTCCCTGAAAGACACCGTGCGCTTTGCCTCGAGGCACAGGGTTTTCCTGATGCGGTTCATCACGATACGTTTCCTTCTGTGCTCGTGGAAGCCGGAAGGGAATGGGTTTCGCGAACGCGTTACACCTTAGAAACACTCGCATAAACTTCTTGTTTAAAAAACGACTTTAAAAACGCGGCTAAAAAAAACGGCAGGTCTCCTGGGTTTACAAGAGCCTGCCGCGACTTACTCAACTTCTTGCCAAAGCCTTAGCTTGGTGCCAGCTTTTTAGCTTTGTTCCAGTTTAAGGGTCTTGGTGGGTTGATCACAGACCTCGGCCGGGCCGTAGTACTGAATTGCACCCGGGAACAAATAGGCCGTTTCAACAGCCCAATGGTCACGCTGTGCCGCAAAGGTCTGGAACGGTTTGCCATCAAGCTCTACCAGAGCTTTTTTAATAACCGGCTTGGGTTTGCCATGACGTTGCTCAATGTTCATCATCATGGTAATAGGAACCCCGCCGCAAGCCCATTTTTCGGCACTTTTGTGGGTTTTTCGAATACTGGAAAGATAACCGGTCAAGCCTGCGTTGAACAACACAAAGGCGTTGAAGCCTAGGCTGTAGCAGTAGTCCGCGTCAAAGTTTGAGGGGAAGGCACAGCGACCTTCGTAGCCAAAGAAGTGAGTTAAGGCGCTGAATTTGCCCGAATACTTCTTTTCGGCTGCCCAAGTTTTGAGCTTTCGCTTGACAAGCTCTACTAAGAGCTTTTCAGTTTCAATGAGCGAAACCTGAACGTTGCCGTGGCTATCGCGATCAAGGAACAGCTGACGCTGAATCTCGGCGGGCAGTGCTTTAAGCACTTGGGCATTAGGCGCAGCCAGGTGCTTTTCGAGCCAAGCCAACTGAGCGTCTAAAGTCGTTTGCTTTTCAAACTCCTGGGGACCTTCATGGTCATGCGCGAGAACATCGGAAAGCTGAGAAATCAGAGCGCCCACTTCAGGAATAAACTCAATCAGACCTTCGGGCACCAAAACGATACCAAAATTGTTGCCCTGGTCGGCGCGTTTAGCAACAACTGAAGCCACGGACTCGACAATTTGGTCGAGGGTTTGCTTTTTTGCAGCCACTTCTTCGCCAATCAGACACACGTTAGGTTGCGTCTGCAAAGCGCATTCAAGAGTGATGTGGCTGGCGGATCGGCCCATCAACTTGACAAAGTGCCAATATTTTTTGGCGGAATTGGCGTCGCGACCAATATTTCCGATCAGCTCGCTGTAGGTTTTACAAGCGGTGTCAAACCCAAAGCTGGTTTCAATGTGTTCATTTTTAAGGTCGCCGTCGATGGTCTTGGGGCAACCCACCACACTCACGTCAAGTTTAAGACTCTGAAAGTACTCGGCCAAAACAGCGGCATTGGTGTTCGAATCATCACCACCGATAATGACTACACCGTTGATATCGTTAGCTTTGACAACGGCGACAACCTTTTCAAGGTCTTCGGGTTTTTCGATCTTATCGCGGCCCGAGCCAATCATGTCAAAGCCGCCGGTGTTGCGGTAGGCGTCCATTAGGTCATCGGTAATCTCGGTAAACTTGCCATCAATCAGACCCTTGGGACCGCCGAGTGCACCCAAAAGGCGAGATTTTTTGTTGCCTTTCTTAAGGCCGTCGTACAAGCCCGCGATAACATTGTGCCCGCCGGGAGCTTGCCCACCGGACAAAACCACAGCGAGAGTCAAGCTCTGATTGGCGTTTTTATTCTTTCCTGAAACAACCTTGGCGACCGGGGCTCCATAGGTATTCGGAAACAAAGCTTTTACTTCATCTTGGTTGGCGACCGACTGAGTAGCCTGGCCCAGCTCAACCACGATTTTGGCCAAGTCGCCCTGCAAGGCGGGGGGAAGTTTGGGTTTGTACTTGTAGCGGTCTTTCTGCAAAGCGGAAATCGACATGAGGTTCTCCTATAAAATAACGGAAAATTGAAAGAGAAAAGTCAACTTTGATTTTACGGCCTTGCCCAGGGTTGGTCAAGCTTAACTGGGATTGACACAACTATGACCAGAGCGAGGCGATTTCATTACTGGGCATTGCCGGAGAGTAAAAAAATCCTTGTAGATACAGACAGCCGTGTCGAATTAAGAATTGAGCCTGTTGCTCGTTTTCTACCCCGCAAGCCATGGACGCAAGCTGTAAGTCTTTGGCAGCCATCAAAATGGCTTTGATGAGCTTTGCTCGATCGTCTTCAGCAGGCACCCCACTGAGTAAATCGCGGTCAATCTTGATAGCATCCACGGGCAACCGATTAAGATGGGTCAGCGAAGCCCATTCTCTGCCAAAGTTGTCAACAACAAGTTGAACCCCAAGGTTTTTTAGCTGATACAGCTTTTCAGTAGCGCTAACTAAATTTAAGAGTATCGTCTCTTCTGAGATTTCTAACATGAGTGCTCGCGCTGGCAAGCCAGTTTGATCTAAATGGGTTGAAATCTCATGAACAAAGTCGTCGGCGTAAAAGGTTCGCTCTGAAACATTAACCGTCAAGATAAGGCGTTGACCGGCACTCAGCCATTTGCGGGTTTGTCTGAAGGCGTTGACCATGACCCAACGGTGAAACTCACGAAAAAAACCGGCATCTTCGGCGATCTCCATAAACTGGAGGGGGGGGATGTTCCCCATGTCGGGGTGCTTCCAGCGCAACAAGGCCTCTAAATAGGCAGTTTCTTCGGTTCCCGCCATGAGAATTGGCTGGTAGGCAACCGAAAGCTCGTTGTTGTCCAGCGCATGGCGTAGGCTAGAGGTCAGGGCCTGCCTTTGAATAGCATGCGAGTTGTGTTCATCGCTGAAAAAGCGGAAACCATTTCTGTTGTCTTGTTTGGCCTTGTACATAGCCGAATCGGCATTCTTGATCAAATCTGTGGCGGTACGGGCGTCGTGGGGAAAGTGGGCGATACCTATACTGGCGGTGACTTCCACCTCTTTGCCACCAATGTTAAAGGGCTGAACGGCGGCGGCTAACAGCTTTTGAGCAATTCCCGTTAAGAAACGAGGGTCAGGAATTTCGTCCACTAAGATGACAAACTCATCACCCCCAAACCGTGAAATAATATCGCTGGCTCGTAAACAGGCGCGAAAGCGAGTCGAAATCGTTTCTAGGACATAGTCACCAGCCTTATGCCCCAAGGTGTCGTTAATGGGTTTAAAATGGTCCAAGTCAATGAACAAGACGCCTACCTTGCGGTTGTAGCGTTGCGCTCGCGCCAAAGCGTTTTCTAAGGCCTGAACCAGCGTGGCCCTGGTAGGTAAGCCTGTTAAGTCGTCCAGTGTTCCGTCCGGAGTGTTTGGCTCTTGAGCCTGTGTGCCAGGTTTTTTCCCTTTCAACCACAAAACAAGAGTTACCCAAGACAGGCCTAGAATAATGACTACCGCTCCTAGCCCCAAAAAAAGTACCATGGTGAGTGGAATTGAATTTTGCCTAAGTTGCTTTTGCACGGCGAGTTGCTGTTCCAAAGCTTGAATTTGCGCCTGGGCCTTGCTTGCCGCCTGCTGTATTGTTTGAAGTTGCGACTTGTCCTCTTGAACCACTTTAAGTTCAGCCTTTGGCTGAGAACCTGTCGAAGGATTGGCTTGGGGTTTGGGTGCCTCAAGAGTTTCTCTATAGTGCCGTTCTGGTAGCGGTGCGGGCACTGGGCTTGAAGGAATTTGACCGGACATAACGGGGGCTTCGCCAGGTATCGTGACCTTCACCGCTTTGATCGGAGGAGGGCTGGTGTACAACGTGGGGTCATCTTGCAACACCCAGACTTCTAAACCAGTTTTTGTTAGGTCGGCAATCACGTCGGCCGGGGTATTTTTTGTATTTCCTTGGTGAATAATAAAAGGAACGCTGTTGGCTGCCGGACTAATTGGAACCTTCCAGAAAATTCCAAACTTGTCGCGTCCATCGGGCATGAGGGGAGTATCCCAGGTCACGGCACGAGGAAGTTCCACCTGGCTACCCCAAACATGAAGTCCCCATCCTGCATAGTTACTGTCATCTCGATGATAATGGATGATAAAATAGGACCCCGTGGCCTGAGAAAAGGCCAGCAGAGGAGTGGTCAAAAACAGGATGAAAAAAAAACGACGAAGTAGCCACCGCATACTTGAAGCATAGGGTGCTTCGGTACTGGTGTCAACTTTGTCGTCACTTGTTAACGTTTGTCGGTGACAAACTGTCCTTGAAAAAAAGGTGACTTTTAGCGCATTTTATGGGCAGAAGGGTTTTGCATGAAAGTTTACCTTGACGGTGACAGTTGTCCCCGTTCTGTTCGCGAATTTGCCGCAAAAAGCTGTCAACGTTATGCCATTCCTCTTTTTTGTATCGCCAACCGCCCCATCCCCTTTGATGAACCTGGGACTGTTATTCTGCAAGTGGTCAGCACCCACGAAGGTGCGGCCGATGATGCTCTCACCGAGCAAGCTCTACCCGGAGACTTGGTTTTGACACGAGATATCCCTTTGGCGGCACGACTGGTAGAGCGGGGGGTCATGGTTATCAATGATCGTGGAACGATTTATACCCGCGAAAATGTCCGCGAACGGCTCTCGGTCCGCAATTTTATGGCAGACTTACGAGCCTCGGGTTTGCAAGCCGACACCACCGGGGTCTGGGGTAAAAAAGAGTGGGAAGCGTTTGTTCGAGCGTGGGATAAAGTCTTTCACCGGCTTCTCAAGGCGACAACCGGAGTAGCTAAGGACGATAAAGCCCAGAAGGTGCCTGCGGTGCCCACAGGGCTCGACCCAGAGCCGCCTCGGGAATAGGTCCGGCCAAAACCGTCCATTGCAGACCTACCTGTTGGAGGGACCAAACCGCTTGACTGAATTCAGGTTCACTGAAGGCTGTTTGTAGGGTGGGGTAGGCGGCAAGGGCCGTAGCACGGTCTTTAAACGGGCCCCAGCGGAGGTACCAGCCGTTTGAAAGTGCGCTAAGGTGTTTTAAGGGCGCGGAGGTCAAGGGAGCGGTCAAGGCTGAAGTCGACTTTGCAGGGCTTGTTGACGTCGGGTTTGTTGCCTGCGGGTTTGTTGGCGTCGGGCCGGGAATAATGTCTGCAGGGTTCGGGTAAATAATCGTTTTTGTCGGCTCTAAAGCAACGGTCGGCGAATCAGCAAAGAGCGGTGACGCCGCTGAGGCGAGCACGAAACCTGCCATTCCCAGAAGTTTGATCAGACCATTCACCGTGGGCACCTCCTCTTTTTTCATCGGAAATTTAGCCAAAATTCATGAGACTTTTCAAAAGGCAGGCTTTTGACTACTATAAACAAGGATTACTTGATGAATGAAGCCGAGGCCTTTTCTCCGGGACACGTTACCGGTCTTTTTTCCATTCATGAAGACTCGGACCCCCGCCGTAAAGGCTCTTTGGGGGCGGGGTTTTGTGTTGCCCTGGGCGTAACCTCGCGAGTAGCCGAGTCCGACCAAGCTTTGTACGTCTTTGACGGTCAGTCTCAGGCCGAGGTGCCTGTTTCACGCGCCGTGGTCCGGTTGTTTTTTGAGCACACCGGTTTGCCCCAAAAGCCGCTCTTAGTTACCCAAGCCTCGGCCTTACCAGTAGGCTGTGGTTTTGGAACCTCGGGGGCGGGAGCGCTGTCGTTGGTTTTGGCGCTCAATGCGCTGTGCGGTGCCCCTTTGGCACGTGAAGAGGCGGCGGCCCTGGCGCACCTGGCCGAGCTTGAAATCGGCACAGGCCTGGGAACCGTGATCGGCGAATTGTCTGGTGGAATGGAAATCCGAGCCGCCGCCGGTGCTCCTGGTACGGGGCGCGTCGTATCGGTGCCGTTTCAGGAGTCTTGGCGTGCCGTTTTTTTGGTGTTTGGCCCCTTGTCGACCGCAAGGCTTTTAAAAGAACCGTCTTTGCGTTCGAAAATCAACAGCGCGGGCTTGGTCTTGTTGGACGAGTTCAAAGTCAACCCTACACCAGAACGCTACTTGGCTTTGGCTAGTGAGTTTACTCGCCGCACGGGGTTATTGACACCCCGTCTCGAGCCGGTAGTGCAAACCCTAGAAGCGGCGGGGTTTACTCCGGCCATGCTCATGTTTGGCGAAGGGGTTTATACTTTGGTACCCGAATCCTTAGTTTCACAGGTAACGTCGCTTTTAGCCCGTTTTCAAAAGGGGGCCCGTTTGCTCGTGACTCCCATTGACCCCCAAGGAGGCCGTGTTAGCCATGTCCTTTGATATTCCTACCTCTCATCCGCGCTATCATTCTTTGTTGTTCCGTGAAAAGATCGTCGAGGGCCTGCACAACCGCGTCGTTGCCGAAGCTGGCTTGTTTGCCCACGGACGGGGCGAAAGCCTTGATTATTTTTTGGGGGAGGTGACCCAAGACTTTGGTCGCCTGGCCGCTCGTGCCGTTGCCGCTCGGTTACTGTTAGCCCGGCATCCGGTGATTTCTGTCAACGGAAATGCCGCCGCCTTGGTTCCCCAAGAACTTGTGGCCTTAGGTAAAGCTGTCAACGCCCCGTTAGAAGTTAACCTCTTTTACCGTGCGCCAGGTCGAGAAGAAGCCATCGAAGCCGTCCTGAAAGCCGCAGGGGCAAGCGAAGTCTATGGGGTGGGCGAAGCGGCTTCGGCCGAAATTCCAGAAATTACCCACGGCCGTCGTCGGGTCGACCCGCGAGGTATTCTTCTTGCTGATGTCGTCCTGGTTCCTCTTGAGGACGGTGACCGGACAGAAGCTCTGGTCGCCATGGGCAAAGATGTTTTGACGATAGATCTTAACCCCCTTTCCCGTACCGCAAAAAAAGCTCATATCACGGTGGTTGATAATATTGTGCGGGCTCTCCCGCTCATAACTGAAGAGGCACTCAAGCTCAAAGCCTTGCCGCGATCGGCTTGGGAAGAAGCCGGGGTGTGGGACAACGGCAAAAACCTCGCCCAAGCCCTGCGCTTTTATTCTCGCCGTTTGGCCGATTTGGCCCAAGAAGCGGAGGGTTAGGATGATTGCGACACCAGCTTTGTTGAACTTTTTAGCCCGTTGGCGTCAGGGCGAAAAACTTGCCGTTTTGACGGCCTATGATGCTTCGGGCGCCAGCCTGGCCAGTGCCGGAGGGGTTGATCTTATCCTTGTGGGGGACAGCCTGGGCAATGTGGTGCAGGGAATGCCCACAACAGCTAGCGTGACTCTCGATCAAATGGTGTATCACACGCGAATGACAGCACGGATGGCTAAGGTGCCTGTCGTTGCCGATTTACCAGCCAATACCTATGACAACCCTGAAATTGCCGTCGAGTCAGCCCGTCTCTTGATGGCGGCTGGGGCTCATGGAGTAAAATTTGAGGGTAACCCCGAGGGGGTTGCGCAGGCGATCCTTGCCGAAGGAATTCCTGTCATGGGCCATTTAGGCCTTTTGCCGCAGACGGCCGTCGGGTTTAAAGTTCATGGCAAAGAAGCCGACGAAGCGCAAAAAATCCGCGACGATGCGCTGGCCCTGACCAAAGCGGGGTGCTTCAGCTTGGTCCTAGAATGTGTCCCGTTGACGTTAGCCCGGCAAATAACCGAAGAAAACCCCCTGCCCACCATCGGGATTGGCGCGGGGCCCCATACTAGCGGTCAGGTGTTGGTCTTTCACGACTTGTTGGGCCTCTCCGAGGGGCGAAAAGCCAAGTTTGTGCCCCAAGCCTACCCTTCAGTAGGTCAATTGGCTCGCTCGGTCATTGAAAGTTATGTCCGTGATGTTAAAGCCGGTGTTTACCCCTCCGACGAGGAGAGTTACCATTAACGAGTTTGAACACCCACCCGAGGACGTTTTGGCTGACCTGGATCGGCGCTTGGCCACCGATTGGACGTTTTCTGGCGGCCGCATTTTGGGGTCAATGTGCGGCGACCCCCATCCGGTAGCTCACGAAGCCTACCGCCGGTATTTGGCGGCGAACATCGGTGATACGGGGCTTGTGCCCGGCCTGGTGGAGCTCGAAGAAGAAATTTGCCACCAAGTTGGGGCCTGGTGGGGACGTTCGCAGGTTTCAGGCCGGTTGGTAACGGGGGGAACCGAAGCAAACCTTTTGGCTTTGTGGACAGCAAAAACCCTGGCTCGTGAGGGACAAAACGAGGTCATTCTGCCCGAATCAGCGCACTTTTCGTTCGAAAAAGCTGCCCTCGTGCTCGATTTAAAGCTCGTTAAGGTGCCTGTCGATGCCCAAGGGCGTGCTGATGTGGACGCCGCCCGGCGAGTTGTCAATAAACGCACCTTGGCCCTAGTTGCTATTGCCGGCTCTACAGCCTTGGGAGCGGTTGACCCCTTATCTGACTGGGCGGCTCTGGCCGTATCTACCGGGTTGTTTTTGCATATCGATGCTAGCTTTGGTGGCTTTGTTCTGCCTTTTTTAGAAGAAGCTGGGTTCTCTGCCCCAGAGTTTCTTTGGCGCGACGGGTATTCTTCGTTAGCCGTGGACCCCCACAAAATGGGACGGGGCCCCATCCCCTCAGGCCTTTTGCTGTGGAAAGACCAACAAACGGCTCAGGCCACGGCCTTGGCAGTGGGGTATTTGTCCGGCGGACGAACGAGGCTCAACACGTTGGTGGGAACCCGTTCAGGAGCGGCCGTGGCGGCAGTTTGGGCGGTTTTGCGGCATCTGGGACGGCCTGGCTATGTCAATTTAGTGCGCCAAGCGATGCAAGACACCCTTTGGTTTACCTCGGCTGTGGCCCAGGTCCCGGGCGTTGAGCCGGTGCTGGCGAATCCCGACCTCAATGTGGTAGGCGTAAGACCACTCAAACGCCGAGCCGATGCGGTTTCGGGTGCTTTGCGTCAAAAGGGCTGGGCGTTATCGCAGTGGACGGATTTTTTTCGGGTGGTGGTCATGCCGCACGTAACCCGCGAGTTATTAAAAAGCTTTTTATCTGATTTACAGGAGGAGCTGGGGTGAGTACGCATCCGTCCGAGGATATTTTGGGTACTGCCGGCCAAGAGCTAAGCGGACGCCGTATTGTTCTATGCCTGACGGGTTCTGTTGCGGTGGTCCGCGCCGTCGAGTTGGCCCGCTTGCTGATGAGGCACGGGGCCGAAGTCTACCCTGTGATGACAGCCTCGGCCACCCGCCTCATCGGTCCAGATTTGCTGGAATGGGCCACCGGTCACCGGCCAGTGCTTGAGCTTTCGGGGGCGATTGAGCACGTCGCCCTGGCTGGCAATGTCGAGCACCCTGCCGATTTGATCCTGGTGGCACCTGCTACCGCCAATACCGTCGGAAAAATTGCGGCCGGCATCGATGACACCCCGGTGACAACCTTTGTTACAACTGGACTGGGACAGGGACTGCCTCTAGTGCTAGTGCCTGCCATGCATTTGTCGATGTACGATCACCCATTGGTTCGTGAAAACCTTGCCAAGCTAGAGCGCTTGGGTGTGACCATCCTGATGCCCCGCCTTGAAGAAGGCAAGGCCAAAATCGCCTCTGAAGAAGAAATTCTTCATGCCGTTATTGAACGACTTCGCATGCTAAAAGCGCCCACCGGTCAGCGTGCTTGGGCTGGAAAAACCGTCCTTGTCACGGCGGGGCGCACGGCGGAACCCCTTGATACCGTGCGGACTCTATCGAATAATTCTTCAGGTCGAATGGGAATCGCTCTGGCTCAAGCCGCACTCGACCAAGGCGCCAAGGTGCTTTTGGTGGCTGGCAAGCTCGCCGTTGCGGTACCAAAAGGTGTAGAACTCTTTGTTGCTGACACCGCTCAAGCCATGTACGACACCTGTCAAAGTCTGTTAACGACCCGTTCGGTGACCGTAATGCTGGCCGCCGCCGCCGTGGGTGACTGGCAGGTAGAAACCCCCGCGACCTACAAAGTGCCCGCCGACCATAAGTGGACACTCACCCTTGTGCCTACCCCCAAGATTATTGATCAGGTCAAAACCTGGTCGCCGGCTACCTTTTTGTGCGCCTTTCGTGCCCAAACCGGTCTAACCCCTGAACAGCTGGGCCAGGATGCTGTTCAACGCCTACGAAAGGCGCGGGCTGACCTGATTGCGGCTAATGACACAGGCAACCCAGGTACCGGGTTCGAAGCCTTAGATAACGCCTTTCAGGTTTGGGGGAAGGATGGTCTGGTGGCCGATTTGCCCCGTGAGGATAAGCGGGGAATTGCTGACAAACTTCTAGACATTATTCTCAAAAGGCTGTAATCTATAAAACCGGATTCATTCCCGGATTTCATCTCAGGTAAAGGACGGGTCATGAAAAAGTTTCGACCGATTGACCGTATGAGCGCTAGTCTCCCTACGATTCGCCGGCTCCCTGCCTATCTTCAAGTTGTCCGTCAAGCAGAGGCTGAGGGTGTTGTGGTGATCTCGGGGACAACCATAGCCCAAGAGCTGGAGCTTGAACCAATTCAAGTACGAAAAGACCTCGCCGTGACAGGGATTATTGGTAAGCCTCGCGTCGGCTATGTGGTCAAGGACCTTATCACTGCCCTTGAGCATTTTTTAAGGTGGGATGTCACCCATACCGCCGTCGTCATCGGTGCCGGGCACCTAGGTACGGCTCTTTTAGGTCACACCGAGTTCCGCAAGAACGGTTTGAACGTCGTTGCGGCGTTTGATGCCGATGTGACCAAGGTAGGTAAACGGTTTCATGGTATCGAGGTGTTCTCGATTGACGACCTTTCGTCCTACTTGACGACCCATGGGGTAACCTTGGCCATTCTGACCATTCCTGCCCATGTGGCACAAGAAATTTGTACCAAGGTCATCGAAGCCGGTGTCAAGGCCATTTGGAACTTTACGAGCATAAAACTCAAGGTTCCCGAGGGGCAAACCGGCGTGCTTATTCAAAAAGAAGACCTTTCTTCGGGCTACGCCGTACTATCGGTGCGGGCCTAACCCTTCGGCATGGAAAAAGGTGCAGTTGTTGCCTTCTCGGTTAAGGGCCAGGCTCGCCTGGCTGTAGTAGAAGGCTTAGAAGGCAAACAAAGTCTGCAGGTCACGGATATTTTAGGCAACTCCCATGTAGTGCCGCTCCGCGACCTTGAGTTTTCTTCAATAGATTACCGCGTCAACGATTTAAAACTCGCTTCGTCGGCGACCTTGGCCTCTTGGCTTGAAAAGTCCGAGGAGCGTTGGCAGAGTGCTGACCTGCAAAGCGTTTGGGAGCTGTTAGAGGCCGAGGCCATTCGTTCTGCCACCCTTGAAGAAATTGCAGGTTGGTTGTGGGCTTCGTTAGACGGGCCAGGGGCCTATGCCCTTTACCGGCGTCTAAAAGCTGATCGGGTGTACTTTAAAGAAAAAGGTAAAGCGTGGGAGGTTCGCACTGCCGACCAAGTTGCCGAAGCTGAAAAGCAGGCCGCCGCTTTGGCGGTTAAAGAACGCTCACAGGCCGAACTTCGCCAAAAACTCACAGAAAAGCTGGCTAACCCAGCACTTCCTCTGACTCCAGACGAAGAGCACCGCCTTCAAACCCTTCAAGCCTTTGCCCTTTTCGAGGACGAAGCTACCGGAAAAAATTCCGCCATGGAGCTGTTGGGCCTGCTCCAACGCCCAAAAACGCCCGAAAGCGCCTTTAACTTATTGGTGGACCTCGGCGTGTGGTCACGTCACCAGAACCTTCCGTTATTGCGGTCAGGGCGCCCGTTGGGATTTTCAACTGAAATGTTAGCCGAAGCGCAACGTCTGTGCGAGCGTCCGCTCACGCTGACTGACCGAAAAGACTTTACCAGTCAGTATGTTGTCACCATCGACGACGAGTCGACCACCGAGATCGACGATGGGTTGGCGGTTGAGGGTACAGGTGACGAGCTCACCTTTTGGATTCATATTGCCGACCCAGCCGCCTGGATAGCTGAAGGCTCAGCCTTAGATCTTGAGGCCCGTCAGCGTGGAGCGACGCTGTACCTGCCCGATGGACGATACCCCATGTTCCCTGCGGCCCTTGCCGAAGGCCCGTTCAGCTTGCGAGCGCACGAGACAGTCCCGGCTATTTCGTTTGCTTGCCGCTTGACTCCCGAGGGAGCTCTTGCCACCTACGACGTTCACCTGGGACTGATTCAGCCGAAAGAGCGCCTGAGTTACGAGCAAGCCCAACAGCTCTTAGCGCAAACCGGTGAGCCCGAAACAAAAGCCTCGGCGCTCTTGCGCGCTTTGGACGAGGCAGCACGTCGGCGCGAAGCCTGGAGAAGCAACCAAGGCGCGGTAACCATCAATCTGCCCGAAAGTCGCGTTCATGTGGATTTACAAGCGGATACCGTAGACGTCGATGTTTACCCCCCCGTGCCCTCCCGAGATTTAGTCGCCGAGTTTATGATCTTGGCGGGCGAGGCCTGTGCCCGTTGGTTTCAAGACCGTCAGGTACCCGTGCTGTACCGCTTTCAGCCACCTTCTGAAAACCCGCCCGACTTATCGGTTGTTCCCGAAGGGCCGCCTCGCGAGTTTGCCAAAATTCTGTCGATGAGCCGTTCGGGGCAAAACCTGACTGCACAGCCTCACACCGGCCTAGGCTTGAATGCGTACCTTCAGGCGACATCGCCGATCCGCCGCTACAGTGATTTAGCCGTCCACCGTCAAATCCATGCCGTCTTGGAAGGACAACCTGTCAAAGAAGGCGAAGCCTGGGAAACCTTGGGTGCGGAATTGGACCCACTGGCGTCGGGGGGATCAAAGCTTGAACGCGTTACCGACCGCTATTGGATCATTGAGTATCTCCGTCGGCAAAAGGGTCGTGTCTGGGAGGCACAAGTTATAGGTTGGTTCCGTGAAGACGATCGCCAAGCTCAGGTGCTGTTGTCTGAAACGGGTATGCGTACCGTGGTTAAACTTACAAAAAGCCGGGCGCTGGGTGAACTCTTGCGTTTGAAGGTCGCAACCGCCGACGCCCGAAAAGACATTTTGACGTTTCAAGAGGTGTAGGCGGGCCCCCCGGCCGATACCCATCGGATTACCAGGTTACCGTTCATCGGACAGAGCCTTGCGCCTATTATTCACCCCATCGTCGGTTCACTCTTAGTCTTCAAGCACCAGACGGACATGGCCATGGTACTGTTCGTCGCGGAGCTTGCGAATGTCAGGACTCGCCAGGTAGTCTTCAAAGCCCATGCGGCGGTCAATGAAACCCGCAGGGGTAAACTCGATAATGCGGTTCGCCACTGTGGAGTTCAGCTCGTGGTCATGGCTGGTAAACATCATGACCTGGTCAAAATCGGTCATCGCTGTGTTGAGAGTCGTGATCGCTTCTAGGTCAAGGTGGTTGGTCGGCTCATCCAGAATCAGAACGTTGGCACCCGCCAACATGAGCCGACTCATCATGCAGCGGACCTTCTCGCCACCCGAGAGCACGTTAACGGGCTTTAGTGCTTCGTCGCCCGAAAACAACATACGACCCAAAAAGCCCCGTAAATAGGTTTCATCCTTTTCTTTGCTGTATTGTCCAAGCCAATCGACCAGGTTGAGTTCGGTTTGAAAGTAGCGACTCGAGTCCTTAGGAATATAGGCTTTTGTTATGGTTTGACCCCATTCAATGACGCCCGCATCGGGTTCCATTTCGCCGCCCAAGATTTCGAAAAGTACCGATTTTTTTTGGGCGTCTCCTAAAAAGGCGATCTTGTCGCCCGGTTCAATCGTCAAGTCAAAGTTCTGTAGAACGGGTAAATCGTCGATGGTCTTAGATAGCCCCTTAACTGAGGCGATGACCCGACCGCAGTCACGCTCGGCTTTGAATCCAATATAGGGGAATTTTCGGCTAGATGGTTTTAACGAATCGAGGTCGAGCTTGTCGAGAAGCTTCTGCCGACTGGTCGCCTGGCGCGCCTTCGAAGCGTTCGAGGCAAACCGTTGAATAAAGGCCTTGAGTTCGGCCGCCTTTTCTTCGGAGCGGCGCTTTTCTTCTTTCTTTTGGCGGTTGAGCAGTTGGCTCATCTGGTACCAAAAGTCGTAGTTGCCGACATACAGCGTAATAGCGCCAAAGTCGATATCGGCAATGTGCGTGCACACCTGGTTTAAAAAGTGTCGGTCGTGTGAAACCACAATAACAGTGTTGGGGAACTTTTCTAAGAAATCTTGCAACCAGTGGATGGACTCTAAGTCCAAGTGGTTGGTCGGTTCGTCCAACAACAAAACATCGGGGTTGCCGAAGAGCGCCTGAGCCAGTAAGACACGAACCTTTTCGCCACCTTCAAGATCTTTCATCAACTTTTGATGGTATTTTTCACTGATGCCCAGACCGTCTAAGAGGGTGCCGGCTTCGCTTTCAGCTTCCCAACCGCCCATCTCGGCGAACTCACCTTCAAGTTCGGCCACACGAAGACCCTCGGCGTCGGTCATGTTTTCTTGAGCGTAGAGGGCTTCGCGCTCTTGCATCACCTTCCAGAGCTTTTCGTACCCCAAAATCACAGTTTGTAGAACAGTATACTCGTCGTAAGCAAATTGATCTTGCTTTAAAACAGCCAAACGGGCGTTGCCAGGAATTTGAACTTCGCCGGTATCGGGCTCAATTTCGCCCGAGAGGATCTTAACAAAAGTCGATTTTCCTGCACCGTTGGCACCAATCAGGCCATAACAGTTGCCTGGGGTAAACTTAAGGTTGACTTCTTTGAACAGGGTGCGCTTGCCGTAGGCCAGCGAAACATTATTGACCGTAATCATAGCATTTCATTGTAGCCATCGCCTATGATGTGTCAACCTATGTGCTTGTCCCGTCAGGCGGCCTTTGAGTATGCTAGCAGTATGAGCAACGAGCATAGCACCCCGTATGTCGACCTGCGCCAGGTCACGGCGGGCGATTATCGGCGCAAGGTTTTATGGGACCTGAGTTGGGTATGGAAACCCACAGAGGTGTGGGCGGTAACAGGTTCCAATGGCGCCGGAAAATCCGCTTTGGCAGCCCTGTTAACCGGCGAACTTTTAGTCTACTCGGGCAATTTTACCCTTGACCCCCAACTGCACCCCGAAGCTTGGATAGGCTTTGAGCCTCAACGCCGCAAGTTAGAACAAGAACGCCGCGAAGACCTTTCGGATGTCAGTGAACGTCCCGATGCGGGGACAACGGCTTTGGCCTTTGTTGGGTCGTCCGACCTGTTGGCGCAGGTGGGGTTGACAGGTAAAGAAGGCCGTGGGCTTAAGCAGTTGTCCACCGGCGAATTACGGCGAGCCTTTTTAGCGCGCGCCTGGAACGAGCCCTTTTGGATTCTGGATGAACCCTACGAAGGCCTTGATGCGGACGCTCAGCGCCTGTGGGTTTCACGAGTCGAGGCTCGTTTAGCGCAGGGGTTCCCCATTTTGTTTTTGAGCCGCAGGCTAGAGGATTTTCCGCATGGGATCACCCATGTGTGGGAACTTCACGAGGGCCGTACCGTCTACCAAGGCCCGCGAAGTGGCTGGAAAGCGGCCACGACAATAAACCTAACGGCCACGACAGCAAATACCCCCCCAGCGATGGCAACGGCCACGAGTGAAGCCTCCGATTCCCGCCCCGCTGTCTTAGAGTTCCAAGAGGTCACCGCCGGGTATGGCGAGCTCCTCATCCTACAGAACTTTTCGTGGACGGTACGTTCAGGCGAACGCTGGTTAGTTCGTGGCCCCAACGGCTGTGGCAAAAGTACCTTGCTTAGCCTTATTTCGGGTGAGCACCCCCAGGCCTTTCAGCCAGGAGTTAAGATTTTTGGCAAACGCCGGGGGGCCGAGCTAACCTGGGCCGAACTTCACCGCCGTAGTGCCCACCTTTCGAATGTTGTTCACCAACGTTTTCGCGATTTGTGGTTTACCACCCTGCTCGAGGTGGTCACAGCGGGGTTCCAAGATGCGGTGCGTCCCGTCAAGGAGCCTACTTGGGAACAACTTAAAGCTTCGCGCGAAATTCTTGCCGCCATGGGTCTAGCCGAGCACGCAGAAGCGATGTGGGAAGACCTTTCGTGGGGGTTGCAACGCCTGGGCCTTTTGGCTCGTGCGCTGGTTACCGATCCTGATCTTTTACTGTTAGATGAACCTTGCCAGGGCTTAGATCAGCACGCGGAAACACTTTTTCAGCAGGCTTTAGTCAGCGAAGCTGTTGCCCGACAAACGACGGTTTTGTACGTCACGCACCGGCCCGAGGAACGCCCTTTTGGCGACTTTCAGGTTCTCGATTTGGGTGCTCTCTACGGCAAGGCGTAAGCCCGGAGCTTGGTCGATGAGTTCCCTAACCGGCACAACAGCAAAAGCCCCTGTTTTTGTTGGGGGTCGGGGGCAACCCAAAGTGGGGTAACACTGGCGGGGTCGGCTAGGGGCTTTAAGTTGATTCCGGCGGCCCAGGAGGCCCCCTCCCAGCGGTAGAGTTCTAGGGTGTTAGGGCCCTGGGCCAGGGCATACAAGGTGTCACCTTGCCCTGTCATCGACCACGAAACCGAGTCCATCGGCAACGGCGTGACTTGCCACCCCAGGTCCTGACGGTACTGGTAGAGGTGCCATCGAGCGGTAGTGTCGGTCATGAGGGCCCACAGGGTTTGTGGGGTTGCGACTACGCTCCCCACCGAGGAATGGCCGGACTGCGGTAAGCTTGTGTCGTTCCAGTAGCGATCCTGACTAATCAACCAAAAACGATCTTGCCCGCTGGGGTCCTGAGACAGCAAGGCAAGCTCTGAGTTCCACAAACCGGCCGCTACATAGGGTCCAGCTGTTGGAGCCGAGACGGCGGGCGCCGGTGACCATTCTCCGGCGTTCCATCGAAGAATCATAAGACCTGAAGGCCCGTTACCGATCAGCCTTGGTGTTCCCCCGGTTAGAGCTAGTGGAGGCGCTAAGGGTGTTGCTACCTCGACCCAGCCTAGACCATTCCACACACGAGTTTCGACATCGCTGGTGGTGGTAAAAACCAATAGCGGAAAACCATGCGGGGTAACACTCAGCTGGGCTGCCGTGATCACGCCAGTTTGAGCCCTGAGAGGTTTGCCGAGAGAGGTTCCGTTTGACGAAACCATTGTGATATGACTGCCGTCACTCGCCACCAGGGCTATCACAAGACTGCCGTCGGGGAGCTGGGTAGCGCACACTTGCGAGGCGGCACTGGCTAGGCTTTGCTCCCAGCGCAACGGTAACGGCTGATTGGCCGAGGAATCTTGGGTGAGTTGGGATTGCAACAGCTGACCAAGCTGAGCGAACTCACTGCGCGAGAATTTTACTTGTAGCGTCGTGTTGGTTTGGGCCTGGGCACGTAGAGAAAACAGGTAGCTTGTGTTTCTGGCTAACTTGGTTTGCAACCACGGGTCCAGACCTCCCTGAAGGTTGCGATTGGTAGCAACCAGCGTCAGTCGTCCCGAGTCGGGATCAGTTTGAAAGACTGACATTTCGAGGATTGTCCCTGCAGAAAGAAAGTCCCAACGGTAAGTGCCTGACTTGGCCACTTGAAAGTGCTTTTCGGCGGGAAGATGCGGTGGAAAGTTCCAAACTTGCGGCAGGCTAGGGGCCTCAGAGCTCGGGGTCTGGGCAAAAGCACCAACGGCTACGGTTACCAGGGCCAGGGTCACCAAGGCCAGATAAACAAACAGGCGTTTCATCAGGACCTCCACAACGGAAACATTTGATCAAGGCGCTGGTGCGCCCGCTCTCGGTGAGCTTGAGCCGCTTTTTGCCAGCGGTAAAAACGCGACGTGCTAAAGTTTGGCTTGGCGCGGGCTTCGCGAGGTCCTAGCGATAACCCGGTTTGGTTCTGGAGCTTGGCCGCGACTTTGTTAACGGTAGACCAAAATGGAACCTCGAAGGTGGGGAGCGTGGGGGCAGGTACTATCGCTTCCTCTAACCACTGGGCCTTATTATAAGGAGCAAGCCCTGTCAGAATAAAATCGAGCATCCGCTGATCTGCAGGCCGCCCTTCGCCCTTGCGGAGCATCTGGCCTAACTCGGTCAGAACCTGGGTTTCTTGTTCGTGAAAGTCAGTACCGGTCCAGACGCACAAGTAGCGAAAAACTTTACGAGCCGCTTCGTAAAACCGATCAAAGTTGACAACGGTGGGTGCCACCAGTCGGGGGTCTTCCCAAACACTCAGCCATTCATCGGGCTTTTTTAAGGCTTGTGCATGGCCGCCGGGGGGAATTAAAAGCTGGTCGCTCAGCCGATTCCAATCGTCCAGGGGGGCAATAAAGTTCTGGTGGGCCCAGGTATCGGCATAAGCATGAAGGGCAATCCCGATTTGTAGGGGGTCGTTTTCGCGAAAGGCGTCAACCAACAGAGCCTTGGCCAAGGCGTTGTTGGGACGAACATCCCAGGGGTTGGTTTTTCCGTCGCGTCGTACACTGATTTGGGGCCCTGGCCCCACGGGGAGAAAATGAAAGGGAATCAAAATCTCGTTAAGAACCGACCGATCAATGACATTGTAGTTCTGCGTGGGCTGAGTCACGACGGGCTGGGAAAGGCCTGTGATCTTCCAGGCGGAGACATTGTGATCCACGTACTGGCTGGCATAAGCAATTTCTTCGGCGGTTAAAGAGTTTAAACCGGCCTTGACGGCCAAAAAAGCCACCGTATAATAATGAAACTCGGAGTTCACGTGCGCGTATACCACCTGCCGCCTAAGGTTAAAGGTCTTTTATTCGATATGGATATGACCTTATACCGACATGAAGACTATTATAAGTCCCAAATCAAAAATCAAGTGATTCTTTTAGCTCAAGAAGAGGGAATTCCTGTCCCCGAACTTGAGGACCGCCTTGATCGCTGGAAGACCGCCTGGAGTGCCGCCCATGAGGGCCACCAACCAAGCTTTGGCAACACCCTGCTGGGGGCGTTGGGGGTTTCTATAGAACGCAGTGTCGACCTACGCCGCCGAGCGATTCGCCCCGAAGACTATCTTAGTTCCGATGCTCGGTTAGCTGAAACGCTCGAAGCTCTGTCACAGCGCTTTAAGCTTGTTCTGGTAACAAACAATCCGGCCGATATTGCCGAACGGACCTTGGCGGTGTTAGGGGTTGGGCGGTTCTTTCCGCAGATTATTGGTCTTGACGAAGCTGGTGAATCGAAACCCTCGCCCGAAGCCTTTCGCTTGGCGCTAAAAGCCCTGGCGGTCGCCCCTGAGTCGGTGGTCTCGGTGGGGGACAGGTACGCCGTTGACCTAGCTGTTCCTTTGTCGTGGGGGATGGGAGGAATTCTTGTTGAAACGATGGACGACGTTTACTTGCTACCGGGGCTTTTATCCGAAGCCGGGTAGTCGTAGTACACCCACTGCTTGGCTAAACCCTGAAATCCCGCTTGAGCGACACGGTCAAGGTTCTTTTCCCAATCATCGCCATAATGCATCAGCATCATTTTTGCTTTAATGTCGTCAGGCAGGGTTTTTAGCTCGTCAATCGAGGCATGCACTCCCCCAGGCGGAAAGAACTGTGAATCATGAAAGATCGTTGATAGCTCAAACTTGGCGTTAAAGCTTTCGACCAGATCACGGTCAAACTTGGTGTCGCCAGTAAAGAGGACGTGATTGTCAATCAGCAGGCCGGTGCTCCAAAAGCTATCTTGCCACGATTTTGACTCGCCGGGAATGTGCATCGTGCGGAACGCCTTGATATTGATGCTCCCGACATCGAACTCGTAAGTCTCACGGGGAAAATCGGGCAACCAGCGGGGGTGATGAATGGTCCACATATCACCAAAGGTCAGGTTTTTGCCGGTGTGCACCTCATTGTAGGCGGTGCCGCCACGCAAGGACATATCCCACAACAGGTGTTCGTAAACCTCAGTGATGTAGATGTTAGGCCGGGTGTTGGTGCCGTAGCGTGCTACCAACATGACTTCTTCAAGACCGCCGACATGATCGGCATGCGAATGGGTGACAAAATAATTGCTGACGTTCGCTATGGGTAGGCCTAATTCAAAAAACGCCTGGGGAGCTTTGGTACCACAGTCAACCAAAAGATGGTCTTGTCCTTTTATAATGAGGAGGTTGGTTTGGTACTGCCGTTTCGAGAAGGCACTGCCAACTCCAACAAAAAACAAACTTAAGCGGCCGTCATTGGTTAAGGACAGCTTTTGATCCGTCAACGCTCGGACCGTAAAGGCGTGGGAGGACTCCACTTTTTTCATACTTGCACTTTCCACCAGGATGTTTCTTTCAAGGTTGTTTTACCTTATTCAGAATTACTATAATTCGACCTGAACGGAATATCAACAAGAAAAGCATAAAAAGCACTTATTGCGGTCTGGAACAAGGAGATTTACAATAGAAGAAGAGGGGGGAGTCATCATGAAACCGGATAAAAAGCTCCAGTTTGTTGAGATTTTACGAATCGAGATGGAAGACCTGAAAAAGGACATTGAACTGCTCATCTCGGAAGCCGAAAAGGCCAAGGTCGTCGAGCGCATCAGCAACTACGTTTTTATGGAAAATCTCTCGGTCTTTCGCGATGAAATCGTAGCGGTTGATTCCCTCGAGGCCTTTTTGGAAGCCTCATGCATTAATGGCTGTATGGATGTCGATGATCTGAGGGACAAACTGCGGGATCAGATGCACGGCAAGATTAAAGCTTTGCGTATGCCAACACAAATGCTGGAATGGGTCGACCGCAAAATCGACAAAGCCTACCAATACCTGATGCGGGCTTAAATTGGTTTGCTGGGCTTAAAGTGATTCACTGGCCAGGGGAGGGAGCTTCGGCTCCCTTTTTTCTTAAATATATATTACCAACCTTTGTTAAGTAGTATTTCAAGGTTTTCGCTTTATTTCATTCATTTATGTAGTTTAAAATTTTTGCTTTAATTTGTTTAAAGTATTTATACAGAAACAAATAAATAAAAAATACTAAGGGTTTTGTACTTTATTGAAAAAATCGACATATAAAATACATAAATGTAATAAGTCCATTTATATTCTTCAAAATATGAAAATTATGTCTTTCATTGCCCCGCCGTTGCTAGTATTCTCGCTTTAGAACTTACAAAGGAGGAGGGAGATGAAACGTTTCCTTCAGATGTTTCTGGCGGTTGCCTTCTTAGGACTGCCTGTTTTAGGTTTTGCGGCACCCGCTGTCGCAGAAAAAGCTCCAGCGACACCGATTGGAGCTGTCACGGATCTGACTTCGTGGGCGAATAACGGCAATGTGGTCTTGAACTGGAAAGACCCTGCCGGAGCTTCGGCCTTTCAGATTACCTACACTGGTGCTGACGGAGCCGTTCAGACGCAGATGGCCAAGCCGGGGGACGGTAAGGCCGGAGTCACCGTTTCGAGTGACCTCCCTCAGGGGGGGACCGCCGCTACCAACGTCGATTTTACCGTTAAAGCGGTAGGAAGTGACGGCAAAACGATGTCACCAGGAGTTAAGACGTCAGCGTACGCCTACACCCTCAACGATGGTGACACCGCCTGGATTTTAATTTCGGCGGCCATCGTTTTGATGATGACGATACCTGGTTTGGCCTTGTTCTACGGTGGCATGGTACGCCGCAAGAACATCCTGACAACGATTTACTATTCGTTGGGTTCTGTTTTGGTTGTGAGCGTTCTTTGGGTGGTTGTGCAGTACAGTTTGGGCTTCAGGGGTTTCGGTAACGGTGGCTTTATAGGCGACTTATCGGCGTTTATGCACAACGGGGTTCTGTTTGCCGCCGGTCACGGGCAAAACACCCAGCCGTGGCATGGGGCTCCTACCATCCCCGAAAGTGTCTATTCGATGTTCCAGCTGATGTTCGCCATTATTACGGTGGCCCTGATTTCGGGTGCCATTGTCGAGCGCATGAGCCTTACCGCGTGGCTGATCTTTTCGGCAGTGTGGTCGTTGATTGTCTATGCACCTTTGTCGCACATGGTGTGGGGCGGTGGTTGGTTAGCTAATGGCTTGGGATCGTTGTTTGGAAAAGAGGCGATTGCCAATGGTCAAGGTGCCATTGACTTTGCCGGCGGTTTGGTCGTTCATACCTCTTCGGGTATCTCGGCCTTAGTCTTGGCCCTGATGCTGGGACCTCGTGTCCGTTACGGCAAAGACCCGGTGGTGCCCAACAACATTGCCTTTACCTTTATCGGGGCATCGCTGTTGTGGGTGGGTTGGTTTGGTTTCAACGCTGGTTCGGCTGTAAGTGCTGGAACTTTGGCGGGCAGTGCCTTCTTTGTTACCAATACCGCGACCGCCATGGCAGGCTTGACGTGGGTGATTATTGAGTATATTCACCACAGAAGACCTACGGTTGTCGGTGCCGTTACCGGTGCGGTGGCTGGCCTCGTTGCCATCACCCCCGCTTCTGGTTACGTAGACGCTACGGGAGCTTTGGTTATTGGTATCGTGGTCGCGATTGTGTGTTACATGTCGGTAGCCTTCTTGAAAAAGGCCATGGGCTATGACGACTCGTTAGATACTTTTGGGGTTCACGCCATGGGAGGTATGACGGGTGCCATTCTTACCGGTATGTTCGCCAACCCCGAGATTGGGACCTATTTCAGCGGCAAGCCCGTACAGAGCTTGTTCTACACCGGCAACTGGACACAGGTTGGCATTCAGGCAGTGTCGGTGCTGGTAGCTGTTGTCTTGGCCGTGGTGGGAACTATTCTCAGTTACGGCATTACGAGGATCTTCACCAAGGTTCGTGTCGAACCTCAGGAAGAAGTGACGGGCTTGGACCTGTCCCTGCTGGGCGAAAAGCAGGGTGAGCGCTAAGGAGGCATCACCATGAAGAAAATTGAGGCCATTGTTCGTCCCGAAAAACTCGAGGACATTGTTGAAAAGCTGGAGTCCTTGGGCCACTCGGGAATCACCGTGACCCAGGTAGAAGGCCATGGACGCCAAAAGGGAATTGTGGAGCAGTTCCGGGGCAAGGAATACAAACTGTTATTCATCCCCAAGGTAAAAATCGAAGCGGTCGTCAAGGACGAGCTGGTTGAAAAGGTGATTGAAGTTATTGTTGCAACTGCCTATACCGGCAACGTGGGCGACGGCAAGATCTTTGTGTCCGACATGAAGGACGCCGTTCGGGTTCGTACCAAGGACCGGGGCGAAGCCGCCGTCTAAGGCGACTTACAAGAATTAGACATTACTAAACGGGCTGGCTATTTCGTCAAAGAAATAGCCAGTTTTTTTTGACGTCTGGTGGTCATTCATCGTCCCCATAGAAAAGCTTATTGATTTCGGCATCCTCACCCATAAGGCCCTTGGGTACTTTTATCGTTACCGCTAAAAGTCCCAGTTGCCGACGGGGTTCGGGCTTATGGGGGACAAGATCCACCAGGGGCAGGTTATTTTTGGCGATGACTACCTGCTCTCCATGGTAGACCAAGTCGACAAGATGGGAGAGTTGGGCCTTTGCTTCTGAAATATTAACGACCCTGGAAAGATGCCGTCTAAGAGCTTTCGAGGCTGACTATATTCCTTAAGAATATAGTCAGCTTTATTTTTATCCAAAAATCAAAAAAAATTGCAAAAAAAGCGAAAAAAAAGGTGCCAAATCATGATTTGGTACGACAAAAAATTTTGAACGGATATAATTAGCCTGTCTATCCACAAAAGTTGCCACGTGTGCAGTGCGATTAGAGGGAGGTTGTGTTGCGTTTACGACTAGTGCTTCTGTGGATCGTTCTGGCGGTGCTCACCGCTTCGGGGTGTACTGATCCGTTTGGAATGGCCAATACCACACGGGCTGTTTATAAGGTAACCTATGATGGAAACAACCCGACGACTAACGGGGTTCCCAACGATACTAACTCGTATGTCGTCGGGGCCATTGTCACAGTTCTGCCGCCACAAACAACCCTGGCCAAGACGAACTTTTACTTTCTTGGGTGGAACACCCAGGCGAATGGGTTAGGTTCCAGCTATAAACCGGGGGCAACCTTTAGCATGGGGGCGGGCAATGTCACTCTCTATGCACAGTGGTCTTCGAGCCCGACCTACACGGTGACCTACCTGATTAACGATAGTTCTGCTACGGGGAGTGTTCCCGTAGACCCCAAGACTTACCTGCCCGGTGATTCTGTTACAGTTCTTGATAACACAGGGAACATGACTGTTGCGAACAAAACTTTTGCTGGGTGGCAGACCTCGCAGGGTGTGACCTATATGCCAGGTCAAACCTTTATCATGGGAACGGCGAGCGTTAGTTTAGCCGCCGTTTGGACCGCAAGTCCCACCTATAAAGTCACCTACAACGCCAATTTTACCAGTACAACCGGTTCGACTGCTGGTTCAGGTAACCCCCCCGTTGACAATAACAACTATTTGCCCGGCACCACGGTAAACATTTTAGGAAATACCGGCAACCTCACAAACCCTGCCACTCCCACCTTTTTGGGTTGGAACACGAAGCCTGACGGTTCAGGAACGATGTATGCCACCGGTTCTACGTTTGTTATAGGTTCAGCCGCGGTGGTGTTATATGCTCAGTGGACTGCGGCAACAGCTTATCGAGTCTCGTACGATATGAATACCGCCACGGGGGGAGCCCCTCCGGTAGACCCGAATGCTTATCTGGCAGGGGCTTCCGTGACGGTAGCTAGCAATTCGGGCAATATGGTCAAATCGGGGTTTGGGTTTACCGGTTGGAACACGAAGGCCGATGGTAGTGGTGCGTTTTATCTTCCCGGTGCGGTCTTAACAATGAGTACCAGCGACCTGATCCTGTATGCGCAGTGGAGTCCTGTTGCCTACCCTCTAGCGGTGACAGTTTCGTTTGACCCCAACCAAGGCACTGGTACCCAGGCGGCACAGACTGCGATAGCGGGAACAGCGGTTCAGTTGGCTTCGTGCGCATTTACCCGAACGGGCTGGACTTTTGTGGGTTGGAATACTGCCGCGAACGGCTCGGGCGTTCCTTATGCCAATGGTGCTATGCTTTTGATTCCGATGGCAAACTTGACCTTGTACGCCCAGTGGCAAAACTCTACTGGGGGAACCATCGTCGTGCAGGCACCGGTTCAATACCAAGTCACCCTGCAAGGCCCCACCACAGTTAGCTATAAAACGGCTTCAACCTATCAAGCCACCTTAGGGGCGGGGGCCAGTACGGCCGTGTGGTACTTGAACGGTGTGGCCTTAACCTCAAGTCCTTTGCCTGCGGGAGTCACGCTTGATGCCACCCAGATAGCTAGTGGCTTATCGACGCTGACCATCAACTGGGGCCTGCTTCCCGCCACAGTGGGGTGGAATTGGGGCGGAAACCTTCTAACCTGTGTCTTTACGCCTCTGGCAGGGACAGTAACCTACTCGGGTAGTAGTAGTGTGAGTGTGGGGAACTAGCCATGAAAGCTTTGCTGTCGATTGCTTTTGTGGCAAGCCTAGTAGGCCTGAGTGGCTGTGTGAACCCCTCAGCCCCTTCGTCTGCGGCGAGCAGGTCTTTAACGTTGACCTGGTCGGTGTCCGCACGAACCCTGTGGCCTACGACACTCCCTTCGTGTGCTAGCTATACGGTAGCACTCACCCCAGCAAACAGCTCACCGCAGACAACCACAAACCCGCAGTTTACCTTCACGAACCTGCCCTCGGCGGTCTATACGGTGACGGTTCAAGGCCTCGATACCAAGGGAACTTCTATTGCCAGCGGTCAGGTTACGGCCGATCTGACCACAGCGAGCTCCGTCAATCTACCGGTTGTTTTACAATACTTAACCAGTGGGACGGGAACGGGGAACTTAAGTATCAGTGCGACCTATCCCAGTGGCCTTGGCATCAGCTCGGTCGCTGTCACACGGGTCAACCCCGATGGAACCATCGTTACCACTGATACAGTCAGCTCGCCGTTCACGACGCTGAGCTTAAACTCGGTGAGCGTAGGTGCCTATCAAATCATCTGGCAGGCCAAAGATTCAGCCGGAGCTAGCGCTGTGCAGTACCAAACCCTTATGGTGGTTCCTGACACCACTACCTCCTGGCAACCCGGGTTTCAAACCACCGATTTTGGCCAGGCCTATGTTCCCGTTTCTAGCTTGGCCTTGAACGTAGCCGGCCAGGCTCCCCCTTCTGTAGCTGCCGTTGGTACACCAGTCTCTGTCGTACCGGTATGGAATAGGGGAACCTCACTGCCGTCCAACCCCTTGTTGAAGTGGTCGGTGACCACGTCGTCTACCACCGTTTCTGCTTCAACGCTTGCCACCTGCGACCAAACGGGCACGGTTACCGTGCTTTCTGCACCCGGGGCTACAGTAACAGTCACGGCGCAAAGTGTCGATAATACCGCTGTCGCGGCGAGCTGGACGTTTACTCCCGATTACCAAGTTAGCCTTTTAGGTAATGGGAATGATGGCGGCACACTGCCGGCTTCGCTTCTCGGTACCCAAGGGGCCTCTGTTACTTTGCCTACCAGCGGTCCCACAAAAACGGGCTGGACGTTGGTGGGGTGGAACACTCAAACTAATGGTCTAGGGAGCAATTATGCCCTGGGGGGATCTTTGACCCTGGGGTCAGCCAATGTAGCTTTGTATGCTCAGTGGGGTGAGGGGGCAACGCTGACGCTGTCTACACCCAGCCCCAGTACACTCAGCATCACCGGGCCAGCCTCAGAAGTTGTGACGCAGGGAAGCCCCGCATCTTGGTCGGTGACAACTACGTCAGGAACGACTCCGGTTTCGTATGCCTGGTCACTGAACGGTGTTGCGATTCAAAGTAATACTGGCGTTTGGTTACAAGGGAACACGCTCACGATGAACCCTGGAGTGGCTCCCTGGCAACAGGGGGCTAATACACTGACCGTGGCCGGCGTTCAACCGGACGGGCAAGTGGCCTCAACGAATGTCAGCGTCACGATGAACGCTAATTTAACCGACGTGTTCTCTCCGACCTTGGGCTGGCTTAAAGCTGTGCCGGGGGGAACCTTTCAACGGGATGGAACAGCCGCCGACCTGTCCACGGTGTCACCCTTTTACATGGCACAGACCGAAGTGACACAAGCTCAGTTTATGAGCGTCATGGGGTGGTCAACCGATGCGTTACACCCCAACAACCCCATTAGCAACATAACCTGGTACGATGCAGTGGCCTTTTGCAATGCCCTAAGTGCCCGAGAAGGCTTAACCAGTGTTTACAGCATATCGAACGTTACCAAATCAGGAAATTCCATCACCAGTGCCACGGTGACGGCCAACAATGGGGCCAATGGGTACCGACTGCCCGCCGAAATGGAGTACGACTGGGCCATGATGGGCGCGACGAGCGACAGCCTTACCAGTGACCTTTCAGGTACAACCAATGTGGGCGGGTATGCCAAAGCTTTTGCTGGCTGGAATGGAAGCAACGCTGTTGGCGATTACGCTTGGTATACCTCCAACGCTACAGGGTTAAACTCTGTGGGGTTAAAGCTCCCCAATGAGCTGGGTGTGTATGATTTGAGTGGGAATATTCCTTCCTTTTGTGGTGACAGTGAGGCCAGTAGTTATACTTGGCCCGCAGGACAGCTCACGAACTTTACCGGTGCCGCGGGTACAGCTGACAACGTTGTGCGGGGGGGCTTGTATTCCAGCTCTTCGAGTGCACTTACACCGGGAACGATCGGGCAGACGGTTGCCCCGGGGATACCTAGTACAGTGGGTATAAGGGTCGTGCGTTAAGCACTACGGACGTGGAGGCTTTGTATGCGCAATAAACGCTATCTTGTAAACTTTCTGGGTATGAGTCTCGTGGCGCTTGTGGGCGGGCTAAGCTCCTGTACCTCGCCAACGGCTGTAACGGCACCGCAAGGTAGGGTGCTTGAAGTCACCTGGGCTAGCCCGATAACAGCGGCGTATGCCCGAACGTTGACCCCCGCTTACCCGGGCTGTGTCAGTTATAATGTAACAGTTCAAGCTTCGGGGGCGAGCACCCCCTACAAAACCTTGACAGTCAGTGGTAGCAGTTTTCAACTGAGCAATTTGCCCTCGGCCGTCTACACCGTGACGGTGCAAGGGTTGGATTCCTCTGGCAACCCTGTGGCGTCGGGGTCGGTTCCCGCGAACCTAACCTCGCAGTCCAGCGTGCAGACAGCTGTGGTGTTGACCTACCTCACGAGTGGAGGAACCGGAAGCCTTCAGATTAACCTGTTGACTACGGCAGTTACGCAAGGGATCTCTTCGTATTCGTTGCAAATGGTCTCGTCGGCAGGAACAACAACTCCTACCGTGACGCCACCGACAACGACGTTGACTCTGCCTTCGGGGGTGTACCAAGTGCTTTTGACAGCGGTAGAGTCCACCGGCAAAAAAGCTTATGTGATGGATATCGCCGTAGTCGTGCCTGATACGTCCACCGTCTGGAACGTAATTTTGAGCGACCAACAATTTGGTGCGACGTATGTTCCAGTTTCAAGCCTGAGTGTAACCCCAAATACGGTTACCCTGCCGATAGGCGGCACGCAAACCTTGGCGTTGACCTGGAATGCCAACACAACAACACCCTCGAACGAGCTTTGGACCTCGGTGACTCCTTCGGGGAGTTCGGCACCTGTGACGCTTGATGCTTCGGGCTTGGTGACGGCAGTGCAGGGGGGAACGGCGACACTCACCTTGAAGAGTGTTGATAACCCCACCATGAATGCCACGGTAAGCGTCGATGTTCAACCTCAAGTGTTTTATGACACGAACTTTGGAACTTCGACCGGCACGGGAACTGCCCCAGCCAGCCAACAGGCCAATGTCGGTACCTCTGTTACGGTAGCCTCTGCCTCAAGTCTCAGCGATGCAGGGCGAGCCTTCACGGGTTGGAATACCTCTGCCGATGGCACTGGGACGCTCTACCAACCGGGGGCAAGTTTTACCATGCCTACGACCAATACCACCTTATACGCCCAGTGGGGGGCAACGGGGACTATAACCCTTTCCACACCTGGGGCTTACCCGACCCTGACAATTTCTGCGCCCGCTAGTGTGACCTTAGGGGTGCCGACAAGCTTCAGCGTTAGCTCATCACCTAGTTTGACTGGTGCTACCTACCAGTGGCAGTTAAACGGGGTCAACCTTACCGACCAACCGGGGCAAACGGGGACTAAAACGGCGACCCTCAATGTGAGTCCGTTCCCTGGAATCTGGCAGGTGGGTGAAAATGAACTAACAGTCCTTGTGAATTCCACGGGGAACCCCCAGCTGTCAACCTCAGTTCGGTTTGCTGTGAACCCGGTAGTTTTACAAGCCACCGGAAATGATGTTTATTCCCCCAACGTTGGCTGGATGAAGTTTGTTCCGGGGGGGAGTTTTAATCGCGATGCAACACCAGCTGATGTGACCTCGGTAGGAAACCTCTTGGTTCAGCAGACCACCGTCTCACGTTCGCAATGGGCCGGTATTATGGGCTACGACACCAGTAATACCACAGCTTCCCCGACAGGTGCCTACCCAGCCCAAAACATGTCTTGGTACGAAGCACTTATTTTTTGCAATCGACTCAGCCTTAAAGAAGGTCTTCAACCTGTCTACAGTGTTACTGGGGTGACCGATTGGACCACGGTAAGCGCACCAACCAGTGATACCACGGCTTGGGATAATGCCACAATCAATGGGTTGGCCAACGGCTATCGTTTGCCCACACCGTCTGAATGGCAATGGGCCGCTATGGGCGGGGTGGTTGATTCTTTAATAAGCGATGTGAGTGGGACCGTTAACGTTGGTGGGTATGCAAAGGGATACGCAGGCTCTACCGAGGCCAGTACAGGTACGGTCAACCTCGCCAAGTACGCCTGGGTGGGGCAGTCCAGTGCCACGATTTCAGGGGCGCTGTTACCCAATGAGTTTGGACTCTATGATATGACCGGCAATGTTTTCCAATGGATGGAAGGGGTATTCCCCACGGCAACGGGAATCTTGGTGAACCCCGAGATTTCAGGAAGTACGAGTAATCAAACCTTGGGTGGGTCGTTTCAATCTGCAAGTTCAAACAACAACACGGATTTGAGTAGTGCGGGAAGCGTGTCTCAAGCCAATGTTACAGCAACCGCTCAAGTAGGGTTCCGTGTCGTTCGCGATTCGCCTGTGCCGCTACCAACTTCGGGCTTGCTGGGCGAGTGGAAGCTTAATAATACCTGGAACGAAACAAGCGGTAACAGTCTAACTTTAACACCTGCGGGTACCACAGCCTTCACCTACGGTCACCGAGGGGTGGCCAACACCGCGGCGAATTTTTCCACCGCAGGCTCAGCCAGTACTGCCACCAGTTCTAAACTCAGCTTTTCGTCCACCAATACCCTGACCCTGAGCTTTTGGATGGAAGACGTCGGGGCAGCAACCAGTGCTTACCCCGTGCTATATAACGGAGACAGTGGCCGTTTCCAGTTCGGTGTGTATAAGAGCAACACAAATCAACTGACAGGCCGGTTTGGGCAGAACGGTACCTGGTCAAATGGCGCCATGCCCACCGCATCGTACACCCCAGGCGTGTGGCAGTTTGTTGTTTTAGCCTGGGACGGGTCGACTGCCTACCTCTATTTGAATGGTGTTCTGCAAAGTGCGGTAACCGATAGCAATTCTATCGGCGCTACAACTTTCAAAACATTGGTTCAAATCGGCGCCCAAGGTTTTATTATGGACGATGTTCGACTCTATAGCCGTGTTCTGACACCTTCTGAAATCGAGGCCCTGTATGCAGAATAAGCACGGTTTTGCTTTCAGCAGTTTGTTGTCAGCCTTGCTCCTGGCCGGTGTTTTGGTCGCGTCGTGTGCCTCCCCCTCGGCCCCAACGGTGTCCAGTCCGGGCTTGAGTATGACGGTAAGCTGGGGAGCGCCCGCCCGTGTGCTAACACCTACCTACCTGACACCGTTGTCGTATGTCATCACAGCCAGTGACGCGACGGGCAACGGGCAGACGCTCACCGTTGATAATTCGAGCAGTTCGCCCAGTAGTTCTGTGACGTTTAACAATCTGAATGCCGAGTCGTATACCATCACGGTGCAAGGGTACAATGCCACGGGGGGAGCTAGTGGGGGCGGGGCCATCATTGCGCAAGGCTCAACAACGGCCAACTTGAGCTCAGGCACAGGGTTGTTCAGTGTGGCTCTTTCGTACCTCCCCTTAGGACAGGGCACGGGGAGTGTCGCCTTGACGTATAACTTCGCCGCGAGTAATCAAACGGTTTCTTCGGCAACGTTAACCTTGGTGGCACCCTCGGGTCAGGTCACCACACAAAACCTCACCGTGGCGAACAACGCTGTGACCTATAAACAAAGCAACCTAGCTAGTGGAACCTGGGAGGTGCAACTGAAGGCGCTCTCGACTAGCGAAACTTGCCTTATGACCACAGCCGTGGTGGTTGGCGCAGGCCTAACCACAACGGCAACAATTGCACCAGCCACGACAGATTTTTCTACGACTCCCGTGCCAGTGCAAGCACTCTTGTTGTCACAAACAACAACCACGCTGACCGTGGGTCAGCTCCAGACTTTGACGGCAATGCTGAACGCTGGTGCGACCAATACCTTGGTGCTGTGGGCCTCGAGTGACCCTGCAACGGTAACCGTCGATGCGCAAGGGAATATCAAAGCCCTTAAATCGGGCCCCAAGACGGTCATCATTACCGCCTCTTCTGCCGAGAACCCTTCGATTGCGGCGACGTGCGTGGTAAACGTTCCTCAAGCTGTGTTGACCGCCATCGCGCAAGTGCTGATCAATGGCAATACCTATACGGGGAACCAGCTGGTGACCGTGACAGGTGCCACCTCCACGCAGGTGGACTGTAAGTCGGTGACACCAACAACTAGCCCGATTGCCACAATTTCCAACAATCAAATTACCGCTACCGCTGGGGGGAGCGGAGCTGTAACCGTCGTCTTAGACGCCGACCCCAGCATCTCGGTAACCATCCCCATCGAGGTTCAATCAACGTTGACGTATAGCTGGAACGGTATCGCGGTGGGGTCGACCGAACTACCACCTTCAGAAACCCGAACCTTTTCACCGGGTGATACGGCCGTTGTGCAAGCTCCGACTTTGACCGAAGGACCTGTCATCGCGTCGTGGAACCCTGCTACGAATGGGGGTGGTACGAGCTACCAACCAGGGCAGACCTTCACTTTTGGCAACAGTAATACAACCTTATATGCCCAATTAACCGGAACCAATTGGCAAGCCGCTACCACCTCGCCTGCAAGTCACACCTGGACGTCGGCGGTTTACGGTAACGGCCGTTTTGTGGCGGTGGCCTCTGATGGGTATACGGCCGTCTCGCTCGATGGAAAGAACTGGCAAACTAGCGCCCAGATACCGGGGATCAACTTTACCGACGTGACGTATGGAACGGTGAGTGGGTCCGGAATTTTTGTAGCGGTGGGGTATAGCGGTTCTACGAGTACAGTCCCCTTTGCTTGGAGTACCGACGGACAGACTTGGACGGTGAAAACGATGACCGTGACATCGGCGCCAGTAAACAGTATTGACAACCTTGTGGCCTTTGGCACTGGGACCTTTATGGCGGTGTTCAGCGGAGTGAGTACACCGTTTTACAGCATGGATGGAAAGACCTGGACGGCAGGCTCGTCCTCGTTAAGCTCGCCAACCTGGCTCGGTCTGGGCTACAATAGCTCTCTAAGCTACAACAGCACCTTGGGAAACTTCGAAGCCTTTTGCGGCGACGGAAATATTTACCCGATTCCTTCAACTGGTGCAGTCGGCTCTTCCTTATGGTCGACCGCCTTGGGCGGTAAGCAAAGTATGTTTATCTTTAACGGAAACACGCTTTATACCGCTTGGGGGGGGCCAGGTTCTGGCTTTGTCGGTTTAGCCCTAAAGGGGAACACGTCCTCAGCTACGACGTTGATACCCTCTATGTCTTTAGGTGCCTATAATTACCAAGTCTCCAGCCCCAATATCGTTTTCAACTGGAGTACCAATAATACCATCGAATACTCCTTCGATGGGTTAACTTTTACCACAGTCACCCCTACAAGCTCGCCGTTTAGTGTTTCAGGATTTACCACAAGTTGGAATCCCAACGGCTGGCGCAACGTCCCGGTGACACCATGGTGCTACGGCAATGGGATTTGGGTGGCCTTGCAGGGAGGTAACGCGATATGGAGCTATTAAAGTCGTCACGGACGGGCAGACAGTTACCTTTTTTCGTTGTGGTAGCCGTGCTAGTGGTAGCCCTAGTGGCCAGCTGTACCAACCCTGCCAATGTTTCAGCCCCCGCCTCCTCGGGGCTGTCGCTGACAATAAACCTGAGTTTACCCTCGGCGCCTGGTCAAGCCAATATGCTAGGTTCCCGTTCCGTGGGAGCCCGTACCGTGACCCCCACGTTTGCGACACCTACGTCGTACAGCGTTACGTTTACCAATTCTACAACGGGTGTGTTTAAAACGGTAACGTCGAACTCGACAACCGTTGTGGCAACCGGCCTCGATGTCGCTACCTACACTATTGCCGTTTCCGGTAGTAACGCTAGCAGTCAAGTCATTGTCGCAGGGAGTTCTAGTATCAACCTCGCGACAAATCCCAGCCCGCTGACGATTCCTTTAAGCTACATTGCCAACCAGGGTACAGGGGCATTGTCCGTGAGCTTTGATTTGTCTTCTGTTGCCTCCGGGGGAACAAATGGAACAACCGTCGTGGGAACACCGGTGTTTCAAGTTATTGCCCCTGACGGTTCGACGCAGAACCCGACCCTAACCGTAGGGTCTTCGCCCACCTATTCTTGGTCGCCAACTTCACCTAACTCTGGCACCTACCAATTTTACTTCCAGGCAACGTTATCGACAGGACAAATGGTTACCTACTCAGATTCTGCCATGGTGTACGAAAACCTGACCACGACAGCCGCCTACACGGCAAGTTCTTCGAACCTCCTGACAGCCTTGGTTCAGCCCACGAGCTTGGCCTTGGCGAGTTCAAGTTCTATCACGCCCCCGTTTAACATAGGGCAGACCTTTGCACTGACACCCACCTGGACCCCGGCTTCACCGACCAATACTCAACTGGTTTGGTCCTCTAGCGCACCTTCGGTGGTGAGTGTTGACCAGAGCGGCAACTGTCATGTGTTGGTTCCGGCTTCGTCGGCGGTGATCACGGCACAGTCGGTAGCCAATCCAAAAGTCTTGGCGACGTACTCGGTTTCGGTGGCTCCACTTACTCTTAGCCTGAGTGCCAGCACCTTAACCTTAACGAATTTAGGGGCAAGCACGACCTTAACGGTTACCGAAGGCGGTGACGCTACAGGAACCAACCCGGCTGTGACTTTGACTTCATTAAACCCAAGTATTGCCACTGTAGCTTCTACCACAACACCAGGGAGTTTTACTGTTACCCCCGGGAGCACTTCGGGAACGGCAACCCTCACGGCCACGAGCACCGTTGACCCCACCGTCTCGGTGACATGTTCGGTGACCGTGTTGACTCAGGTGACGTTTCAACCGAATCTGCCTACGGGGTTAACAATATCGACAGACACTGCCGTAACCCAGCTTGTGGCGGTGGGCTCCTCGACGAGCGTGACTATTCCTTCGCCAGCTGAACCAGCCAGCTGGACGTCGGGGGCTTGGTACTTTGCTGGCTGGGATACATCAAAAACTGCCACGCCCCCCACGTATGGACCAGGAACTTTAGTCCCAGTATCAAACACCAACCTTACCTTATATGCGGTGTGGACGTTGAACCCGCAATGGGCCTGGATTTTGCCACCACCGGTAAACAACACGGTCACCATCACAGGGCCAACAACCCTGATACCCGGTCAAACGTTTCATAGTGTGGCGACTTATAATGGGACAACGAACAGTACTGTGAAATGGTTCTGGGATAATAACACAACGTATATCGGAACAACAGCGACCCTAAGCTATCCTGTGCCTTCAACTACGACCTTGGGTACGCATCTTTTGACCGTCGATTTTTTGGACGCCGCAACAGGCTACCACTATACGGCCACCAAGCAAGTCAATGTGGCGACAGCTTTGCCGTGGCAACTTGCCGCGCCGCCTGCTAGCCACACATGGAATGCTATCGCCTACGGCAACGGAACCTTTGTTGGTGTAGCCAGCGATGGTTATACAACGTACTCAACCGACATGGGTAAAACTTGGTCAACCCCGGTGCTGCCTACAGGAGTAACCGAACTTGAAACTATAGCGTGGGGGAACAATACCTTTGTTGCAGGGGGGCAAGTTCCTGTGTCGGGCCAAGCAAATACATATTCAGTCTACACAATTTCCAGCAGTGACGGAAAAACCTGGAGTACGCCTGTAGCTCAAACGAATTTATCCAATGTCAATCATAACAGTCCTCATGTCTGGGTTGCCTTTGGGCAGGGCTCTTTTGTTTTTATGCCGACCGGCGATGAAACAGGACCCAATACCAATTGGTACTCATCAACCGATGGATCAACCTGGAGTAGCGCAAACCATTTGGTTCAGTCGTCTGAGTATTCCTGTCTGGTCTTCAATGGAACCACTTTTGCCGCTTTTGGTCGCTATTGTACTTTTGAAGAATTTAATGTTGGTACGAGTGGCCCAACGACGTATTTTTCGACCAAGTCACAGGGTTACAGCTACAGTTTTGGAATGTTTAACGGAAATTATTATTTTAACGAAGATGGTGGTAATGGCTGGTATCTTTTTGGGGGACTTAATTCCAGTACAACCATCTCGAAGATGACAGTGCCTGTTGCCGCGATTGATCAAACAAGTGCATATAAAGCCTTTTACACAAATCAAGATGTGCTTTGGATGACAGTTAGTGGCTTGGGAGTTTTCTATTCGACCGACGGGGTGACTTTTGAACCCAGTTCCGCTTCGTTTCCCGGAGCCGATTATAATGCCCCCTGGTGCTACGGGGACGGTGTCTGGGTTTGTCTCGACCAAGGGAGTGCCTTCTATGCTAACTAAGCCTGCTTCGATTGGATTCACCAAAGCGATGATAAAGATTTTGCCAATAGCAATAGGGGTACTGGGACTAAGCCTTTTCGCTAGTTGTGCCTCACCGGCGGCTCCGGGTGGGGCGTCGCATCAGCTTTCTGTTTCGTGGAGTTTTAATTCCCCCGGTTCGCGGGCGATCTTTCCAACAACATTCCCCCTTGTTGATACCTACACAGTGACGCTTTTTACCGGCGGAACTGTTGCAAATAACTCTGTAACAGGAGGAACCCAGGTTTCTGGAGCGACCCAAACTGTGAATGGGTCGACAGCTTCCTTCTCAGGGTTGAGCACACAAACTTATCAAGTTTTAGTTCAAGGCTACAATAGCTTGGCATCTTCGGCCTTGGTGGCCCAGGGGGCGGTCTCAGTTGATATGACCAGTACCTCAGCATCAACGGCGGTGACTTTGGCCTATGTTGGGTCGGGAACTGGGGGGTCGGGAACCCTCAACTTGTCGTTTACCTTGAGTGGAACAATTTCAGGAGGAACGCCTAGCAGTGCTACCTATACTCTGGCCCCTTTAGGTAGCGGGTCTACAACTTCTGGCTCCTTAACCTCTACCAATGGCAACTTTCCGTATACCTTGAGTTTGGCTTCGGTAACGATTGGTTCCTGGTTACTTACAGTTCAAGTTCAAGCTGGCGCGGTGTGGGCGACTTTGAGTGATACCGTCGAAATCATGCAAGGCCAAACAACCTCCAGTGCCGTCACGATTGATGGAGCAAGCTTTACCAACGCCATACCTTTAGTCTTGGTCCCTGGTGGAACCTTTCAGCGGGATGCCACCCCTGGTGACAATTCCACCGTCAGCAGTTTCTTGATGGGCAAGTACCCCATCACCCGTGCTCAGTTTTTAGCCGTGATGGGCACGGACCCGAGTTCGACCAGTAATTCTACGAGCCTCAATGACCCGGTCCAAATGGTTAGCTGGTACGACGCGATCGCCTTCTGCAATAAGCTCAGTTTGCTGGAGGGCCTGACGCCGGTGTATACCGTTGGGGGTGTCTCCGATTGGTCAAATTCTGGGTTACCTTATAACAACATTCCAACAAGCGACAATACGACCTGGGATGCTGTCACCGAAGACCTGACCGCTAATGGCTATCGCCTTCCCACGGTGATGGAAAATATGTGGGCGTCAATGGGAGGGCAAAGTGATGCTCGGTCAGGCGATATTCCGACCGTGGGGGGCGTGAATACCGGTGGCTATACCAAAGGGTACGCGGGTAGTACAGAAAACGGTTCCGCTACCAGCAAAATCTCGAATTATGCTGTGTCTGGTACCACCACCGAACCTGTTGGAACCAAACTTCCTAACGAGTTGGGTATCTATGATCTTTCGGGCAATGTTTGGGAATGGTGTTGGGATTGGCATAATACCTCAACCCCGGCTGGCTCCTTGATGAATTACCTGGGGCAACCCGCAAGTAGTGATACCACAGTCCAGCGTACTCGGTTGGGAGGCAGTTATTCGACAAACTCACCCGTCGCCACTGTCGGTTCCAACGTACCAGCTCCTGGAACGAGCGACACCGGTTTCCGAGTCGTCCGCTCGCTTAACCCGCTTTATACGATCACCTACAACAGCAACGGTGGCACGGTAAACGGTACAGCCCCCTACGACCCCGAAGCCTACCTCTCGGGGTCTCTCGCCACGGTCCTGAACACAACAGGATACACACCTTCGGGTAGCTATTTATCGAATCTGGGAAATCAACTCGCCGCGTGGAACACGAACGCAACTCCAGCGAATGGTACCGACTATGTTTCCTCGAGTCAGTACCCTATTGGTGCCAGCAACGTCACGTTGTATGCGCACTGGGTACCTGATGTGACGTCAGCTAATATTGGTACCCTCAAGTATGTTCAGGGCGGGACTTTTACCCTGCAAAGCGGTGGCCCTAATATGACCGTTAGCTCGTTCTATATGAGTCAGAACCTGATTACAGGTGCCGAGTATGCAAGCGTTACGGGCTTAGCCGACCCCAGTTATTTTAGTACAGTTACTAATCATCCCGTCGAACAGGTAAATTGGTATGGAGCCCTCGTATTTTGTAACGATTTAAGTACTGAGGAGGGTCTGACTCCTGTGTATTCGATATCAGGGATTACCACTCCATCAGCCTGGGGTACGATTCCCACGGCTGACAATTCCACTTGGGACGCAGCAACGGTCAACTCAAGCGCCAATGGTTACCGGTTACCGACCGAGATGGAGTATATGTGGGCGGCGATGGGCGGGTATAACGACGCTTTGCCGGGGGACCTGGCCAATGGTGTCAACGTTCTAGGTTACAACAAGGGGTATGCGGGAAGTACCGAAGCAGGCGGTGCCCAAACGAACATAGGGACCTATGCCTGGTATACGACGAATAGTCCTAGCGCAACACAGGCAGTTGGAACGAAGAAGGCAAATGAGTTAGGGATCTACGATCTGAGCGGGAATGTTTTTGAATTGTGTTGGGACGAGTATGGAACCTACCCAACGACAGCGCAAACGAATTATCAGGGTGTCACTGGGGTCACGACCCGCGTCGCGCACGGTGGCAGTTGGCTTACGAGTTCAAGTGACTGCACCGTTGCTTATCGGCTGAACAGCTACAATCCGTACTCCACGGTCGACGATGTCGGTTTCCGCGTTGTGCGAAACTACCCATGACCTTGCTCCTAAGTCGTATTCCAGTTAAAATCAATTTTGTCCTAATTGTTTAGGTCACTTACGCGGAGGGCGTTCGACTTGCTGTTGCGGCTTATTTTTCTTCTTGGAATCGCGACGCCCCTGATGGCGCTCAACCCCGTTAAGTTCTCGTTCTCGTGGCCCGGGGTACAGGGGGCGGGGGCGTATCGGGTCGAGATCGCCACACCACAAGGCAAAATCCTCTACACCGTTCAACAAGCCCAACCA
>DAIDHT010000031.1:0-33031 GCA_027451945.1 Spirochaetales bacterium
GATCTCCTTTTGTTTGTGGCCTGATCTGGCCAGGATGCGAGCTTGGTGCATCCTATACTCCTTTTGACTCATAGGGCGGTTTTTCCTTTTGGTATTGCCTGAATAACAACACCATAAAGGGCCGCCCTTTTCATGTCAAAAGCGGAACTCGGAAACCGATGATTTCCGGAACTTTATCACCGGTGATAACAGTAAATACTACGTTCAATTTGGCTATCGCCACCAAACAAATAAAAACCTTGATTTTTTCCCTTTAGTAGTTCCAGATTATCCGTAACTAAAGACTGATGAGTTGAAACACAACTTTCGAGCTGAATTGGAAACACCGATAAGGCACGCTCGGTTTCAAAAATGACTGCTTCGGCTTCATTCATTCCACCAGCAGAAACTTGCAAACCTTTTGGTACAGTTATAGAGCGATCGAGACCGTCAACAGGAATAAAGCGCAACAAGACTTTTGAAGGTTGCGGCGGCACCATTGCCATACCTAGCAAATCAAGAAGTGCCATATACGTTTTCTCAGGAACCTTGTTGAGCCTATATATTGTCATTTCTGTCATCCAGGCAAACAACTCAACCAACGTCATACCCGGATCAGTTGGGTTATGATTTGTCCATTCTGGGCAGTAACGAGGAATTAAACGAATCGCTTCATTGACAATATCTTGATAGCGACGATCATCTAAATTGGGACTGGGTATCAATTTCGCCTCTTTCTAAATAGTAGGGATAAACCATATTGAAGTACGTATTGACCGAGCGGACCTCGTACCCCAGCGTCACATTAATTTTGGTTTCGTCATCAGAATCCGCTTCGGCCTTTACCTCTTTCAAAATAATACGAGGCTCCCAACGAATTAATGCTTGTTCAATGTAGTGTGCTATAAGAGCTTGAGTCCGTGAATTATTTGGGGAAAAAAGCAACTCGTTTGCTTCACAGCCAAAATCGGGCCGCATAACACGTTCACCAGGAGTTGTGGAGAGAATAATATGAATTGACTCTTCGACACTCTGTTCACCTGAAGAGAATTGAAAGCCACCAAAAAGGTCTAGTCGTACAGGAAATGAAAATCCTGAACCAAGGATACTACCGCTAGGTTTTTCTTTACTCATTTGAAACCAACATTTTCAAAAGACTTTTAAATACGTTTTTAGCTTGAATCACACTCAATTGATTGTCAAGCTTTTTTTTGAATTTTTTTAATTTTATTTAATTTCACATATCTTTTTTGATTTAATATACATTTTAGATTATTTTTCCTAAGCAAATTTAAATTTTCTTCTTGACAATCACATCTCCCTATTTCATAAAAAGATTTAGGAGTTAAAAAAGTGAGTCATTTCTACCTAGCTAATGTTTGTGACAACAAGGATCCCCACAATTTGGGGAGAATCCAAGTTCAACTCAGTATAGGTGGGGTTCCTACCAAATCTGCATGGCTTCCCATCTTGACACCACAAGCCGGAAAAGAAACTGGAGTTTGGTTCCTACCTGAACTCCACGATCAAGTCGTAGTGATGTTTCTCGAGGAATCCATGCAACATGGATACGTGTTGGGAACCCTCTGGAACCAACATATTAAGCCACCTAAAACAGGAAAGCATGACCTCAAAATCATCAAAACAAAGAGTGGTTCGGAACTTTTGTTTGATGACACTGAAGGCAAAGAAAAAATTTCAATAGCGTCAAAAGATGACAAAAATTCCTTTACTTTTGATCTCAAAGAAAAGTCCATTACGCTGAAATCAGAAAAGAGCATCAATATTGCTGCCAAGAAAGGGGTCATCATCAAAGCTGAAAGCGTCGTAATCAATGCGAAAAAGGTTGCAGGCTTTAAGATCGCAAGTCTTGAAGCTAAGACTAGCAGCAAGGGTATCTCACTTAAATCTTCTCAAAGCATGATTGTCAAAGGAAGTTCAATTGGACTGAACTAGTTGCAGTTTGTTAGTCACAAAAAGTAAGGAGTTAAAAGTGAGTATCGATTGGTATGACCCGCGTGAGGATCGACCCCATGAGTGGGATTATGAAGAACAGCAACGTCTTTTGGACGAGTATGGTGAACCCGGTGATCCGTTTCAACACCTGATCAACCCTGACCCTGCGACAAAAATGTCGACAACGTTTGGATTTATTGCTGATAACGATGACCCCTTAGAATCCGGGCGAGTGATGGTGTATATGCCTGAGCTTGACATGGGGGATCCTAAGACACCGCTGGGATGGTTTCCTCTTATACGTCCGAATACTGGCTTTGGAATTCTTCCCGGTATTGGAGAAAAAGTCATCATCATCTTTTTGGATGATAACCCCAACTGCCCTGTTGTTTATGCCAGCATGTACACCCAACAAAACCGACCTGATCCAGCTGTAAAGACAGACCGTCATCAAATTCGATTTTCTACTCCCAGTGGTAGTGTCTTAGCCTTTCATGAAGAGAAAGGGAAAGAATCGATTGAACTGTCCGCACACAAAGGAAAAATGAGACTGATCATCGATGCAGAGAACGGGATTGAAATCACGAATGAGCTTGGCGAGATCCATATTGAATGCAAAGAACTGATCACTGACAGCGAGGATTTTCTTGTTGAGACAAAAAAAGAGTGTCAAATCTCGGCAGGGGAAATAAACATCGAGGCCAGTAAAGGCATCAAACTAGAATCCGCCAAAGAGGTGAGTTTAAAAGCCAGTAAAATCAAACTGCAGGGAAACAGTGTGACTG
This sequence comes from Spirochaetales bacterium, assembly GCA_027451945.1. Classification (GTDB taxonomy): domain Bacteria; phylum Spirochaetota; class Spirochaetia; order JABEVK01; family JABEVK01; genus JABEVK01. Next base: position 2,721 of record DAIDHT010000031.1, read on the forward strand.
CGGGAGGTAAACCCGTAGCCAGTCACAGCGACCAAGCCATAGGGATCGATATGCACACGATCATGGTGCCATCAAACTCAGGACTGCAGCCGATGCCCAATGTTCCCCACCCATTTTTAGGGAAACTCAAAAGCAAACTATCCACGACGGTAACCTTTGGAGAACGCGCCATTGCGACCAAAGGCAGTGAAGCGGTGATGCCCGACCCAGGGCATATACCGATGCCGCCCGGGGTAAAATTCCAACAGACCCCTAAGGGGAAGGGAAAGATTACCGGAGGCTGTGTCGACAAGGTCAAAGTGGATGGCAAACCTATAGCAGTGATAGGGAGTACCGTGACCAGTTGTTCGGACACGGGGCAACAGGATCATATTCAAGTCATCAGTGCAGGTTCCCCAGCCATACTACCAATTATGATGCCGGGGATGGACCCGGACCAGTATAAAAGAGACGGCGGGACAATGTTTGACACCCGGGATTTGTATAGCAAAGAGCCCCGTGACACGAGATATTTGCACCCTAAGATGCAAAATCCACAATGGAGTGTCGGTAAGGCCAAGGCAGGAGAAGAAGTCACGCTGAGTGTTGATTTTGAGAACCAGTACCCGGAGTGTACCGCCTATTTTGATATTTACCGTGAGGGAGATAATCCCGAGAAAGACCCTCCTGTGAAGAAGCTGTGGGGGCAAAACAAGGACGGTAAGGCTAAGACGAAGTGGAGCACGTTTTTACCGGATGGCACCCAAGATAAAAACTCAGAAGAACAAAAGGACGTCAAACTATTTTTTCAGGTATCAGCTTTTAAGTGTGGCAAGTTAAAAGGCCCTGAATTTACCCTTGAGGTAGAGAAGCCCGAGTTTAGTGAGCTAGAGTGGAACCGTGTCGAGTACGACAAAGACGGCAAGCCCGTCAAGAAAGAAAAGGTCGAAAAGGCCGAATATGGAACGACGGTTCTGTTGTCTGCCAAAGTCAAAAACCTCAAAGACGGTAAGAACGTCAACGTCTATGTCTACGAACACGGCTACAAGGACCCCGAGCAGTACCTTGTACGAAAGCTAGTCGAGATCAAAGACGGGATGGTGCACGTCGACTGGGACGTCTTGGTAACCAAGAAGCGACTTCTAGAGCTGACCAAAGAGGATAAGCTGAGGTTTGTGTTTGCCATTGAAACTCCCTCGGGGAGTGTCCGGAGCAAGGACAGCGAGGGGTGTCAGGCGAGCTTCACGCTTAGAGAATACGTAGATCTGTCAGAAGGAAGTCAAATTAGCGATGGACAGGCGGTTCTGGAAAGTGAGGACAAGTCATACTCTAAGACGATTCCCATCCCAGGTGGAACTCAGCAGAACGAACGACTTCTCCTTGAGTTTAAGGACGTATTGCCTGGCAATCCCTACAAGCTGACAATTAAGCACGTGAATCAACAAGATAGGGTCTGGTTCGATAAAGTAGGGTTTACGGACTTGTTCTATTCGGAAGGTTCACTATGAGGGGCGAGCTAGGGATCGGCATTATGCTGAAATTCCGCGAGTACAAGTCTTTTGAATTCAAAGACCGCTCCGATCCCTCTAGTCTAGTCGGAGTTAAGGACGGGGTGAAGGACCCTAAGTTACTTCCCGGTGAAATCACTGACGGTCGATGGGTATACCATTTTCATACCACGATTTATACGCCACATGATGGTATCCCGGTTCGTGTGTGGAAATGTCAACCAGAACCTGGAAAGTCCTATCATATACCCCGAAACGAAGGAATTTCAGCCAATCATTGTTGGAGCTTTTTTTGTCTGTCAAAAATTGAGCTTGATCCCAAACGTTTAGATGTCTTACGGAGGCAAGTCAGTCAGATTGTCGACGTAAACTCTGTCCCTTCGGGCGAACCATGGGTCAATTACGGCTCTTGTCCAAGGCTCATGTGGGCACCGTTAACCCGCCACCAATTTGACTTAAAGAGCGCTAGTCGAATCGGCCAGATGTACACTCCCGGCGACGTAGCATGGGAGGAGGATGGACAATCTGCGACTGTTTACCTAACAGATTACGTTGAAGCGATAAAGAAGGCCACCAAAGACTATGAAGAAGGAAAAAAGGCCTTTTTTTCGTTTTCCAGCACCCTCGATGGAAATCCCCCGTTCCAGGCATGGAAGGTTTCACGAGGTCAGAGTTACTCATTTGCCAATCTCGTTGGCTCGATTTGCAAACAAGACGAAAAATACAACAACGACCTAAACTACTCAGCTTGGAAGGCTTGGTTCATCGAATCATCAAAAAGACATCAGAAAAGCATGTCCCCAATGAATTCTGCCATTCTGAAGGTTTGCTATTTTCTTCAGCCTCCCGCATTTAACGCTACACTATTTGACTACGCTTTCAGTCAGTCTAAAAAGGAACGAGAGTTCCCTGAAAAGCTCATCAGCGAGACCTTGGCGAAGACCAATGATTCTCCCGCCACCGTCAACACACTGACAAGTCTCATCGACCAAGCCCATGACATTTCGCAAGTAACAATTCAGACTTTGGGTGAGAGTTTCGAGCTCAAGGACGCAATCAACTCTGGAGGAGAAGAAAACTGGTGGACCATGTACGTTGGCGGTTGGAAAGATTTCTACGAGAAGGCCGTCAATCCCGTTACAGAGAACACAACAAAGATCCTACAGTGTATAGCCACCAGCTTAGCGGCCACGAAAGATCCACTAATCATCTGGAATGACATACTTGACCGCAGATACACCCGATCGGCTTCGAGAGTTGTCTTTAAACCGGGAAATTCGTTCATTTTGAGAGGAAAAAGGTGCACTACTCTCGACCAGTTTAAAAAAATGATAGCCGAAAGATTCGGCAAAAGATTTGGCGGAGAAAAAAAAGTCCAAGTCGTTCCGGAAGGTGACTACTACGTTGCCAAGTACGAATCAAAAAGATACGAGCCCGGAGAACGAACGGAGACCTTTGGAGAGGGCCTTGAATGTGCTATGAACCTGTTCGACTTGGTCTACAACCTAAACAGCCTATTAGATACAGAAACACCCGTCGAATCCGTCAAAGTCTCACTTGGTTTAGCGACGGACCTTGTCTATATCTACTCAAAATTCATTAAACCCAATCTTAGAAATTTTAGAGAAATCCAATATCTCAAAGCTTTTCCCTTTTTGGTTAGCTTCGTTCTCTCTGCTATTGATTTTGCCCAGGATGGCGAGAAATACTGGGTTGCCTATCGAACTGGGAATTATGATGACACATTGGCGAGTCAAATTGCTCAAAGCTCTGATCTTCTTTCTATGAGCAGTAGTCTGGCGTTCGGTTATTTTGCCCAGCAAGCACTGGAGGCTGGGGCTGTAGGTAGTAATATTGTTCCCCTCGAAGGTCAAGTAGCGGCTGTTATTCTTGGCGTTTTGGCACTTTTTACGACTCTCGGTCTATGGGTATGGAACAGTTACTTCCGAAAGAAAGATCTTGAGATCTGGCTTGAATATTTCACCCCTTGGGGTACCAATTTTGGGAGGCTAATTCCGCAAGATAAATCTTGGGAGGTGGAGGTCTTTTGTACAGTGACACCTAATGATCATCCTTATCCTGACCTACAACATTTACCGGTGATAGCCAATTACGCTTCTGCTAATATCGCTTTGGTTCAGATCAAGTACGACTTTCTCCTGGAAGCAGGATATCATGACGTTTTTTCCCATGTTAATGGGAACCCAAGCACTCTTCTTCAACTCGCGGTCAAGTTGGGAGAAATCCTTCAAACATCTTCCCCAAAAAAAATGACTATTGGAGTTGAGATCCATAATGGGTATCACTACTTTCCGCTAGACACCCAGGAGATCGATCTCCTCAATGAGGTGAACTGCAATCGTGGAATTGACCCCGATACAGGCCAGACGCTTTATTTTGTAAACTGGTATGATAGTGACATTCGGGATCTCGAATATCAAATAGGAATATTCTGTGACCGCAACTATCGCTATTTTGACCAGATATGGAAGTACTCGGAGATCGCCAAAGATGACGAGAGAAGAAAAGCCATTCAACAGCTGCAAGATACGGTCAAGAATGACGGCATTGAAATTCTTAACCTTGCAAAGGCCATTCTCTTGATGTCTAGGTTAGAGAAAGAGTGGGACGGGAGTCTAACTTGTTCCAGTGACAAACTCTTTTTGCGAGTATGTGCTTGGGTAGAAGACTCGACTGGACGAACCACCTCACAGGTTGTTGATGTTCAGGGCAACATATTTACTCTAGAGCCTTCGCCCGATGATTCAACGTTACAGAAGTGTCTTGAGTATACTAATTCGACTCAAGGGAAAATCGAACTGATTCCAAAAGAGCTACCATTCATCGATTTTTGAAAGGATATCCAATGATCAAAAGGTCTGTACACGCAATTCTTTTTTTGCAGACAATTATCTTTCTACTCACACTCACCTCGTGCAATGGCAACGATCACTTTGATCCGCGCGGGAGACATTGGCCCATGAGTCCACCTGATATCGTCAAGGTAGCTTCGGGTGAGCAAGTGGCTCTTGCTCTAGACAATCATGGACGTGTGTGGACGTGGGGGTTGAGTTCTTTTAATTCGTGGCAGGGACAAGAAGCCCCAGGGTTGGTTCCTGTTTGGACCTCCGAAGGAAAGCAGTTTGGCAATATCAAATCAATCGCTGTTGGAGAGAATCAGGATTGCTATGCGATTGACAATAAGGGGCAACTCTGGGCATGGAATGGTGACCATTTTGGGAGTGAGGGAACGGCGCCCCCCCGTACTACCATTTACCCAGCCCCTGTGATCTTTCAGGACGGAAAGCTGTTTGACAAAGTAATTTCGGTATCTGGCGCAGGAAGTACCACTCTTGCGGTGAGAAGTGACGGTACCGTCTGGGGATGCGGACAAAACTGGGGTGGAATTCTTACTAGAAATCCCAAGTCCTGGGTTGCGCCCAAAGGCTTATTCAAGGGGCTTGAAGAAGCTATTCAAGATTACTTCAACCCCAATTACGGTTCAAAAAGACTTGACGGTGTGCCTTACCCAATTCTCATACTCACGGATGACGGTAGCCCAATGCGCGATGCTGTGGCTGTAAATGGTAGCTTTGAACACGCGTTGGTTCTTAAAAGAGATGGAACGATTTGGGGTTTCGGAGATCGCCCAGAAACTATTTGGCCATCAGGTTACGGGATGTTTTTTGATGTGGAACACCCTGAGTTTAGAGACTGGGTTCCTACTCAAAGTATGGCTGGACGAAACCTCGGATCCACGAAAGTGAAGTCCATTATTACGACACAGACCTTCAGTGTCGCACTACTAAGTGATGGAACGGTCTTAACTTGGGGAGACAGTAGCTACGGAGCACTTGGACACGGAGCGATCTTTTCATATGTGTCCCCAGGCAGAATGAGAGATACCAGGAATCTGAGGTTTCGGCCTAAGAGCGACCACGACCTGATTCCAAATGGCCCGATCATTCAAAACATCAAACAAGTGGCGACAGTAAATGAAGCTATTATTCTTTTAACAAAGAACGGCAAAGTACTTTATCAAGGATTTGGTTTCGACGGAGCTGGTGGAAATGTCCTTCCTCTCAACGACTTTAGTCAGGTTAACTCAAGTAATGTTCCGGTACTAACCGAGGTGAGCCATACTGATGGTACCATTTTTCAACTTGTGAGATCTATAGCAGGTAACAACATCGACACAGGAATACTCGTTGACAATCATGGTCAAGTTTGGGCTTGGGGAGACAACTATTTTCATTTATGTGGAAACTCTGGCGGACCAGCTTTATTTCCCGTCCGTTTGTTGTCTTACCACTTCGACGATTCTCTCAATAACTGGGTGCCCAATGAGTAGTCTGCGTTCTTGGGTACACCCCCTGATCGAGGTTCTGACTGATGCCCGATCACCGTTCCACCACCCTCCATCTCCTCCCCGACGGCACCCTAGAATTCCTCTATGGCGACGATTTGAGCCCCTTGATGAGTCTTGGTAATACCACGATTCAAAGGGCCAGCACCGTTGACCCTCGTCAAGAAAATGGCCAGGTGAACTGGTACGCCGACCTTGCCTTGTCGGGGGGCCCCGAGCTTGGGCCTTTCCCTACACGAGAGGAAGCGATTGTTGCAGAAACAACGTGGCTGAATCAAAACTTTCTTGGCAGAAATAGAAATCCCTCGACAAATCGCGCCTCTGTGTCAGCTGAACATCGCCATAGAAACCTCATAAAGCTCCTTCGACAACCTAAACCCATTCTCTCAGACCAAGATGCCGATGCCCAACACCATGAAAGAGCCCTTGATGAGTTGATCATTGATATTCTGTTTCTTGCGGAATCTCAGTTGTCGAAAGACTCAATATGCGACCTCTTCAATAGCAGGTTTAACTCGTTAGAACTATGGCTTAACAGGATTCTTCAAGCTTGTGGGTGGGAGTAGCTACCTGGTACCCCTCACACCTTAATAACCGTTGTCACCAACTGCATCACCCCATACCCGCCGACCAACAGCCACACCCACAGGGACAAAGCCAAGAGGAACGGCCTAAGGCCAGCTTGGCGAAATTTTGCGGCACTGGTTTCAAGGCCCAAGGCGGTCATTGCCATGGTTAACAAAAAGGTATCTAGCATTAAAATGATGTCGACAACGGGTTTGGGGATAATGTGAAGCGAGTTAATCCCGCTGGCAACAATAAAGAGGATGGCAAACCAAGGAACAACGATTTTGGTTTTTCCTGTTGCTTCTGCGGTCTTTTTTCGTCGGGCCAGAGCCGACAAAACAACTCCCAAGATGACCAACAGAGGCGACAGAAGCATGACACGGGTCAGCTTGACGATAACACCCACATCCATGGCCTGCTTTCCAGCCGGGTTTGTGGCCCCAATCACCTGGGCAACTTCATGAATTGACCCACCCGCATACAGCCCAAAATGGGTTTGATCGACCTGCAAAATGCCTGTCTTGTAGATGATCGGGTACAGAAACATGGATAGGGTTCCGAAAATCACCACCGTGCTCACGGCAATCGCACTTTTGTAGGCCTCAGCCTTAAGCACAGGTTCGGTTGCCAAAACGGCAGCGGCTCCGCACACCGCACTCCCCGAGGCCGTTAACAATGAGGTATCGCGATCAAGCTTAAACACTTTCTGCCCCAGAAAGGCTCCTAAAAGAAACGTTGTCGTGACCATCAGAACAGAAACCAAGATCCCGTCCAACCCTACCGAAGCAATGTCTTGGAACGTGACATGAAAGCCAAAAAAGACTACCGAGATTCTTAAAATGGTTTTTGCAGAAAAGGATATCCCGGCCCCCCATTCGCGAGGCGCATGACTTCGAAGGGTATTGGCGTAAATCATCCCAATCAAAATGCCAATAATGAGCGGGCTTAACCCGAGATTTTTAATAACTGGCAAGGCTGCCAGTTCCATCGCCGCTAGTGAGAATAGCACCACAAACAAGATGCCGTTGAGCATGTGGCGAACATTGTCCTTATTCCATGACATGGTGAACCTTCCTTGGTCTGGAAGTTACCGGATTCTTATGATAATATCCAATTATATTTTTTTATGATTCCATAACAAATATTTATCAAAGGTAGGTCTTATGCTAGATTTTCGTCTTCGCACTTTTTTAACGCTCTGTGAAACGAAGAACTTCAGCAAGGCAGGTGAACACTTGGGCCTGACTCAGCCGGCAGTGAGCCAACACATCCATCAGCTTGAAGACCGGTATGGAACGAAACTCTTTACGTCGGTAGGAAGACAATTTGGCCTAACCAAGGCTGGTGAGCTTCTGTATCGGCATGCCGCCTTTACCGCGGCCGAATCGCAACGGGTCGAAGAGGCCTTAGAAAAGCAGTCCCAGCAACTTTCGCTTCGCTTTGGAGCCACCAGAACGATTGGCGAGTTTGTGATGCCTCGAGCACTGGCTCGCTACCTTGCCACCTACCAGGGCGACCTTTCGCTCGTGGTGGATAATACGGATGCTCTTTTAAGCAAGCTGACGGCAGGGCAAATCGATTTTGCCTTTATTGAAGGAATCTTCGACCAACAAGCCTTTGCCTCACAGACTCTCTTTGAGGATACTTTGGAACTTTTTTGCTCACCACACGACCCCCTTGCCGGCAAAACTGTAGAGCTGGAAGAGCTTTTACCACGCCGTCTTATTGTTCGCGAAAAGGGTAGTGGTTCACGCGAAGTCTTAGAAAATGCCCTCGCGTCACGAAATCGCTCCTTGAACAATTTTGCCAGTGTTTTAGAAATTGGCAACATTGCCATCATTAAAGCCCTTCTGCGCGAGGGCTTAGGTCTTGCTTTTCTGTACGGGAATTCTCAAGAGCGCTTATCAGACAACTCCGCTTTGACCTTAAAAAAAATCAAAGTTCACAATTTCGACATTCGCCATGCCTATTCGTTTGTTCATCGAAAAGGCAGTCAGTTTCTCGACGATTTTCAAGAAATCTTGCAAACCGTACGCGCCGAGTTCCGGTGAGCCGGTGTTTTGCTAAAACCCACAACAAAATTGACAAAGAGAACGTCACGACTTAGACTAATGGTACTTATGAAGAAGGTTTTTTCTTTGATGCTCGTAGGCTTAGCTCTTACAAGCTGTAGCACCGTTGAGTTTTATTCTGCTCAGGTCAACGCCCAATGGGCTAGCATTAAAGTCAAGCAGAGCTTAGACGGAACCACCTCGGCTGAAGGTGTCAGTGTACGTTTTAAGGGCGACGACTATAGCTCGGCCCTCCGTATTGGGTCGCTTTTCACCCCTCAGTTCCAAGGCAACCGCCGAGAAACTTGGACTGCCGAAGGGCCCCAAGGCTATCATGCCACTGTAGAATTCATTCAAACCGGACTTAAGTACGAAGGGCCCGTCAAGAACGACCTTTTAACCGTCACACAAACAGATTTCTCCCACGCCAAGTTGCTTGTCAGGGTCACCGACAATCAAGGTGTTTTGGTTTCTAAGCCCATGAATACCACACAAATCGACCGAGCAAACTTAGGGTCGTTTGTACTTAAGCCTTATTACACCGGACAAGCCGGCGGCACGGTAACGGACTATCAAAATTTTGGGTTGATCACGGGCTACCAGCTTTTTGAAAACCAAAAGCTTGTTGGTTACCTGTCGACGCTGGCCCCAGCAAAGTTCCTTTTGGCACCTGGGGTAAACCTTTCGCCGCGAGCCGTGGCGTTGGCGTTGGCCCTTATGCAAACCCATTTCCCGATGCTCAAGACTCATTTAGCGGTCGAAGGACAAACGATCAATTTCTTTGGGTTAAATCTTCCGGTTCATGAGTCAGATGAATAAAAAAGAGCTTATCCGCGACTGGAAGGCTCAGCCTACCCAAGCAGGGGTTTTTCAGATTCGGCGCAAAGACACCGGACGTACCTACTTGGGTACCGCACACAATTTGCCAGGAATCTTGAACAGTGTACGACTTCAGCTAGAGGCCGGACAGCTTGGCTGTGCCGATCTGCAAAATGATTGGAACACCCTGGGAGCCGCCGCCTTTGATCTGGGCCCCTTAGAAAGCCTCACCTCAACCATCGAACACCCTGTAACAGCGCAAGATCTGGCTGACCTTCGTGATCTATTGAAGGCCAGCCTGGTCGAACAAAACGTGCCCGGCTATAACTTCTAAAACCCGAGGCTTAAGGAACGCCGTCTGTTATGGTACCTCGAGTCTTCTCAAATTCCTTATATTCTGATAACTATTGTAAGAATTAAATTCCTGCTGTAGGCTGGTAAGCAGGAGATCCCATGAAAACGCTTCAAGTTCATGTCAGTGTAGACATACAAGCCACAATAGCCGCTGTTTGGAACACACTCACCCGTCCTGAACTCGTGAAACAATATCTGTTTGGAACACAGATGCAGGCTGACTGGAAAGTAGGTGGCAAGATTACCTATTCAGGGGAATGGGAAGGCAAACCCTACGAAGATCATGGGACAATTTTAGCCCTTGAACCCCAAAAAAAGTTGGTTTGCACCTATTGGAGTGCGGCCTTTGGAGAGGATATTCCCGAGAACTACCAGACGATAACCTATTCTGTTACCCCTTTGCAGGCCACGAATACTCCGTCATCCATACCAATGACTCGGTTAGAAATTACCCAAGATAATGTCGCAAACGAGGAATCGCGCGAACACTCACAAAATAACTGGCAGTACGTCGCCGACAAACTAAGCGAAGTGGCCCAAACGCAGGGTGCTCTACAGTTTTAAGAGGGGCCGCTCAGCTTGGGACGATTCAACTTTAAGCCGTTGCCCTTTCTAAAGAGTACCGGGCCATGGCTTCTAAGCCTGTTTTTCCTTCCGAAGGTGGCAACGAAGCTAACACCTCGAGGGCTTGCTGAAGAACCATTTGGCCCTCGTGGAGAGGGTCAACTTCGGCGCAATTTAAATCTTGGTCGACAGCATCGTCAAACAACTGATAGGCCAAACCATACTTCAGACCAAAGTTGGTGATGATGCTTTTGTGCTCGGGCGAGGCACCGCCAAGGCTTGCACCCAACTGACAGCACAGGCTCATAAACCGGGCTGTTTTACCTTCGATGATTCGGTAGTAGGCTTCTCGGGACAACTCGGTGGAACGAGCCTGCTCAACCTCGGCCGAAATCATATATTCGTTCAAGTTTACAACGGTCAGTAAGTCGTCTTTTGGTAAAAGCTGAGTCAAAAGGCCATAGGCACGCGAATAAATAATATCGCCGGCCAACAGGGCAACCTTATTACCCCAGGCCCCGTTCAAGGTCGCTTGACCCCGTCGTGCTATATCGTCGTCGAGAATATCATCATGAACAAGACTCGCACTGTGAATCAGTTCAAGCCCTACCCCTAACGAAATGAATTTTTCTTCAGAAATTGATGGAGCTACTGCGCGCGCCGCAAACAAAGCCAGAGCAGGCCGCAAAAGTTTACCGGGTTTTTGAAAAAAATGATCCACCACTTTATTAACTGACGAAAACCCAAAGCTCTTTGCCAGAGCTTTCAGCGCATCCTCGACCAGGCTCAGCTCCCGCTGAATGGGTTGGTAAACACTTTCAAGACTACGGGGGAAACTCACCTGCGGACCTTTTAGCACAGTAACAACTCCTTAGACAAAAGACCACGCCCTGGCGGGCGTGGTCTAGGTCCGACCAGGTACGGACGCTTACTTATCTTCTTTCGGTTTCTTTTGGAAGAACTTATACAAACCGAGAATAACCGGCAAACGGTTGACACCCGGAATGAAGGGTATTGCCAAAAGGATTAAACCCAAGAGGCCCAAAATATAGGCTCCATCGCGGTCGCCATTATCATCAGTTTTCAGGATGGTTCCATCCATAATGCCGATGGGAGCAAGCCACCAGGCTCCCGGAGGTACCGGTCGAGCCATTTTAATGGGGGGAATCTTAGAAGGATCAGAAAAGGCAGGTTGCCATTCCGCACGTCCACCAGGCAGATTCATATCCGGCTTTTCTTCTTTCAACATACCCATTTGACTGGTTTTGATTCCCATCTTATGGGCATACGAATCCAGAACTCCCAGGTCCGCCATGAGTCGCAGGGCATAGGTTTCGTCACCAAGCTCACCCTCACCTCTCAAGGCTTTATCATAATAGCCGGTGGCGGCCATCTTTGTCAGGTCCTTTACAACAGTAATCAGAGGATCCTGTGCCTCGGTGACTTTACCCTTGTTATCGCCAAAGAAGTCAATGGCGTCATTGATAAGTTTCTTTTGCTGATCAGGGGTCATCGCTTCGATGGGGGCCAACAGGTTCGGGACTTGTCCCGTTGCCGTTAAACTCGCCCAAGGCCCATCAATATAAACCTTGCGCGTATTCCAGGTATACGGATCAATATTGTCTGAATAGCCGGTGGTAAGGCTTTGGGCGTCATCACCGGTACCGATTTGCTGTAAGCGTCCAAACTCGCCCACCAAGGTGGTAGCGAACAAGTTCGGGTCCGTTGAGGCGACTTCTTTTAAAGTTACTGGCTTAACGTAGGGTGAAGGCAGAAACACCGCAAGAATTAAAACCGCAACCGCAACCACCCCGCCCCGAAGGAACAGCATGGTATGATTGGCCTTTTCAATCTTGTAGGGGTGATCCGCTTTGGGGGGAGTCGCCAGGCCTAAAAAACGCACCAAAATATAGTGTAAACTCAGCAAGGCAAAAATGATAAAGGGAACAATCGCCACGTGCAAGCCGATGATATTGACGGTATTTAAGGGGTTGATCCACCATCCCAGGCCCGAACCGTTAAAGAAGTCCGCACCCTGAAGGGCTCGCCATTGTGTCGAAAAATCCCCGCGTAACGCATAACCAAATTCGGTCTCGGTGATGGCGGTCATGAACATCAAAGCCCCGATGACCCAGGTGATTTTCCTGGGCCCACGGTAGCCCATCGTACAAAAGACGACAATGAGGTGAAGGAGCATGAAAATCACGAAAGCTTGACTGGACCACAGGTGAACACTGCGGAAAAACACACCAACGGGATTGGTCAGCCACCACGTCGAGCCGAAGAAAAGCTCAACCACTCCGCTGATGACGAGCATGATAAAGCTCACCGCCGCTAAAAAGCCGAGGGAATAAAAGATGCGATTGGCGTACTGCGGCGCCTTGTCAATCATCAAATCGGCAAACTGCGGTCCCAGCTTTTTTTCTTCTGGAAAACCCGTCTCCTCTTTCATGAAGACCTCCTTTGATTGCGTAATGCGAATATCTTAAAGTCTGAATATTAAATAATGATTAAAGACTTAAAAAATCCGTTGTGCTTTATTCTGGTGCATTTACCGTCTGTGTCAAGAGGAGATCACGAAAACAGCTTAATACCCGACGACGTCGCAAGGGTCCAAACCGCCCCTGCCGCCATGCCTAGCAGGTATAACCAGCCAAAGCGTCGGTTATGGACAAGGTTGTACCGATGAAGCCATAACGGCCACCCTACCCACCCCGCCGGAGCTTCTGCCGGTCTAGGAGCCGAACAGACTCTCAGAACCTTAAATGCCGAAGGAGCATTGAGAAACACCACCAAAGCCCAGGGTGTAAGCTTACCAACAACAACACCGGCTATAATCAAAATATACATTCCCGCTACCAGGACTTGGTTCACAAAACGGGCCCGCTTTTCACCCAAAAGGACAGGCAGAGTGCGTATGGCATGGGTTTGATCGAACTCCGCTTGGTCAATGTGCTTGCCGATGAGAATGGCCGCAATACCCAGTCCATAGGGAACGCCCACCCATAACGCCGACCACGAAAAGGTCCCTGTTAAACAATAAAACCCGCCCCCCACCATGAGTGGACCCCAGACGAGAAAGCTGGCAAGCTCGCCCAAACCAATCGCCTTGAGACTTGTCGGTGCCGCATCATAAAGGTACAGTAATGCTCCCCCGACCACGGCCAGAGCTAAGGCGGGCCAGCCCCTCTGCCAGGTAAAAAACGCCGCAACAAGAATGGCTACCAGCCACAACAGAACCAACCCCCTCACCAGAGCCTTTTTTGTCAAAACTCCATGGGCTAACGGGTGAATGGTATAGGTGACCCGAGGTGAATCGGGAGTGTCATGGCCTCGCTTGAAACCAAAATAGTCGTTTGAAAAGTTGCTCAGCGCATGTAAGACCAGATACCCCACCAGCAAAGGGAGGAAAAACCACAAGTTCATCTTTCCCGTGGGTAACGCCGTTAAGCCAGCCAAGATGGCCGCTTGAAAGGAAATGACCAGAATCAAAAACCGCCCGGCATATAACCAGCGAGATACTCCGTCCAAGGTTTCTACAGGAACCTCACGACGGTAAAAGCCAAAAAAGGCCTGTTTCCAGAGGCCAAATCTACTCATGATGTCTCCTCAAAAATATTGCAAAAATATCTAGATTAATCTTATCAGGTTTAAAGTTTTCACGACAAGGTCAGTCGGGATTGATTATTTTAAGGATTTCATCATAACTTCATTATAAACAACTCGGCAAAATTACAGTTTTATCCGCCAGGGCTCTGGCGCGGAAATCTGAGATTGGTGCCAAAGGAGAATTTTTGTGAAAGGATTTTTCACGTTTCTGGCTCTTGCTCTGCTTAGCATGCCAGTCTTTGCTCAAAGTACCCCGGCCGCCACGGGCTCGACGGCCCCGGCCGCTACTTCAACCCCGGCAACCGATGTCACAGCAGGTGCGACGGTACCAGCTTCGAACTGGGCTAAAAAGCTCAAAATCGGCGGGATCTTTGACTTTGGGGGAATGTACTCGAACACCCAAGGCCAGGCCAACACCGTCCAGACTTTTAATGCGGTCGACGAAGACCACGGTCAATTTGACTTGAACGTCACCTATACCGAAAAAACTTGGGGTGTCGTGGTGCAAGCTCGGGAAGGCGGCGATAGCTTTTCGTTAGCAAATACCAACTCTGCTAGTCCCTTAACCTCGAACTGGCTACTTCACTGGGTGTACGCCTGGGCAGACCTTGCTGGTGGGGCCGTCAGGGTGACGACAGGAAATATCGGGTCCACCATGTGGGCTACCGGATCGCTAGGTAACAGCTGGGGCGGTTACGGCAAGATTGATGGGCAAATGGGGGGCATGCTGGAATGGAAGCCTGTTTCAGGGCTTGATGTTGGTGCCTTTTTGCCGTTTGACCCCACAACATCGGTTACCTTGGGTGCCCAAGATTTTGGCAACACAGTTTTTGGCGGTTCTTACGTCGCCGATACCTACGACATCGAAGCTGGCTTTACCCCTGGGTCTACCCCCCAACTGACACAGTTTTGGGCAGGTGCGGCCTACACGGGCAACTCGAACTTAACTCTGTTTGCCGAATATGTGGGTGCCTATTTGAACGACGCTACCTACGGCTTCAACTACGGTGACATCAACTTTGCTTACAAGCTTGGCGACTGGAATGTGGGGCTCTATGCCCAGACTCAGCTGTTCAACAACAATGCCTACGGAACGGCCAATATGTTTATTCCCGAAGTCGACTACACCATCAAGGATTTCGACGTCGGTTTGTCGGCCAACCTCTTGACCGATACCGCCCTGAACCTGCCGTCAGCCAGTCAAACCGGGTGGGAGGTTGACCCCTTCTTAAAATACAACGTCTCGAAAAACTTTGTCATCACGGTCTTTGCCGGCTTGACCTCAGGGGCCAATTCGCTGGGGAACAGCGACAACTGTATCGGCGGCAGTTCCCCCGGCTTTACCGACTTTAACCCAGCGCAAACTTCGGCCTGGGCTGAAAACCAGGGAGCCTCGGGACAATATACCGCTTGGAACCTGATGCCCAACTCGACCTTCAAGGCCGCGGCTTCCTTTGCTTTAACGTTCTAAGTTATCTTGAGGCCGTCGATTTTTTACTGGGTCGGCGGCTTTTTTCTTTTAACAACCCGGAGGACGATTTGTGAACCGTTTTGGCCTATGGCTGCGGGCAATCAGACCCTTTTCTTTTACTGGTTCGGTGACGCCGGTTTTGCTGGGAGCGCTTTGGGCCTTCCACGACGGGGCCTTTTCAGGACTCTACCTTGCCCTTTCACTTTTAGCGATTCTGCTTTTGCATGCAGGTGTCAATGTTTCAAGCGATTACGATGACTATGTGAATAAAATCGATGTTCCCGGGTCGTATGGGTCGAGTGGCGTACTCCTTGACGGAAGCCTAACCCCTCGGCAGGTGCGACGCGGAGGCCTGGTTTTGTTGCTTTTAGGGGTTGGTTTAGGCTTATTGTTAGCCGTTCTGCGCGGTCCGTTTATCTATGGCATCGGAGCCGCCGGGGTGATCGCAGGTTACTTTTATACCGGCAAGCCCCTCAAGTTGAAATATCGCGGTCTTGGCGCTCCCGCGGTTTTGCTCGCCTTTGGTCCCCTCATGACCTTGGGGTCCTACTATGTGCAAGCCCAACAGTTTAGCTGGCTTGCGGTGGTGCTCTCGATTCCTCTGGGACTGTTGACGACAGCCATTCTTCATGCCAACGATATGCGGGACATGGGTTTTGACCAGGCGGCTGGCATCAAGACCCTGTCGCTCAGCGTGGGGCGTAAAACCGCTACTCTCCTTTATAACGTGATGATCTATGGTGCCTTTTTTACGCTTGCGGTGTTACTCGTTTTGCAGATTCTTCCGGTTTGGAGTCTGGTGTGCTTGGCCACCCTTCCCCTGGCCTTTCAACTTAGCCGACAGATAAAAACCACCAACCCTGACGAAGCCCTGAGAACCCTCGACCAAAAAACTGCCGGCCTACAATTGCAGTTCAGTCTGCTTTTGATGGTAAGCCTTGGGCTTCCTCTGTTGCTTCACACCAAGGCTAGCCTATGAGTTCCCCCGCCAAATCGAATACCTCGCTTGTCGCGCCCCTCGTTTTATACCTAGTGGCCGGAGTTTTGTGGTTTTTGCTTTTTACCCTTCATCTGGCCAACTTTTGGGGTGAAATGAGCCTTTCGCTGGTTCTCTTGGTGGCCTTAGCCCGGGTGTTTCAACGTGACCTTTTTTCGTGGGGGCCCCTGACGGGTCGGCACCTGGTTGTGGGGGTGGGCAGTTTTATCCTTTTGTATGGAATTTTCTATTTAGGGAATATCGTTACTGGCCTCTTGTTCACCTTTAAGAATACACAAATTGCCGAGGTCTACAGTAACAAAACCCAAGCGGCTCCGTGGGTAATTAGCCTTTTGCTGTTGTTGGTAATCGCACCGGGCGAAGAAATCTTTTGGCGAGGCTTTCTGCAACGCCGATTGATGCAACGCTGGGGCGAAAACACTGGATGGTTGGTAGGGGCCGTGGCCTATGGCGCCGTGCACCTTTTGACAGGCAACGTAATGTTGGTCATCGCGGCGCTGGTTTGCGGATTCTTCTGGGGCTTTCTGTACCGCCAGCAAAAAAGCTTGTGGCCTGTTTTGATTTCGCATGCCCTTTGGGACTTCACGGCCTTTGTCCTTTTGCCCTTTCCGACGAGGTAACCTTATGAAAGCAACTTTTGCCGCCCATACGGCTCGTGTTCACGCAATTTTTTCGTCGATCGCTCACCAATATGATCGTCTGAATACCGTTCTCTCGTGGGGCACCGACCACTTGTGGCGGCAACAAGCTTTGCGCCAGTGCCAACTCAAACCCGGCGATACAGCCTTGGACTTGTGTTGTGGAACAGGGATGATGATTCCCGCCTTGTGCCGCGGGGTGGGTGAACAAGCGACCGTGGTGGGCTTAGATTTCAATGCAGAAATGCTTGCCGTTGCCCAACGACGGCTGTCGGCACAAGCTAAACTTAAGTTTCAGCTGGTTGAGGGCAACGTTCTTGCGCTACCCTTTGCCCCCGAGTCTTTTTCGTGCCTCACGATTGCTTTTGGGTTGCGCAATATTCCCGATATTCCCGAAGCCTTGGCTCAAATGTTTCGCGTTTTGAAACCCGGTGGACGTCTTGTCTGTTTGGAACTGTCGAACCCCGAATTGCCTATCTTTAAGGATCTTTATGGCCTGTACTTCAACCATGTACTCCCGGTGGTGGGGTACCTGGGAACGGGAAATCACCAGGCCTACACCTACCTCCGCGACTCGGTTAAACGCTTTTTGTCTAAAAAAGAGCTCCTGCGGGCCTTTCGGGCCGCAGGCTTTCAGCACAGTTTTTATCAATCTCTCACCGGGGGCATTGCGGCCTTGCATGTCGGCCTCAAGCCCTAGCGGTTTCGACTACTTGTTTTCGTTTTTTTTGTTAGCTTTTCTGGGCTCGTCCACATACAGGTACGACTTTTTAGCCCACCGGGTGCGGTTCCACCATTTCTTCAAAGCCGGCATGACGACATAATCGAGGCCCAGAACTTTTCCACCGCCGCCCTGCATGGTCAAGGCTGCGAAGATAAACAGCCACTGACTACCACCATGAAGCAGACCGCTGGCCATCAAAATTAAGCTCAGGACAATCGACACATCTGCCGCTAACACCGTGAATAACCCCAACAGCAGAGCCAAGCCAACGCCCGCCTCACTCCAGGCCATGAGCGGAGACACTGGCATAATGTTCGCCCAGCCTTTGTGGAGGATCCCTGCTAGCCCCACACTAAACCAGGTTGCCCCCAAAAAGAGTCGAAGCGGCAGCAACCAAAAGCTCGAGGTTTTTGCGGCGGCGTGAGAACCCAGCGTCGAACGGTTGGACTTGATTTGCAGAAAGTGATGGACAAGGTACCCCCAACAAGCATTGAACCCCGCCACCTCCCACAGGTAGTGCAGGTTGACCAAATGCTTCATCGTCATGGCCCAAAAGCCCGAGAACTTGACCCCCATCACGTCCGCAACGGCAAACCTGCTACCGATCGAGACCAAAAAGCCGTGATATTTAGGGTGGAACTCGGCCTTAGGTTGGTTATCTAAATCGGCAACAATGTTTTTTGCCACCAAATCGCCTGATTGTAGGGCCGTTTCAACCACCTGGGGTAACGCCCGATTCTTGTCATGAAACCAAAGCACATCGCCCACCACGTACACTTTTTCGTCATCCACCGACTGAAGGTAGGTATTGGTCTGCAAACGAGCCTTCTTTTTAATGTTAAAGCGTAAATCGTGTTCGGCTTGATCGAGCGGAGGAACGGCAAGGTGCGGAGCATGGGGAAAGGTGAGGTTCCCCGCAAAGGCACAGCCACGGACGCCACAGGTCCAGATTAACGTTTCAGTCGCGAAAAATTCGCCGCTTTTTACCCGAAAGCCTTCGGGGGTCACTTCGGTGATGGCCGTATTCAGCTTTAGTTCGGCGCCGGAATCCTCGATGTAACGGACAGCTTTGGTCCGCAATTCTTTCGACAGGGTCGGCAGAATATCGGTCATAGCCTCGACGTTCATAATGGTCACTTCTTCGGGGTCAATAAGATACTCGCGGCAAAGGGCTTCTTTCCACTCGAGAAGTTCTCCGAGCAGTTCAATGCCCGTAAACCCTGCTCCCGCGACTACCAGGCGCAAAATGGTCTTACGGCGTTCGGGGTTAGGCTCACGGCTGGCTTTGAGGAACTGAGCTTCAATATGCTCACGAAGCCGGAGCGCATCGTCATAGGTCCATAACGTGAAGGAGTTTTGTTCAACACCAGGAATTCCAAAAAATTCGGGTTCGGCGCCTACACCTAGGACTAAATAGTCCCAAGAATAGTCGGCAAACTCGGATTTTAACGTTCGCGCTTCAAAATCAACCGTCTGAATCCGGTCTACAACGACGTTGATAGACTTTCCGCCAAAAATCTTTTCTAGCGAGACGCGTACACTATCCGGTTCACAACGTCCACCAGCCACTTCGTGTAGTTCTGTTCGTAGGGTGTGAAACGAGTTCTTGTCGTAGAGTGTGACCTCGACGTCTCGGCCCTTAAGTTTTTTGTGCAGAACTTTCGCCGCATGCACTCCGCCGTAGCCGGCCCCCAAAATGGCAATCCTAGTCATGTTTGTCAAAACCTCCAGGTTATGAGACTTACATTATAATAAATCGGTTATTTTGTCATGACACCCCCTCAAAGGGGTGCCTTTTCTCTTTCAGACCGTACCACACGAAAACCGACATTGGTGTGTTGTTTCTCGGGACTACTGTCGTTACGAAACGATAACGTAAATAACGACGAAAAATCGACCCAACTTGCCCCGCGCAAAACCCGTTCTTCGCCGCTTGGGGGCCCTTGATAGTTATTTAACCTACCCGAGGGGTAGTGTCCATCCCAGTCCCAGCACCATTGCCAAACATTGCCACTCAGATCATACAAGCCCAGCTCGTTGGGCAATTTTGACCCTACTAGAGACGTTTTTTGGGGACTGTAAGGACTGGTGGGACGAGGCCCCCAACCATAGACAGCGTAGCGGCTCAAATATTTTTGCTCACCGTAGGGTTCGTGACTGCCCGCATAGCCTTTTCTCCAGCCTCCGGTATCTATCGAGTTGTGCCAATCAGAACGAAGAGAGTCTCGGGTGGCTCCCATAGCCGCCCACATCCATTCCATCTCCGTCGGCAAGCGAAAGCCGTCGGCCAAGGGATTAGCTTGGGCCGAATTCCAGGTCGCATTATTATAAGAGGGGATCTCGGACCAACTCAGGTACCGAAAATCCACACCCGGAACGCTATACACCGGAGTTAAACCCTCTTTGAGACTCAGCTCATTGCAAAAAGCTATGGCCTGATACCAATTCACGTTTTCTACAGGGCCGTTCACTCCGCTCGAGTCCCCCGAATAACTCGGATCAGCCTGCATAACGGCGTAAAACTGGGCACGAGTGATGTCGAAGCGGCTCATTAAAAAGGACCTTACGGTCGAGGTGTCTTCGGCCCGCTGGTCGCGCTGAAACGTCCCACCGGGAACCGGTAGCATAGTTGGTTGGGCTACCCAGACAGCATATAAACGCAAATTGCCACTTTTCATGACAAGGCTTGCTCGATCCGGATAAAAAATCTCTCCGTGTGGGGCTAGCGCCCAGCCCGAAAAAAGATACCCCGGACGGGTAAAGGCGTTCGAGTGCAGAAGGTCCTGCTGTCCGGTAAACAGAAACTCGGGAGCCATTGACCCTAAGGCACCAGGGGCCTCAAACGAGATCTGGTATTGATTAGGCCCCCAAACGGCCCAGAGGGTGGTATTCAAAGGTCCCATGCGGTAGACAGCCCCATCGGCTCCTACAGCGGGACCATTTTGTTGTGTTGCCCAGCCTACAAAATGATAACCAGGACGACTAAAGTGCTGAAGGGGTAACGGAGCCGTAGAATCGGTCGGCCGAAAAAGGGTTGGCATATGGCCCGTTCCCCCATTCGGATCAAAGCTCAGGCTATACACCAGAGGTTTCCAAACAGCCCACAGGCGAATGGTTTTTTGCATCGTGTAGGGCTCACCATCGGTAAGAACAACTGGTCCCGTAGCCGAGCTAGACCACCCTAAAAACTGATAGCCCTTGCGCACGAAGCTATTGTGCAATAACGGGGCAGAATCACCCTTGGCGATGGCTTGAACCTTGGGTGTACCGTCCCCTCCGTTGGCTTGAAAGATCACCTCTGTTGGGTGGGGCCAAAGGAGTATGGTGACAACCACAACCAAAACACCCAAAGCCGCCCATAAGAATTTCATGCGTCACTCTCCAGAATAAGGGCCCACTTTGGGGTCACCAGTATGACTGGTGAAACATCACAAGAGTTGAAAAGTCACACAAAAGCTGTAAATGTCCTTCAAAGGACTACCAAGTAATACGAAAAACGCTCGCACCCAGGTTTTCGACCTTTCCCGACTTTACTCCACACATCTCTAAAATTCCCAGATATACCCCTTCAAAATGCAACTCATCATAGCCGGGAGCCGGGGCGTAGACCTCCACCAAACCTTCTGTTAGTTTAAGAAACTTTCGCGGGATCACATCGCTTCCTTGGTGATTCGCCAAAAACCCTTCGGCTTCGTACTTAACAAAGTCTAAAGGAGTTTTAACGCTTTCGGGAATACCAGCGGTTTTTTTTATCGTGGGGTAGACTTTGCGACCCAAGGTCAGGTAGGCATTGCGCCGCCCCGAAAGAGAATGCCTGCCATAAATTTCCATCATCTCATGAAAGACCTTAGTGTCATACCACCCTTCAGGCTCAAGCTCAGCCGCCCCTTTTCCGGTTTCTTTGCGAACCAACGCATCAGCTTCGGCTTGAGCCTCAGGATAAGCTGACATCAAACCAAAGGCTAAGCTAATGATTTTTCCTTTGTTCTTTGCCATACAAAAACCTCTTATATCTCCATTATATCTTTAATATAAACTTCTGCAGGCTGGGCGGCAAATGTTTTTCGCCGCTTATAGCAAAGGTCGTTTATACTTATAGTTACAAACAAAGGGAGACAGCTGTGGAAAAGCGAAAGCTTAAGGTAGGCATCATGCTTCGGGTCACGGGAATCATCGCCGTTGCCCTCATTTTGTTGGTAGTAACGGCGTTTGCCGTCTTGGTACAAACGCTCCATCAGGCCGGCAAAAGCGTTACGAACACGCTTGAGCTTCAAAGGCTGAACAATGATCTTAACTTTTTTGCGTACAAGATCGACCAAACCTGGGGGATGCTAAAATTAAGCCACTCTACCCTGGTGACTTCCAAGGACCAGCCGATCGATAACGAATGGATCGATGACTTTTCGACCAAGAACCATCTCGTAGCCACGGTTTTTGTGCGTGACGGCCAAGATTTTCGCCGGATTGTCACGTCAGTCAAAACCGCAACCGGGCAACGGGCCGTAGGCACGACCTTAGGTGTAAAGAGTGCCGCCTATCAACCGATAATGAGCGGTCAAACCTATCAAGGCACCGCTCAGATTTTGGGCCATCTGTACTTAACAATCTACAAACCCTTGGTGAAGGACGGGGAAACCTACGCCATAGTATTTGTCGGTATACCCTCGGCTCAAGCCGATGCCTTAACTCGTGAAGCCTTCGTTCAGGCTGTCCAAATTTTAGGTTTTGCCACAGCGGTCATCCTTGTTCTTGTTTTGCTCCTCAGCATGTACCTACTGCGGGCCAGCATTGTTAGACCCCTTCGCCAGATGATGAGCTTATTGAAGGCTATTGCAGACGGCGATTTATCACAAAAACTCTTGGTAAAAAACTCGACAGAGATTGGAGAAATGGCCGACTATTTCAATGCTTCGATCAATCAACTGGCGCAACTGATACGGCTTCTTAAAGATCAAGAGCAGTCCTGGCAACGGTCCGGGGCCTCGTTGAACATCGCCGTGCAAGAGAGTCTTTTGACCGTGGCACAAATCCGCACTGATCTTGAGCGCATCCATGCCCGCACGTCTGCGCAATCGTCGCAGATTCAAGCAAGCTCGGTGCAGATGGCCGACATGGCAGGGGGAATCGACAGGCTTTATGGACAAATTCAAAGGCAATCTGAGTCAATCACCCAATCGTCGGCCGCTGTCGAAGAAGTTCTGGCCAACATTGCCTCGGTCAACAACGTTCTTGACCGAAACTCTGAGCACTCAACAAAACTCGCCCAGGCTATCGAAGGAGGCTCGTCGAGCGTAACCTCGGTAGCGGATAATCTGTCGCAGATTGCCCAAGAATCTGAAGCTTTGCTTGAAATCAGCTCCGTGATTCAGGCAATAGCGTCACAAACAAACCTTTTGGCGATGAACGCCGCGATTGAAGCGGCCCATGCTGGCGAAGCGGGAAAAGGCTTTGCCGTTGTCGCGGACGAGATTCGCAAATTAGCCGAATCATCGGGTGACCAAGCCAAAACGGTGGCCAAAGTCCTGGAACGGATCAAGCGTGCATTGGGCGACATGAGCCATCAAGCTTCAGCAGTTCAGGAACAATTTCAAGAACTAGACCGTCAGTTTAATGACTTTTCTTTGAACGAGCGAAGTATCCGTGATGCCATGCGCGAACAAACCGCCGGTAGTCAACAAATTCTTGAGGCCTTGGTCAACCTGAAAACGATCACGGCCGAAGTACACGAGGGTGCTGTGCATGCACAAGGGATCAGTACCAGCATCCATCAATCCGGGGGAGCTCTAGTTGAAGCCAACATCGAAGTTACCCAAGCGGTAGGCGCCATTTCAGCTTCGGTTGAAAAAATTATCCTTTCCACCTCGGCTGTCCAAGAAGCGGGAAATCAAAACGCCCAAGCTCAAGAAGCCCTCAAAAAAGAGATGGAGAAATTCACCCTCGACAAGGGCGAGCAAGCGTGAGGAAACATCGATCCATTATAAAGATTGATAAAAATCTATACTTGACAAAAGCAGTATCTTTTCCGATTATTGACTACACCTATATTTGTTCTAATGTACTAGGCTTATAGTGCGACAAGGAAGCTATATGAGGAAGAAGACGTTCGGCCGTTTCTTCAAGTCTTTTGGATTACCACTTGCGGTGTTTTTGTTCAGCTCCTGCCAAGGCGGCTCGTTGCTTGACCCCAAGGGCCCCATAGGCTCACAAGAAAAGTCCCTTATTTTGATCACGTTTGCGCTGATGCTCATTGTAGCCATTCCTGTCTTTGCGATGGTGATTTGGTTTTCGGTGAGGTACCGTGAGACGAACAAGAAAGCCACTTACAAACCCGAGTGGGAAGGTTCCTTAAAGATTGAGACCGTCATCTGGTTGGTACCGTTAGCGATCATCGGCGTCCTTTCTTACCTCACTTGGGTCAAGACCATAGACTTAGACCCCTACAAACCGATCGCGTCTACCGAACGTCCGCTTCACGTTGAAGTCGTTTCACTCGATTGGAACTGGCTTTTCATCTACCCAGACGAAAACATAGCCTCGGTCAATAAGTTGGTGATACCCGAAGGAAGGCCAGTGACTTTTGACCTCACCTCCGCGACGGTCATGACTTCGTTCTTTATTCCCCAACTAGGAAGTCAAATCTATGCCATGGCCGGAATGACCACACATTTGAATCTTGAAGCCGATTCCCCTGGGACCTTTTTAGGGGAGAACATGGAATACAGTGGCAACGGCTATGCGTCGATGCACTTTGACACCGTTTCGCTTCCGCAGAGCCAATTTGCCGCATGGGTGCAGACTGCCAAAGCCAGCCCGAGCATGATGACACTTTCTCAGTTTAACCAACTAAACACCCCTACACTGAATTATCCCGTGACAACGTATTCCTCGGTGGATCCTGGCCTGTTTGATCACGTTGTTCATAGCTTCGATAACACGATGCCGATGCAACAAGCCATGTCTGCTGATATGACCATGCCGACTAAAAAATAGGAGCGCTACAGAGATGTTCGGAAGACTTACTTGGGATTCAATCCAAACCCATGATCCGTTTTTGTTTATGGCTACTATAGGAATGCCTATTGTCGTCATAGCCCTCATTGTTGTTCTGGCTTACTTTAAAAAGTGGGGCTACCTTTGGCGAGAATGGTTCACTACCGTTGACCATAAAAAAATTGGTTTCATGTATATCGTTCTAGGCCTCGTGATGATGTTGCGCGGCTTTGTCGACGCCATCATGATGAGGGCGCAACAAGCTGTTGCCGAAGGTGCTAACCATGGCTACCTTACAGCCGATCACTTTAGCCAGATCTTTTCGGCACACGGCACGATAATGATTATTTTTGCCGCAATGCCGATTTTTATTGGGCTGATGAATATTGCCGTTCCCCTGCAAATCGGAGCACGCGACGTAGCCTTTCCCGCTCTTAACTCGGTTAGTTTGTGGCTGACCATTGCGGCGTCGCTCCTGGTAATGGTTTCGCTGTCGATTGGTGACTTCTCGACTGCGGGTTGGACAGGCATTGCGCCCTATTTTGAAAAGCAATACAGTCCCGATTCTGGAGTTGACTATTGGACATGGGCCCTACAGCTGTCGGGGGTCGGCACCACGCTGACGGGCATAAACTTCTTTGTCACCATCATTAAAATGCGCGCTCCAGGGTTGAAGCTGATGCGGATGCCGTTGTTTACTTGGACCGCGTTAACGACCAACGCTTTGATCGTTCTGTCGTTCCCCGCTCTTACGGTAGCTTTGCTACTTCTCACCCTTGATCGCTACCTAGGAATGAACTTCTTTACCAACTTACTGGGCGGCAACGTCATGTTGTACAACAACATCTTTTGGATGTGGGGCCACCCGGAGGTCTATATTGTTATTCTACCAGCCTTTGGGATTTTTTCGGAAGTTGTAGCAACCTTCTCGCGTAAACAAATCTTTGGTTACCATTCGCTGGTTTACGCCACAGCCGTCATTATGATTTTGTCCTTTACAGTTTGGTTGCACCACTTCTTCACAATGGGCAATTCTGTCGACGTCAACATAGCGTTTGGTATAGCCACCATGCTCATAGCCATTCCGACTGGGGTTAAAGTCTTTGACTGGTTGTTCACCATGTACCGGGGCAAAATCAACTTCAGCACCCCCATGTACTGGCTGGTGGCCTTTTTGGTGATGTTCGTCATCGGTGGAATGACCGGTGTCCTTATGGCTATTCCGCCCATTGACTACTTGGTTCACAACAGCGTTTTCTTGGTAGCGCACTTTCACAATATGCTCATCCCTGGAGCGCTCTTTGGATACTTTGCTGGTCTTATCTATTGGTTCCCCAAAATCTTTGGCTTCAAATTGGATGAACGCTGGGGAAAAGTCTCGTTCTGGGGTTGGGCGATTGGCTTCCCCACAGCCTTCTTCCCCCTGTACGTTTTGGGTTTTATGGGAATGCCGCGCCGGATGTACCACTATGACAACCCCGCTTGGCAACCCTTACTAATTGTCGCTGGGATCGGCACCGCGATTATTGCTGGCGCCTTTGTTGCCATGGCGATTCAAGCCTACGTGAGCGTCAGAAATCGCAAAAAGAATGTCGACCTTACAGGTGACCCCTGGAATGGCCGAACCTTAGAATGGTCGATTCCTTCTCCTCCTCCGGTCTACAACTTTGCGGTTATTCCTACCGTCGAAGGGCGTGATTCCTTTTGGGCAGAAAAAGAAAAAGGCACCGCCTACAAACGTCCTGAAAAGTACTCGGATATTCATATGCCGAAAAATGTCCCCTATGGGGTCTGGATTGGCATTGCCGCCTTTTTCTTTGGCTTTGCCATGATTTGGTATATGTGGTGGCTGGCTATTCTTGGGTTGGTTGGCGCCATAACTACAGTGATTATTGCTGCCAATAATGATGAAAACGAATATGTCATTCCTGCAGAGGAAGTGAAAAAAATCGAAGATGCTCACTACGAGCGGCTGGCTGCGGCCGGAGGAAAGCAACATGAATAATGAGGCTAACTTGCATTTAGCCGCCGAAGCTCATCAATCAGAAAACAAGCTTTTTGGTTTCTGGATTTACCTCATGAGCGACTTGATCATTTTTGCCGTGCTGTTCGCTACCTTTGCGACAATGGCAACCAGTTTCGCGGGCGGTCCCGGACCTAAACAACTTTTCAATCTGCCCTATTTGTTTGTTGAAACCATGTTTTTGCTCATTAGTAGCTGGACCTACGGGCTGAGCATGATTAGCCTGCAAAACCAAAAGAAAAATGCCGTTTTAAGCCTCTTGGCGGTAACGTTCTTGTTGGGCTTGGGCTTTGTGGTCATGGAAGTCACCGAGTTTCACCAATTGATTCTCGACGGCAATGGACCTGACCGTAGTAGTTTTCTGTCCGCCTTTTTTACCTTGGTAGGAACACACGGATTGCACGTTAGCTTCGGCCTGTTGTGGATGGTGGTTCTCATGGTTCAAGTGGCAAAGAAGGGCCTTACTGCAGGCGTTCGTTCGCGCTTAATGCGCTTAAGTTTGTTCTGGCACTTCCTAGATGTTATCTGGGTTGGCGTTTTTACCTTCGTCTACTTGTTGGGGATGGTGTAAATTATGAATCACGATACTCACACCTCGGGACATCCTTTATCTTTTGCTAAGTACCTGCTGGGTTTTGGACTAGCCATCCTTTTGACTCTCGTTTCGTTTGGCCTTGTCGCGTTTGGGGTTGCCCCGAAAAACTTTGCGGTAATTGGGCTTATTGTGGCCGCTGTAGTGCAAATGCTGGTGCATTTGCACTACTTCCTTCACTTGGACCGTTCTAAAGAAATGCGGTGGAATTTTATTGCCATTGTTTTTACTGCCATTATTCTGTTTATCTTTGTTGCTGGAACGGTTTGGGTCATGGTGACGTTACATTCTCGAATGATGTAAGGAGGGCCTTATGCGGTCGCTTTTAAAAGTTGTATCGGTATTAGTTGCTGTTGCCGGGTTTTCTGGTGGCGTAAGCCCCTTGTGGGCGCAGACACCCTACACAAAATTGCGACCGTTGCCGTCATTTTCGGTAACAAGTCAGAACCTTAAAAATGGCGAGGCTTTTTCTTTGGCCCAAATCAGTGCCGGTTTGGGCGGAAAAGATCAGTCCCCTCAACTGTCCTGGTCTGGGTTTCCTGCCAATACTAAAAGCTTTACTGTAACGGTCTATGATATGGATGCGCCTACAGGAAGTGGCTTTTGGCATTGGGCAGTTTTTAATATTCCCGCCACGATTCATTCGCTTCCTGCAGGTGCAGGCTCACCTGATGGCAAGCTTTTACCACCAGGTGCTATTCAGCTCCCCAATGACGCTCGTCTGTCACAGTATATTGGTCCTGCCCCTCCCCAAGGGACGGGAACTCACCATTACTTTATTACGGTGACAGCGCTAGACACACCCAGCTTGCCGTTGCCTAAGACGGCTACACCCGCCTATTTGGGCTTTATGGTTTGGCAACATGCGATAGCAAGAGGTTATCTTGTGGGAACCGCCTCGCCATAACTGACCATTTTTCGGTAGGCGCCATGCCAGGTATGAATCCATACCTGGCCGGAATAGCCGTTGACACTGAGCATTCCTATGATTTTATTCTTTTCTAAAATGTGCATCGTGTAATAACCGTAAAAAACATCCGGGCTTTTTTCTACGGTGTAGATTTGTCCCGAGGAGTTGAGGTAATGCAGGGCATCTTGCCGAGCCTGTTCAACACTGACAGGCATGGAGCCGTTTGAATAATTCTGGCTACCCATAGGACTATATTTTGTGTTCCACATCATATTGGGGCCGGGTTCTGGTGAAACCGTTCCCGTGTAAGGGTTAATCAAAACCTCGAAAGCCGCATGTTCTGGATGATTTTCTTTAATAATGGCATAGTAGTTCCGGTCAAAAGACATTATTTCGTCAATGCCGAGATTTTGATTCCCCATATAAGCAAGGTACGACTCAACTGCTTTCTTGGCATTGGGAATCCCAATTCTCTTTCCACTGCCTTGACCACCATCGAAAATGTAATTATTTCCCATCATCCCATAACCGCCTCCCATCATCCCAAAGTTACCCTGATTGCTCCAACCAGGTCCTTCATTTTGCCCCTGTGCATACATGATAGGCACAGAAAAAAGGGCACAAAAACCTATAAGTATTGCGATTTTGTTAGTTCGTGGCATAATCATCCTCCTGGAATAAAGATTGCGCCATTCCTGTGAAGCGAAAATGAATCTTGTATGTTGATTTCGTAGAATCTCTAAAGTCTTTGTCTTTCAGTTCTTTAACGGCTATGCTATGATTCTTTTATGGATGCGCTGATCTTAGTTGCCGATGACGAGCCTAGGATTCGGTCGATGGTCTGTGAGTACCTAAACAAGATGGGCTTTCGGACCTTGGCTGTAGAAGAAGGCAACCAAGCCCTCAAAGTCATTGAAGATCAAACGCCCGATTTAGTTCTCTTGGACGTCATGATGCCGGGCTTGGATGGTTTTAGCCTGGCCAAACAGCTCCTCAATCGCAATTCCCCGCCTTTTCTTTTTATTACTGCTCGCGACGAAGAAGCCGATAAAGTTCTTGGCCTGGAATTAGGCGCCGATGATTACATTACGAAACCTTTTAGTCTTCGTGAGCTAACTGCGCGCATCCAGGCTGTTTTGCGTCGCGTCCAAAACTCCGGAGAACACAAGCCTTCGTCGCTCGTTCAGTGGAAGGACCTTATGGTTGACCTGGATGCGGTTAAAGTCGTCAAAGGTCAGCATGAGCTTGACCTAACGGCCGTACAATTTCAAATTTTGGTTTTCTTTCTTCAGTCGCCCGGTCGAGTCTGGAGCCGATCACAAATCCTCGACCATGTTCGAGATTCCCAGTTTGTCGGTTACGAACGAACAATTGATGTTCACATCAAGAATCTTCGCAAAGTCTTGGGCGATGACGCTAAAACACCAAAGTATATCGAGACGGTGCGTGGCTTGGGGTACAGGCTTGTCTTTCCCTAACCCTACCGTAAAAAGCCCTTCCTTGGGTCAAGCGATCTTTATACGTTTTGTTGTTCTTCTTTCTCTGTCTTCGGCTCCTTTATTTGTTGGAATTCTCTACACGATGGAATCTGGGTTTCGCAGTTATGTGTATGCTGGAGATGTCCGCAAAGCTCATGAATTTGCTAGTCTCCTTGAGTCAGATTATACGGCAGCGGGCTCTTGGCAAAAAGTCGCGGGGTTTCTAACCCGTCCCCCTTTTGGCTACCGGTCAGAACAAACCTCGCAACGTTTTGGATTGATTCAAGAACGCATTGTGGTACTCGACAACGCCCGAAGAGTCGTTCTTGATTCCAAACATGTTCTGTTGGGTACGATACACCCTCCCGAACATCTTACCAATGCGGTTCGGCTGTTTGATAAAAACGAAAAACCTCTCGGCTACCTTTTGGTTGGTACTATGATTGACCCGGCTTTGACAATTAACCACCAAGCTTTCTTAGCTGATATGGCGGTTATCCTATTTATTTTATTCTTGACTAGCTTGGCCCTTGTCAACAACGGTTTAGAAGTTCCGCTTTTCACCGGCGGCCAGGTTCCGCTTTTATTTGATTATTCCGGGTCAACGACCCCTATTTTCAATCGGTCTTTCATTCTGTAAGAATCTCCTTTTAGGCTCAGGATATGCGCGT
>DAIDHT010000032.1:0-4727 GCA_027451945.1 Spirochaetales bacterium
GAAAGAACTAAGACCAGAACTGTTAAAAAAACGGTCCCGATTTTCCTGAAAAGCATATAGGCCTCCTTCATCTTCTGAAGTCAGCCTACGCCCACTCTCTTACTCTGTAAGCTAGTCCTTAGGTCTAAATATTATAAGACTTTTGGTCTGTATAATATATTTACTCTAATTTTCAAGGATGGTAATCTCGACACGCCTATTCTTTTTCATATCTGCCTCATTGTCGTTGGGAGCAATCGGTTTTTCGGCACCCCAACCTCGGTAGGTGATTTGCTCCGGCTTGCGAACGCCGATTGTGACCAAATAGTTGCCAACAGCGGCAGCTCGATCTTGTGATAGCTTCAAGCGATCTTTTGCCGTTCCCGCCAAGGCAGTAAAGCCCTCTACAAGGATGTCACGGTCTGGATATTTTTTAAGAATTGCGCCGATTTTATTCAGCTTTTCTTGCTCGGAAGGCAGCAGTTCGGCCGAATCCGCTGGGAATTGGATATTGTCGAGGTTAAGCACCACACCCTTGTCGTTAGTCCTCACCTGCACGTTTCCTAGACCTTTTTCCTCTAAACTCTTTTTGACCTCTTCAACAACTTTTGGCTTATTCATGAGTTTGGCTTGAATCAGCCGTGATTGGCTTTGTCCATCAAACTCGAGTCTCTCGCCCGAGTTCAAGTGCAGAACAATGCGGTAGGCATCTTGATACGAATCTTCATGCCCCTTTTGCTCGTCAAACCAGATTTTCGCCTGCACTTCGCCAGTTACCAAGGCAGGGTACAACGGGTAAACCGAAGGTGAAACGGTGGCTTTGTAGTACAAATGGTATTCTGCCGTGAGAAGTTGTAGAGTTTTTCCGTCTTTGACGACGGGCCCAACGTAGGTATAATTAACCACAAGGGGGATAGGAAAGGCCGGCAAAGGACGTCCAGCCGCCTTGGTAAAAGCTTGGATATCTGAAAAATCTTCTCGTTCTTCGCCAGGAGCTTGCCAGGTATCCCCGGGCTGAACAGCGTGATCGGGAAAAGTTGGCACCCCTCTTACGACGGGAAGCACGGCCTCTGGCGAGATTTTATATTGCCCCAAGGAATTGCAAAGGTAATCGGTATGAAAGCTTTCATCAATCTGGTGGGCCGATTCACCGTCTCGCTGACTAGTGTAGAGGGTTTCGCCCACTAACCGCCCTTCCTGATCATTAGCTTGTGCGACTTTATAACTGACGCGGTAGGTGTCTAGATTGTTTTGCAACCGACGCCCGTTCAAGTATACCACTTGTTGGCTAGTTCCATAAAAGCGAAACTCATCCCCTTGATGATAAAGAAATCGCAATTGCAGGGCAGAAAGGGAATTAACAGAAATCGCCAACAAAATACCAAGCACCAACTTCGGATTGCTCCGCAAACGCCTCTTCATGAAAACTCCCCCTAGTCTCTTTTCGGCAAGGCCAAGCATTTCTTGACAAAGGTAAAAGTCGGCGGTTATCTTTTTTGGTGGAGGAAGCTCAGTGAGCCCAAAAAACACGCCGGATTTAGATCTTTCAGCCTTTCAAGCCTCTCTTGAAGACCTGATCAAAAAAATCAAAGAAGAGGATCCTTCTGAACTAGATGCCTATAGAAAAGTCTTTCGTCGCACTGTGCCTTTCTTTTTAAGAAGTTACATCGCCGCGTACCTGTTTCGAAACCAGAGTCCTCGCTCCATTCCTCGCCGAAAACCCGCACAAGTGGTAACTCTGTTTATAAGTATAGGAAAGAACCGAAGAGTTTTCCCCCGGGATCTCGTACTGTTTCTAGTCAATGGGGCAGCAATAGTCAAAGCCGACCTGGGAGACATTAAGATTCTTGACAGCTATTCGTTTGTTGAGGTTAACGAAGAGGTAGCCCCTCGAGTCATAGAGAAGCTCAACGGAACTACCTATCGAGGTAAACGCATTGCCATCAATTTTGCCAAAAAACGTGGCAACGACGCAGGCTATGAGGTTCCCGAGTCGTCTGAGGAAGGACAAACCCTTAGCCTTTAACTGCAGAAACACTCTGGGCTTTTGAAAAAGCGGCCTTTGGCCGTTTTTTTTTGCACGTTGTCTGTTTTTCCCCTTGTCCCCTTTTCCCCCTTGAACCAACCTACACTCTTGCACTTTGCGTTTTAAGCCTGCTCTTGCAGATTTTCCCTTGGCAAAACCTTAAGGTTTAGTTCTGACCAGAGGAAAGTACAAATTATTATGTTTACGTATACATTTTTTGTTGACAGATTTTTGAACTGGGATTAGTTTGAGTTAAAACCTAGCAAAGGCTTTAAAGGAGTAACGAGATGCGCATACCACGATTTCTGGCTCTCTCTTTACTCGTTGTAGGGACTGAGCCGGGTTTTACAGCACCAATTCTGTTTAAAAATAGCAAGAAAGCTGTACTTTATCTTACGTCACAACCACCCTCGATAGATGGAACGTATGCAGGTTGGAAGAATCTTGAAGGAACAGCACCGAGAATCTTCGTTTTTGGCGAAGAACGAACAAAAAAGGCCCCCTCGGGGATCTTCTTCCTTCAGACTGACAACAAATGTCTTTACATTCTTGTCGATGTCATCGATTCCACAGCCAATGAAAACTCTCTCCCCGTTGCCTTGGCATGGCAAAATGATTCTGTAGAGGTTTACCTTAGCACTGACCTGAGTCCACACCAAGCTTATTCACAGGACGATAGACATCTCCGTTTAGTCCCCAGGAGTAGAAACAACCCGAACCTTGTAGGAATTTCGATTAACGATATTCGGGTAGATAATAAGCCTGGTGTTAAGGCAAAATGTCTTTTTACGGCAAAAGGTTATCGTATTGAAGCCCAAATTCCTCTACGACGCCTTTCGATGAAAAAATTTTTCCCTGGGCAAGCTTTTCGCGCAGAGTTTCAAATTAATGATGGCAATACCGGGAAACGTGAGAACCTCCTTCACTGGAGTTCACCGCAAGACGCCCCCTTTTATGACGCGGCAGGCTGGGGTAGTGGCATTGTGCAGGCAGTAGCGGGGAATTCGAATGAACAAAGAACCTAAGCTAAGTTTAATTCCCACGTTTTCTAGTCCTCGTTGCTTAATTTTGATTTTTTTAGACTTGTATACGTATGCTTCTCGTCATATCTGTAACTTTTTATTGTTCGAGGAATTTTGGTTCCTTCTAGAATTTCGTTTCAATTCGGTTCTTTTTCGTGGAAATTGGGTGGTTTTCACTGCCAAAAACAGGGTTTACTGCTTCTCTGCGCCGAATTGTTCACAAAGGCAGACTTTTCTGCCAGGCGTGCTCAAGCAAACCCTTCACGGTATACGTATAAATACCCCCGAAGAGGCTATTGGCATTTTTACGACGACAAACCTCTCTTGTCTCTCATCGGAATTTATTCTGACGAAACCCTTCGACTCTTTTTGCCTCAAGGAGCCAGAGGCCTATTCGGCAGTCCGGCTGGTTCAACGTTTCGAAGACGTTCGGCTGAGGATGAAGTTTTTACCGCGCGTTATGCCGGTCAAAGTTTTGAAATCAAAGTTTCCTAAAGGAGGAAGTGAGAATGAAAAATCTGTTTCGCGTGTTCGCCATAGGACTCGCCATCTTTGTTTCGGGGTGTACCTCACCTACCAGTAGTAGTACGTCTTCAAGCCCGACCCTAAGTAGCGTTGTGATTAGCGGTACAAATACGGTCGTCGCAGGAAGCACGGTTAATTTAGTGTTAACGGCGACCTACTCTGACAACTCAACAAAAGTCGTCACGACCTCCGCTACCTGGTCGAGTGATACAACAGCCGTTGCCACGGTTGGTGCTTCGACGGGTGTTGTTACCGGGGTATCGGCGGGAACAGCAAACATTAGCGCCACATACAGCGGTAAGACCGCAACTGCTTTTGCTATAACGGTTAGCTCAGCTACCCCCACGGTCAGCGCTCCGACAACCTTGTTCTCGGACAGCACCTTAACGTGGTCCGCTACACCGACCAACCAACTTATTTCGCTTCAAGATATGGGCGGAAATGGCAGCGCCACCTTGGCAACCTCAACCCTACCAGCGACAGGAACCTTTAACTCGTACCCTGGGTATTGGGACGGCGGGATTGGCTGGGCCATGAAACCAACAGCGGCAACAGGTTTCTATGATTTGAGTGGAGTTTCTGCTATTAAGTTCAAAATTAAGTCTTCGTCAATTTTACCCAGTCAACTAGCGTTCTTTATTCAATGGCAAAGTGCCACAAGCGGTGCGGGGAACGAATACACCATACCGTTACGGTACAGTAGTACAGTGACCGATGCGTCGAACCTCTCGTCCTCTACCCAAGACTTGGGCGTCACCAGCATCAGCAATTGGACCGAAGTCACCGTTCCTCTCTCGGACATCATGGATACCAGTACGTCAACCACCGCCCCTTATACTGGTCAACCGACACGCTATGGCTTTAAAGCTGAACCTTTTTTTGCTGTCAATAATGGCGATGGAAGTAGTCATGTTGATACTCCCTTTGCGCTCAAATGGTACGGCTCAAAAGGCACAAGCCCCAATAGCGGCCCCTTAACAGCGGGGGCAAGTTACCAAATTGGTGACATTCAATTCCTTGATGCCTCTGGGAACAACGTAAGCGTCAATTTTTACCAAGGGATGACAAATTCCAGGGAAGGAGCGAGTGCCAATTTTTTTGAGACTCGACAACCGGTAAAGCCTGTAGAACATGATTGAGATAGGCATAGGGTTCAAGCCCATTGACTTTAGCGG
>DAIDHT010000033.1:0-77940 GCA_027451945.1 Spirochaetales bacterium
AGCAGGTAGAGCAATGCCCTTTTAAGGCATGGGTCACAGGTTCGAATCCTGTCCAGCTCAAGAAAACCTGCCTCCTTCGTCTAGTGGTTAGGACACAAGATTTTCATTCTTGTAACACGGGTTCGAGCCCCGTAGGAGGTAACTTTTTCTTCCCCGGAAATTCCCTTCCCGCTTATGCCTCCTTCGTCTAGTGGTTAGGACACAAGATTCTCAATCTTGTAACACGGGTTCGAGCCCCGTAGGAGGTAACCTTAGGTGGCAAGATTCTTTCCTTTTTCATTGACGTTTTAGACTTTTGCCTATAACCTGAATCTATGCTGTGCACCCCGGATGTGGCTCGCGCTTCAGACCATGGAATCTCCCGTCAGGCTGGTAAAGTTTTTATTAGCACACGTGTTCCAGAGTACCATATTAAACTAGAACAATCTTTGGCCTATTGCGGTTTCCGCATCAATCCCGACGGCATTGACGTTATCAGTTTTAGTGATTTTCTTTTACGCCTCTTGAGCTTTCCGCGTTGGACTTCCATCGAGAAACACAACATTCCGATTCTTTTTTTACCGCAAGGATCAAAGCTCACTTTTGAAACGTCCCTACAAACAAAGTCCTTAACCAAATGGGAATCTTTGCAAAAAGCTGAAATCCTTCTCGATATTTTAGAAAACCGGCGAATGACAAGCCACTTTCATCCCATTTGGGACGTACGTCGGCAGACGGTTT
The DNA here is from genome assembly GCA_027451945.1 of Spirochaetales bacterium. Taxonomy (GTDB): domain Bacteria; phylum Spirochaetota; class Spirochaetia; order JABEVK01; family JABEVK01; genus JABEVK01. The sequence goes on from DAIDHT010000033.1 coordinate 721, forward strand.
TTGGCCATGAGTGCCTACTACGCGGCTTTGAACCAACCGGTTTGCCGGTGGCGCCTGCGTTATTATTTACATCGGCCGCCGAAAATGACCTTATGGCCGCCTTAGATCAACAAGCTCGGCATATTGCCCTTCAAACGGCTTCGCAGTTCCCCCCAGCAGGCAAGTTGTTTATCAACTTTGTGCCATCCGCCATCAATGACCCCCACAACAATCTTGAAAGCACCATTGATTTGGCTGAAAAATTGGGAATTGAGCCTTCTCGAGTGGTTTTTGAAGTCGTTGAAACCGAAGAAATTGAAGACTGGGACCATTTAGACACGATTTTGGGGTACTACCGAAGGTGCGGCTTCCAAATCGCTCTCGATGATGTCGGCACCGGTTATTCTTCCTTAAGCCGTTTGGTCACCTTAGACCCCGATATCATCAAAGTCGATATTTCCATTATCCGCGAAATTGATCGGCATCCACTCAAACAATCCGTTTTTAAAGCACTATCACACATTTGCCGGGAAAACGGAATACGGTTACTGGCCGAGGGTGTTGAAACCCAAGGTGAGTTTGAGTTTGTCCTCTCGGAAGGTGCCGACCTCGCCCAAGGCTTTTTGTGGGGCAAACCCCAGCCTACCTTGGGCGGCGAACAGTTCCAAACCGCCTAAGCTATTCGAGAATCAGCTTTCGAGAATCAGGGGGCTAAGGCCTCTACCGAAAGCTTTTCCAGCTCTTTAGCGGTGATCACAAGCATCTGCAAGCGGTTCTCGATATTGGCAAAGCTTGTATCGGGGTCATAGTCCAACGCCAGAATCTGAACATGACGTAAGCGTTTTTTCAACGGCTTGATCATTCCCCGACCCGTCACATGGTTGGGCATACACCCAAAGGGGTTAAGGATCGCAAACGAATTGACCCCTTCTTTGGCAAGCTGGAGAATTTCGCCCATCATCAGCCACCCTTCGCCAGATTCAAAGGTTTCATCAATCATCCCTTGAATGTTGCGCGCCAGATCGTTTATGTCAAAATGCTGTCGATAGAATTTAAAGTCTTTGAGAATGTTCTGAAGACTATCAGAAACGGCAACAAAGGCCGACTCCGCCAGGTTGGCAAGGGCTGAGAAAAAGAACTTGTGTTGAAGCAGGTCACGCTTGGCCTTAAAGAGGATTTCGACGAAGTCTTTTCGAAAGAAGTCCGACAGCGTCGGCTGAACAACTTCCATCCCGTGGCTTTCTAGGTAGCGTTCAATCTGACCATTGGCGACAGGGTGAAAGTTCATCAGGACTTCGCCTAAAACGCCCACACGGGGACGTCGCACCTCGCGGTTCGACGGAATCGCATTGAAGCGCTCGACGGCTTTGCGCATGACAGCCTTGGCTTCTTTGATTCCCTTGGGGATGATTTCGGTAACCTCAGCTAAACACGTCTCAAACACGCCATCGGTTTGGCCGGGCACTTCTTCGTAGGGTCGCACCGCCCGCAACATCATCTCGAGGGCATCAATCATCGCCAGTGACCAAATCATACGGATTTGGAACAAGGGTGACAGCTTAAATCCAGGGTGCATTTGCTTGTTGTCGGTGCCCGTTGTGATGATGGGAACCTGTTCAAACCCAGCTTCGTCTAGCGCTTTTCGCGCTAACAAAAAGTATTGTCCCGCACGACAGTCGGCACAGTTTTTGGGCAACCCCGCCGCCGCGTTTTGCGGGTCGACCTCGCCGCTCTTAAGAACCCTGAGAATCTCGCCAATATTGATCTGTGCTGGGTAGCAAATATCATTGTGAACATACTTTTTGCCCAAGGCTATCGCTTCGGGGTCGGCCAACTTTAGAACATGGGTTTTGTACCCTTCGCTCTCCATCACCGCCGAAATAGCCTTCGAAAACGAAACTGACATATTGGGAACCAAAATGGAAAGACGCGCTTTGTCTCCCGGTTGAAACTTGACCGGATAGGGTTCACCCAGGCGGCGATAGGCGTTCAGCACCGGCAGGCGGCTTTCACGTTTATTGCGGATCGTTTCAACAAACGATTTTACACGAATCCCCAACGGGCCACGATTTTCGCCTTCATCTAGCTTAAGAACCAGGAGCTCTTTGCCCGACTTTTCGCGAAGAATGCGCACCATTTCGTCACTGATGATTGCATCATGCCCACAACCAAAGCTGACAATTTGCACCAGCTCAAGGTTAGGATTTTTCGCTACATGGAACGCGGCGCCAATCATCCGTGTATGAAAAGCATTTGCCGCGTCCATGCGGCTGTAGGCCACATCTTCCTCATGAATTTCAGGCAGGCTATCAATGGTGAGCACAGGAATCCCCATTCGGGTAAAGTGACTAGACAGGCTATGATTAATCAGCTCATCGGAATGGTAGGGCCGACCCGAGAGCACGATGGCCCACCGATCCGTTCCCTCGAGGTCTGCAAGAACTTTTTTGCCCGCCTCTTGCAAGGCGCGGTAAGCGGCGCTCTGACATTTGAGTCCTTCTTGGAAGGCCTGTGCCGAGTGCGCCTTACTAACGCCGAGCACATCATGCAAGTACCGAACAACTTGTTTTTCTTTATGATGTTCGTCGTACCAGTGAAACGCAGGATGGTCAAACGGCACACCAAACCGGGCTGTCGGCTCATCACTAGCCTCGATGACCGCCGGGTAGCCCTGAATGAGGGGGCACATCACCCCCGCTTTGGTTTTTTCGTTTTCGACCGGGATTTTCATCATCATCGGCATAAAGACCCGGTCGACACCTTGATCAATCAAATCGCGCACGTGTCCGTGGGCCAACTTGGCAGGAAAACACGCCGTATCGGAGGGAACGTTGGGCAAACCCTTTTCGAAGAGCTCATAAGAGCTCTTTCGGCTAATTCGCACCTGAATTCCCAGGCTGGAAAAAACTCCCTTCCAAAAGGGAAGCGACGACCAAAACTCGAGGGTTCGCGGAATACCGAGGGTCATATTGATAGGCTTGCCGACCTTTTGTACGGGGTAATCCCTGAGCAAAACTTCACGGTGAAACTTCATCAAGTCTGGGGTTTCTTCAACACGCTTGGCGGCAGATTTGAGCTTTTCGCGGGTCGCTGGGTCTTTAGGATCACCCACAACCTCGCCTTTTTCACACCGATTACCTGTAACGTAGGTTTCGCCATCAGGAAAGCTCACCACGGTACGATTGCAGGCATTGGCACAAAAGGGGCAAATGTTTCCAGGCTCAGAAGTATACGAAAATTGCTTTAAAGCTTCCCAGCCCACAAACGACGAGCTAAACCCTTTACTTTGGGTTTCGGCATGACGCTTGGTCAGAAGGGCAACACCGATAGCCCCCATTTCGCCCGGTAGATCGGGTCGAGTGACTGGGCGTCCGAGGTACTGCTCAAACGCCCGCAAAACGGCGTTGTTTTTGAAGGTGCCGCCTTGAACCACGACAACCTCGCCCAGTTGGTCAAGGTTTGACAATCGGATTACTTTCGTAAAGACATTTTCGATGATGGATCTGCTCAGGCCCGCCAGAATATCGGCACTGGATTTTCCTGATTTTTGTTCGCTGATAATCGAAGAGTTCATAAACACGGTACAACGACTCCCCAAGAGGGAGGGGTTTTCTGCGCTAAATGCCAAATCAGAAACTTTTTCAATTGCAATCTTTAAACTACGGGCATACGTTTCAAGAAAACTGCCACACCCCGCCGAGCAGGCTTCGTTCAAAACGATGCCTGTGACAACGCTTTTATTTAAAAAGATGGCCTTCATATCTTGGCCGCCAATATCCAAAATAAAGGTGGCATCAGGCTTCAAGGAGCGAGCAGCCTCGGCATGGGCGACCGTTTCTACCGTATGAAAGTCGGCGTGCAGAGCCTTGGCAAAGAGGCTTTCGGCATAGCCTGTTGTACCACAGGCCAGAATCTCAAGATCACTTCCAGCGTCCAGGTATTTCTGGCGCATCTCGAGCAGGGCAGACTGAAGCACCTTTAACGGGTCACCAGTATTATTTTTATAGAACTTATCGATGACCTGGCCCGCCTCATCCATGAGAATGAACTTCGTTGTCGTGGAACCGCCATCGACCCCCAAGAACGCACGAACCATGCCTGGTGTTGGCGGGACGGGTTTCCAGGAGGAGGCGGGGTAACGGGCCTCGAACTGTTGCCGTTCGCGGGGCGACTCAAAAAAGTGGGGGGCATTGCGTCGACTTTCGGCATCAAGCTTTTCGCGTGCGGCTTGAAAACCTCCCAGCACCGACAAACCCTGATAGGCGACGGGGCGGTCACCATAGAGGGTTTCGCCTGCTAAAGCGGCACCATAAGCAACAATCACTTCGGGCCGTTCGGGCATAACGATTTGGTGATCCATCAGATTGAGGCGGCTTTGAAACACCTTCACCAAGATGGGATTGAAGGTCATCGGCCCACCTTCAAAGATTACAGGTGGCCTAATATCCATGCCCTGAGCCAGCCCGCCGATGGTTTGCTTTGCGATAGCGTGAAAGCTCGACAAAGCAATGTCGGCTTTGGCGACCCCCTGGTTTAACAGGGGTTGAATGTCGGTTTTGGCAAAAACACCACAGCGTCCCGAAATATCGTAAACGGTTTTTCCCTGGGCCGCTAAACTGTTAAAATCTTCAATACGAATTTCTAAAAGCTCGGCGATTTGATCAATAAACGCGCCTGTTCCACCGGCACAACTGCCATTCATGCGCATGTCGGACGCTACGAGTTTGCCTGTACGCTCATCGGTGCGAAAAAATACCACCTTGGCATCTTGCCCGCCAAGCTCAACCGCGACACTGGTTTGAGGATGTAACTCTTTGATGGCGATGGTGTTGGCGACAACCTCCTGAACAAAAAAGGCCCCCGTCAAACGCGAATAGGGTTCGCCAGCGCTACCGCAAAAGGTTAGGCGCAGGGTGTGTTCAGGAAAGCGTTGATGCACCTCCCGCAAAAGAGTTTCGACCATGCCGCCTTGATCAGCATTATGTCGCCGGTAGTCGGCAAACAGCAACTCTTTGGACTGGGGGTCGAGCACAGCGATCTTGACGGTGGTAGAACCAACGTCAAGACCAGCTAAAAGTTCCTTGGGCATACGCATCCTCACGAAGTCATTGTAGCAAAATTGACCTACTGATGTAAGAGTACGTAGTGCCCGTGGGCCTCTTGTTAATAAGTGACCCTCTCGTTAATAATGCGCGGCGGCGTACTCAACCCAACCGCCGGCTTCGACGAGGGCTTTTTCAAAACCGCCCAGGCCAATGTCGTAGGTCTTTTGGGTCTTGCCCGCCGAGAAGGTGATCGTCTGAGCCGACCAATCCGTCGCCATCATGCAGGCTTGGCCTGCGAAGGCGCTAAACAGCTCGTCGATTTGCGACGCGGTTAAGGTAACTGCCATCAAACCACCGTTGAACATATTTCCTCGAAAAATACGAGCGAAGCCCGAAGCTACCACCGCATGAATGCCGTTCACTTCTAAAGCCCAGGGCGCATGCTCGCGGCTGGATCCACAACCAAAGTTGTCCCGGCTCACCACCACGGTTTTTCCTGGCACATCCCGTTGCGGTTGAAACCCCTCAAGCTTGAGGTCTTCTAAGCAATAGGGTTTCAAGGCCATTTTGGTAACTTCCGTTAGGTACTTGGCGGGAATAATTTCGTCGGTGTTAATATCGTTTCGGTCCAAAAACAGGACCTTGCCGTTAAAGTTTTTCATCATTTCCTCTTTATAAGCCCCTAGGGCCTCAGGCGATTTCGCCAGCTATCGCCGTTAACGCGGCACTGGCGGGACTCATCAGGTGTACCATTCCGCCCTTCCCCATCCGGCCAAAAAAGTTTCGGTTGGTGGTCGAAGCGCATACTTCACCTTCGGCTAAAACGCCGTTCGACATTCCCAGACAAGCACCACAGGTAGGGTTGGTGACGCAAAAGCCCGCGTCCATAAAAACCTCTATCAGCCCCTCTTTGAGAGCTTGCTGGTACACCGCCGGGGTTGCCGGACTAACAATTCCTCGCACGTGATCAGCAACACGTTTGCCTTTAAGAATTCCGGCGGCCTGACGCAGGTCCTCAATACGGCCATTGGTACAACTGCCGATGTAAACTTGGTCCACCTTGGTACCCTTGAGTTCCTTAAGCGTTTTGACCTGATCGGGTTTGTAGCCAAAGGTCGCGACGGGCTCTAAGCGAGAAACATCGAGGCTGAGCACACTATCATAGACGGCGTCAGGGTCCGAAACCCAACTGCGGTAGTGGGCTAAAGCCTCTTGTTTCGAAGCGAAGTCTTTTTGAATGAACGGCCAAAGGTATTCAACCGTTGTCATATCGGGGGCGCAAATTCCCGAGGTCCCCCCGGCTTCAATGGCCATATTCGCCAAAGTCATACGGCCTTCCATCGACAAAGCTTCGACAACGGGGCCGGTAAACTCCAAAACGTGGTCCGTCGCCCCATTGACCCCCAGGCGGCTAATAACCTGAAGAATCACATCCTTGGCAAAAACCCCGGCTGGTAGTTTACCTGTCAACTCGACCTTGATGGTCTTGGGTTCGCGAAACGCGCAGACGCCTTTCAAAAGGCCGACTTCGAGGTCGGTGGTTCCCACTCCTGCGGCAAAGGCCCCAAAAGCGCCGTGAGTACAGGTATGGCTATCGCCCATAATAATGGTGTAGCCGGGGCGGACAAAACCCTTTTCAGGGAACAAGGCATGACAAACCCCGTTGCGGCCAATGTCAAAAAAATCCTTGATATTGTGCCGCTGAGCCCAATCCCGAAGCATCTTACCCTGAAGGGCTGTTTTAGAATCCTTGGCGGGTGTGACATGGTCGATGACCGCCTTGATTTTGGCAGGGTCAAAAACCCTATCCATCCCTTTTTCCATCAGGTCCGCGATGGCAATGGGGGTGGTGATTTCGTGGCAAAATACGGCGTCAAGTTTTAAAACCCACGCTTCGCCAAAAGGCCTATCGACAAGATGGGCCTCAAAGATCTTTTGAGCGATGGTTTTTCCCATACCGCTCCTCCTCGTCAGGGGAATGACCCCAAATACACCCACCGCCTGAAAAGGTTCCGTTTCTCAAGAAATTCTTTGTTGCTACGGAAACTCTTCACGAATTGGGCGCTACTATTCTTAATGAAGGAGCCAGGAGGTGTCCAGAGGCGGAAGGGTCACCGATTTTTTTGGTTTACAAAATGGCTGACGCGAATGTTCCCACAAACTTTGTACAAAAGGCCATTCTGGTGCTTTTTGTCGCTGTCGACAAAACTCTTCCCACTCCGCGCCCGAGGCACAGGCCTCAAAGGCTTCGTCCCATAGCTCAACCGGCAGAGACTGACGAATCGAGGGCTCTAGCAACTTGCGGCTGACCCGAACCAAATCGTGGTAGATCATCTTTTCCTCGCTTTCTCGGGGAGTTTCTAAGGGAGTATTCTTCTCTTCCATGCAGGATCTGTGAGGATTTCGTCAAACTTTTATTAAGAATTGTCTAACACCTGGGCAGGTTCGACCTTGCTTGGCATAATCGCTGTATCAAGGTCGCCGCAAAGTCAGTGCCTGCGGCCCCAGACCAGGAGTTCAGCATGCCGGATGAAGTTTTTCGCCTTAGGAGCAATCGTTCTCTTGCCCATTTTCTTGAAGTCTTTTTTTTAAGGTACCCCGGAGTTTTAGGCCCCGCTCAGGCCGAAACCTGGGAGTTCTGGGATACCTATGACGGCCGGTGGGGAAAAGACGGCAAAGCCTGGGTGCGCAACGAAACCTCCGAGCCACTGCTTGTTCAACCCCCTTCGTGGCGCCCCTTACCCGGTTCTTGGTCAGATTTTGGCCTTCAAAGCCCCGTCTTATGGGCCAAAGCTCACTTAACGGTTCAAGAAGTACGGTTTTCAACAGGTTCAACGCGATCTTTGCAGGGTTGGCTAACCCACAGCCGCCACGGAACCTTTTTAGCTTTGGGTGAAACGGATGACCCGTTAGCTCCAGCCATCATCGAGACCTTAGCACACGAATTAGAACGCGTCACCGACCGGGGAACGGCTCTTGTTGCCCCCTTGCGTCATAGCTTTGTCTGGCCGAGCGGGCGGCAACCAGCCGCAGGCGAAAGCGCACTCACTTACTTTGTAGCCCGCCTTCGCCAAGAGTTTACGCTGGCTCGCCAATACGAAAAGGGCATGGCGAACGACGTTGACACCGAGTGTTTGCATCAGTACCGTACACGACTCAGGCGCGCTCGGTCGATTGTTCGCCTGGGACAAAAGCTCTTCGGCCCGTCGCTCAAAGGTTTGTCGCAACACCTTCAACAGCTCATGCGCCCGAGCAACGAGTTACGGGATCTTGATGTTCTTTTGATCAGTTGGGAAAGCTTTACTCGCTTACTCCCGCCCGAATTTGCTAATGACTGGACGCTATGGAAAGCGGCGCTCGAAAAGCAACGGCAAATAGAGACTCGTTCGTGGAAAAGGTGGCTTAAATCCGAAAGCTACCAAACCGTTGTCCAAGAATTCACGCTGGCCCTCGACAGCTTGTCGGTACCTGGTCCCGCCATCGAGGTGGCAGCCTTGCCACTCTTAGCGCGGCTTGCCAAGCTACGGAAAATTCCTCGCGCACTGGGCCCTTCCCCAACCGCAGAACAACTTCACCAGTCTCGGATCCAGCTCAAAAAAGGCCGTTATAGCTTAGAGATGCTGAGCTATTGGTGCCCACCCAGGGTTTATGCCGGGCTCGTTAAAGAAATCCGGTCATTGCAAGACCGACTTGGGGCTTTCCAAGACCTTTCTGTGATTTTACATCGCGTCAGCCGCGAGCTAGAGGCCAAAAAGTCTGCGTTAGCCCCCCTGCCCCGTGGCGTTCTTTGGGGTACCTTGTGGGCCGAAGCCCGCCAAATGCAATGGCAGGTTCATAAAGCCCTGCTGAGGCTGGCCTCCCCCCGACTTCGTAAAGTTTTTACCGTTTTAAAGAGCCTAGAGTCCGCTCAGCAAAAGCCCGAAAAGCAAAGCCCTGACCCGGAGACACCCCATGAGTTATGAGCGATCCTTTTTGTGGAACGGTGGCTTGCCCGCTGACAAGTTTTGCTGGTCCGAAGAGTTAGCCTTTTTGCCAAATACGGGCCTCTGGGCTTTGCACCTGCTCAAGAAAAACTCTCCCGAGGGCTCCCTTGAGTTGCGACTTCAGCAGAACCAGACTTTGCCACGCACCACGATTCCGCTGGACCAAGCGGCGTCAACCGAGTTGTGGGAACAAGCCCCCGACCGTCTGGTGCGGCGCTGTGCTCCCCTAGAAAAACTTCTCCCTTCGGGAAAAAAGCTAGCGGGGGAACTTTTTTTATACGACGGACCCTTGGCTGGTTTGAGAACTGCCGTGGTGAGTTTCGCTTCACGTGAAAAAGCACGACAATTTCGACCACCGCGTCAGTTTGGCTATGAAGTAACGTTCGATCCTCGGTTTAAAGAACAGGCTCTAGGACAGCCGCAACCGACCATTCCCCTATCAGCAGAGGCCTCGGTAACTTGGGCGTATGGAGCCCTTCCGTTTCGCCAAAAAGGGGCACAAACTGAGCTCATTATCATTTCTACCCGTGGTTCCGAAACAACTCGCGGTTCAGCACGCTGGATTTTTCCCAAGGGGCAACCCGAAAAAGGCCTGACGCCAGCGCAAGTGGCGGTTATGGAAGGGCATGAAGAGGCCGGACTTCACGGAAGCTTGGTGGGCCACCCGCTACTTTTACCGTTTCAACGCGACGCGGGAACCGATAATTTGGTGCTTTTTCCCCTGCGAGTCAAAAAATGGGACACGACCTGGCGCGAAGCCGGGCAACGTGAGCGCGCAAGCCTTCCTTTAAACGAGGTTGACCCCCAGGTTCACGGCGATTTAATTGCTCGGGGCGCCCAAGCGCTTTTTGATCTGTACACCTAGAGTTGCGCCAGGAATCACCTTATGTTAAGTTAGACGCCGCCATGCGAAAACCACTCATTGCCTTCACCCTTTTTGTTCTCGGCGGAGTTTTGTGCGGAGTTGCGCCCCTAACAGCCCAAGAGGCATCTCAAGAATCGGCGCAAAACCTTGAACGCCCCGTCGCCGCCGATTCTCCTGTTTATGGGTGGTTGGCCGATTTATTCGCCTCGCAGGGGCAAACCTTACCGACGCGGTTTGCGCCTTCAACCATACGTCAAATTTTGTGGGAGCTGAGCCTTTTAGATTCAACACGCTTTGACCGAGGCGAGGCCCAGTTAGCCGCCGCGATCCGCACGACCATCGAGGGTCGCCCTCAAACGTATCACGAGGGTGCCTTTTCAGCTCGCATCATGCAAGATTTCAACCCCCAGGGCTTTGCCTCGCTGGGGACCTTGCTCCCCTGGTATGACGGTTACAACACCAGGCCCAATTTGTACGACATAAAACTCGAAGCCAGCGTAGGTAATTGGGTCTGGGCAGGCTTTGATCTCGATTTGAAAAAAGACTACTTCACTGACCTTGATCAGCTTCAACCCGTTTCGAACATCCCCCTGTCCGGCTCGGAGCTGGAGTGGATGTGGCCGGATACCGCAGGTATGGTGTTCGGCGGCGACCATTGGGATGTGCGCTTTCTTCGAGGCAAGGTAGGCACCCAAGCGGGCTTTTCCAACGCCGCCCTTTCGACCGCTTTGGGCACGGTCGATCAGTTGGGCTTTTCGACCTGGTGGAAGGGCTTTACCTACAATTTTTTGGTGATCCCCTTTTCAGACTACGCCATCACGCCGGGACAGACCTACTACGGGGGCTACTACAAAACTACCCCGTTCGATCAGCAAGCCAGTGCCAATAACAACGCTGGGGCCACCTATATGCCGGCCTCGACCACCTACTTTATCGACCACCGCCTCGACTTTCGCCTCTTTAGCCGCCTCAACCTCACCGTCAGCGAAATTCTGCTGGTGGATATGAGTAGTTTTGACCCACAGTATTTTAACCCGTTCTTTCCCGGTCATAACTGGCTTTTACAATCCAACGCCAACTCCGATATCGCGCTCGACCTTAACTGGGCGGCGGCTCCCGGTTGGAACCTCTACGGACAAATCTACGGCGACTACATTCGTACTGCCTTTAAAAGCTCCGAGTTTGGCGACGCCAACCCCTTGGCGATGGCCTACCTTGCCGGTTTGCGACGGGTCTGGACAGTCGGCGGCACCGTATGGTCCTTTCAAGCCGAGGGAACGTATGCCGATCCGTTTTTGTATTTAAACCCCGATGTCAACGCCGTGTACTACCAGCGTTACCAGACCACCTACCAGGGCTCGGGAGGCGAGGGCATTTTTCTCATCGGGCGTCCTTTTGGTTTAGCGGCTGGTCCCGACAGTATTACTGGGGTTCTAGCACTCAAAGCTGAACACCCCCGCCGTTGGAAGCTTTCGTTAACCGCGCCCTTTACCGCCCAAGGGGACAATTCAATTTATACCCCCGCGCCGACCCTAAAAGTCGACCCGTGGACGGGCAATCCTAACCCGCTCTACGGAACCACCGGGTATTTAAGCTGGACATCCCCCACGGGGACGGCGATTTTGACCCAGCAGGTGATTCTAACCGCCGAAGCGGGCCCTGACCTGTTGCAGGGGACGCTGTTAGCCCCCGGCGGCTCAGAGTCCAGCTTGAGTTTGAGCCTTGATTGGGCAACAATTTGGAATCAAAATCATGTCGTCAGCGCGCCGGTTAGCGACCTGCAAACGGTGCTGACCTGGAAAAACCGCTGGTAAAGCACCCTGGAGAAATTCTATGAAAATTGCGTTTACGTCTGATGTTTATTGGCCTCGCATTAACGGTGTGACCGTTTCGACCAATATCTTTCTCGATGAGCTGACCAAACTCGGGCATACGTTGCGCCTGTGGACGCCGACCTACCCCGAACCCGAAGACACCAAGGGCATGCACCATGCTGATCCTCGCGTTTCGCGGCTCAAATCGTGGGGGTTATTCTTTTCGAAAGAAGACCGCCTGGTCAGCCCCTTCCAACGGGGCAGGTTCTTTCACGAATTAACCGAGTTTGAACCCGAGATTGTCCATGTTCAGACCGAATTCACCACGTCACTCATGGCCCATGCCTGGGCGAGAAAACACCACGTCCCGGTGATTCAAACGTGCCATACCTATTTTGAGCAGTACATCCATTACTACCTGCCCTTACTGCCCGAAAAAGCCGGTAAAGCCTGGGCTCGTAAACTGACCTATCAGCTTTTCAACAAAGCTGACGCGATCATTTCACCCACAGTCCCCATGAAGGGCGTTCTTGAAAGCTATGGGATCACCTGCCCCATCGAAGTCATTCCCACGGGGATTCAAGAAAACGATTTTAAAGGAACCAACAAGGAAGAGGAGTCTGTTCATTCCCGATGGCTTTTGCAGTTTCCCCAGCTTCGGGGACGAAAGTTGATGCTCTATGTGGGCCGAGTTGGGCAAGAAAAAAACATGGACTTTCTTTTGGACGTGGTCGAGCACGTTCAAACCAAAGTTCCCAAGGCGACGCTCGTTGTGGCAGGAAACGGCCCCTACCTTGACGAATTTAAGACCAAAGCCAAAGAACGCGGTCTTGACGACCTGGTGCTCTGCCTGGGTTATGTCGATCGAAAAGAGCTTAAACACCTGTATTCGTTGGCGGATGTTTTTACGTTTGCCTCAAAAACCGAAACGCAAGGTTTAGTCACCATCGAAGCCATGATGTGCCACACCCCGGCCGTAGCGATCGGGCTCATGGGAACGAAAGAGGTCATGAACGGAGACAATGGCGGCTTTATGGTTGACGATGATCTTGAACAGTTTTCAGCGGCGGTAATCCGTTTGTTGACTGACCCCGCTGTCTACCGCGCTAAGTCCCAAGAAGCCTACCAGTACGCGCAAAACTGGACAGCCGCAAAGATGGCCCTCAAGATTGAAAAGCTCTACGGCGAAACTGTCGCACGGTACCAGCAAAACCAGGCTCAAGGGGCAAAAGCACGGTAAGACGCCAACACCGCCAGGCTTTCTTCGTGGCGGTGGGTGGTCATTAGCCGGGCACGCAGGTCCAGCGCGCCCTCCCAACCCGAGGTATATACCTTAAAAAACTTCTTGAGCTTTTCGTAATCTTTGGTTTGTCCCCACGCTTCAAAGTGGTCACGAATGTGTCGTTCCAAAAGGTTCAACTTTTCATCGCGGCTCCAGGTCTCGTACTGACGGTAGCCCTCGCGGCGAAAGATACCAATGTCTGAAAAAACGCCGCGTCCGATCATCAGGCCATCGACGCCGGTTTCTTGCAGGCGCTGATCCAACTGCGGCCAGGTCAAGTCGCCGTTACCGATGATGCGGGTTGCCCTGCCCAAGGCGTTCCGCAACTGCACCACCTTGGCGATTTCTTGCCAGTCAGCCCAGCCTTCGGACATTTGTTTGGCAATCCTGCCATGGACTGTGAGGGCGTCCAACTCTTGTTCGAGCAACAGGCCACACCACTCTTGCGTTTCGACCTTGCTCCAGCCAAGTCGGGTTTTGACACTGATCCCGATCTGCGGTGACACCGAGCGGGCCCCCTCTTTGACCGCCTGAATCAACTCAATGGCCACACTCGGCATCCGAATAAGAGCGCTGCAAGCCCCTTTGCGCGAGATCTTTTTCACAGGGCAGCCCATATTGATATCGACCCCCGCAAAGCCTCTTTCGGCGACCAGATGCGCCGCCTTGTACATTTGTTCGGGGTTGCCTCCCCAAATTTGCGCTACCAAAGGACGACGACCAAGTTCCCCTTCGTAGGTTTCTAACCGGACAAGGGCTTTTTCGGGATGCGAGGAGCAAAGGTACTCGGCACTGGTAAATTCCGTGTATAGCACCTCGGGTTCGCCGTGGTCGGCCACAAGACGGCGAAACACCTTGTCGGTGACATCTTCCATGGGGGCTAACACCCTGAAGCCTGAGGGTAGAGTACTCCAAAACGACATAGGCGAAGAATACGAAAAAGACTTCTCGGCTGTCCAGCATTCCTAGGCTAAACTCGGTTCCTGGGCTAAACTGACCCCATGACTCAGCACACTTGGTTTCATAACATCGAGAATGAAGGCGAAGCCCAGATGATCCGCAGTGAGCGTCAACGATCCGGGCTCATTTTGGCAGTGCTCACACTCTTTTTGTCGACCAACACCCTACTTCACCTGGCGTTCCCTCATTTCATCAACGATCTGTTTTCTCATCGTTTTCCTACCGTACCCTCTTTTTTAGGCTCAGGAATCTTTACCGTTTACGAAATTGCGTTCTACCGTTTTTTGACGCACTGTTTGAAACAAGGCTACGCTCCTCCGCCCTTTGTCCGCTTTGGTAATGCCCTTTTAGAAACCTCGATTCCTACCATTGCCCTTGCGGTAGCGGCGCGTTCCTTTGACCCCGCGTCGGCAATGGCTAGCCCTTTTTACGCGCTCTACTTCTTGTTCATTATTCTCTCGGCCCTGAGGATGAACACCATCCTGACAATTTTTACCTCGGCCGTCGCCACCATCGAATATTTGGTAGCAGGAGTCTTGCTTCTGCCGCCCCACACCCCCGATTTTGCCTTGATGCTGATGCGCGATGGGCTGTTGTTGTTGGCAGGGATTCTTTCGGCGTTTGTCAGCGCCCGGGTTCGCGCCAGTGTCTTCGCCGCATGGCGAAGTCTTGAAGACAAGAACCGTGTGATGAATCTCTTTGGTCAACATGTTTCGCCCGCCGTTGTTCAAAAACTGCTCGACCAACCGCAAGAGTTGCTCAGCGAAAACCTTCCGGTGACCATCCTTTTTCTGGATATTCGTAACTTTACTGGCTATGCCGAAAAACGATCGCCCGAAGACGTCGTGAATTATTTGAATCATCTGTTTGATTTCATGATTGACGTCATCAACAGAAACCACGGCATCGTCAACAAGTTCTTGGGCGACGGCTTTTTAGCGGTCTTTGGCGCCCCCCTTCACGAGGGCAACTCGGCGCAAAATGCTCTCAGAGCGGCCCTCGAGTTGCGCGAGGAGGTAGCCGAACGCGTAAGGCTTGGCCAAACACCCCCGACTCGAATAGGGATTGGAATTCATTCAGGGCCCGCTGTTACCGGCACGGTGGGGTCGCTTCAACGCCGCGAGTACACGGTGATCGGAAACGTCGTGAACACTGCCAGCCGTCTTGAAAGTTTAAACAAAGACCTCGGCACCAGCCTCTTGGTTTCGGATGAGGTGTGGCGTGAAGGCCACTGGGAATCCTTGACTGGGATTGACCGAGGCGAAATCAAAATTCGCGGCAAAGATACCCTCTTACGGGTTTGGGAAATCCCAGAACCAGCCCTTCTGGCCGAACTTGACGAAAGTCGAGGCAACCCGGTATATTAACGGCACGGACGATTAACTCAGCGGTTAGAGTGCTACCTTCACACGGTAGAAGTCGGTGGTTCGAATCCACTATCGTCCATCTTTCTTGAAACCTCAGGGGCAGAAGACCTGTACTCACTCAAAAAGGCCCGCTCGTCATCAGCCTCTACTCGCTGGGCGCTGAACTGGTAGCTACCGCTCCCATGCCCCCCGACAGCGGTTTGAGTTTTGACGAAATCGACTTGTAATACCATGCTATTGTTGCCCTATCCCGGTCAATTGGAGGTTTCCCTGTAACCGTTCACCGTTGGCGGACGTTATCAACCAGCGTGCGACTCACCGATTTTTCTCAACTTTCGCCTGACACCTATGTTTTCCAGGTATACTCCGTCCAAAAAAATCCCCTGGGGAGGGTCTTCGGAATGAGCCTCGATTCTTCCAGTTCATTCCGTTTCGATCAGTCGCGTCTCAGGGCTGTTCGATTACCCCCTTCGATCATTTTGGAGGCTCTTTAACAGTTTGAGGGCTCTGACTCGGTCCGAGCTTCTGCGTTTTTTCACGAACCATAGTAACAAGCTCGGGCCCTAGATCGAGAAAGAATCTTGAAGAGACTTGTGCGTTCCAAGCCGATCGCTTTGTAGGTCACCTTTTGGGGGTCCCCTACAACGTCAATAGCTTCGAAAGGCCAAAAGGTTTTGATTTCCTCCTCGTCTCCCTGGACGACACCAATCAGGTGGACGTCCTCACGGTCAAGTTCGGCCTTCAAGGCGGGGAGCAAAAGTTTTGCTTCTTGAAAAAATCGGCACCCAAAGTGCCTAAGCCACACGATGAGCAAATGCTGATGGCCCGCCAAATGAAACCATTCGTCAAAGACCTCTGTTAGTTTATCGCCTACCCTCAGCATCACTACCTCCCTGTGTTGGTCACGAGAAAAATCCACCGAGTCCAGAATTTATCCGTTAATTGTCCATAGATACCGAAGGGCATTTCATGGAGGCGTTGAAAGTGGGCAGGTTGTAGACCGTCACGGGTTCCCCTTCTCTGGTTATTCCGCCCAACACCAGCATGACTTTAGAATAATTCCCATTCTAGGCTAAGGGGTGTCAACCGATACGTCAAGTCTCGCTGGGGAGTATTGTCGCAGCCCGAGTGACCGGTTTCACCCTTGATAAACGCCAGGGAGGGATTTCCAGGAGGTTCAATCCATCACAACCTGTTAAAAAACTAACAGGTTGACTTCGCCGGGCGAAAAAAATCACAAGTAACACGTGAAACCCCTGGTAACTCGTTTGTTTTTAATTCCTGTCACAATAACGCCAACTTTGAGGTTAAATTCGACACGCTTTGAGTCACATTGCTGGCATGAAACAGTCACCATCGAAGCCAAATCTCGATTGCTAGAGAATATTTTCTAATCACCATCACGACCGAAGCCTGTCCTGGAGGCAAAACTTCGGTGTCTAGGTGAAAAACCTTTCGAGTTTCGCACGTGTGCTCGTTTCCGACAAAATCCCAACCTGTGAAATATTTAACAGGTTGAGCCATTTTAACACACTGAAAGGACGTCGACACACTCCTTTCGGCTTCAAGGGGGCAACTTAACGTGGTACTTCAGAAGGCGAGACGATTTCCGATTTTTTTACTAAGATTTATTGACGCCTGAACTCCAGCGGGCTATTTTTATTACGGAGGTGCGACGGTGCGTTATAAGACCTTGACCGTCCTTTTGTTGTTTATGACAGCTTGTACCCGATCTTCCGCTTCATCCCCAGCTCCTGCCACGTTCCCTGACCCCCCTCCTTCGACGGCTTCACCGGCTTCGCTCGAAACCGCCGTTTTTGCCGGGGGTTGTTTTTGGGGTGTAGAGGCCGTTTTTGAATCCTTAAAGGGTGTTACCTCGGCAGTTTCGGGGTATGCGGGGGGAACATCCCCTAACCCCACCTACGAGGAAGTTTGCACAGGAACCACCGGTTACGCCGAGTCGGTTCAAGTGACGTTTGACCCCAAGATTATTTCGTATGGGACGCTACTGAAAATCTTTTTTTCTGTTGCGCATGACCCTACTGAACTGAATCGCCAGGGCCCTGACGTGGGCACCAATTATCGTTCGGCGATCTTCACCGAATCTGAAGCCCAAGCTCAACAGGCCAAACAGTACATACAGATTCTTACCGAAAAGAAAGCCTTTCCTAGGCCCATTGTTACGCAAGTTGTTCCGCTGACAAAGTTTTATTCGGCCGAAGCGTATCATCAACATTATTTGGAAGAGCACCCCGATTCACCCTATATCGTCCAGTGCGACCTGCCTAAGTTGAGTCGTTTAGTGAGGATGTATCCGGAACTTGTTAAACCGGGTTCGCCTGCCGCTACCGATACCCCAACCAAAGTCTGGCATGGTCTAATTGTTCTTCAGCCCGACCAGACCCCCGTTGTTCCCGTGCAACATTCTGATACCGACTGGAAGCATTTACTAGGGAACCAAGCCTGGGGAATTTTACGACGTGCTGATACCGAGGCCCCTTTTACGGGCGCTTATTGGAACGAACACCGCCCTGGCACCTATTACAGCGCCGCCACGGGGGAACCGCTGTTTCGCTCACAGGATAAATTTGATTCCGGCTGCGGGTGGCCCAGCTTTTCAAAACCCATTACAAGCCGAGGCATTATCCTCCGCCAGGACAATAGTCATGGGATGAGCCGAATTGAGGTTTTAGATTCGTCTTCGGGTAGTCACCTGGGCCATGTCTTTAACGATGGCCCGGACGCTTCAAAGTCTTTTCCCGAAGGAACTGGCCTGAGGTACTGCATTAACTCGGCGGCGATGATCTTTGTTCCCGACGGGGCACCCCTGCCACCTTTAGTGGCGGCCTGGAAAGCCGCACACCCCACACAGCCGTGACTAACTTGACCCCAAGCGATTTTCCATGAATAGTTCAGCGGGGGAGATTGTTCATGATTCTGACGGGAATAGAGATTCAGAAACGCTTGGGTACGGATATTATCATAGAGCCGTTTCAGCCGGCTCAGCTCAATCCGAATAGCTATAACCTACGGTTGTCGGACGAGCTTATGGTTTACACCACCGATGTGCTTGATATGGCCAAGCCCAACCCCCACCGCTTGGTAAAAATCCCCGCAGAAGGGTTGCGCTTGGAGCCTGGCAAACTCTACTTGGGAAGGACTTTGGAGTATACTGCCACCAAAGGGCTGGTTCCCATGCTCGAAGGACGCTCATCGGTAGGGCGACTGGGCTTATTTATTCATATTACTGCAGGGTTTGGCGACGTCGGCTTTCAGGGCTTTTGGACCCTCGAGATTTTATGTGTCCAGCCGGTTATCGTTTACCCCGGGGTCGAGATTTGTCAGATTTACTACCACACGGTCGAAGGGGATTACGTGGCGTATGCCAGCGGTAAGTACCAAAATAACCACGGTATTCAACCCAGCTTGCTTTACAAAGACTTTGAAGGAAAATCCTCATGAGCCTAACCCCCGCATCTCAAGAACGAACCATTATCGCCCACGGGTTTTCGCCCGACGAGATTGCTCAGCTCGAAGGACTTTTACGCCATGACGATCACCAACCGCTCGTGTTTGCCGCCACACGGGACCGTCATTTAAAGCTAGCGTTGCAGGACTTGGTACGCTTGGTTCATCGTGAAGCGGATCCACGCGACCTTGCCGCGTCGGAAAGTTCCGACCAACCAGCACGGATCCCTGACCGTGAAAATCAACGGGTTTTATATTTGCATGGTTTTGATAAAAAAGAGTTGTTCGGTTTGGTTGATCTGATCAAAAAAAATGTTGCTAACCCTAAAGGAATCGCCTTTGCCACTAGTACCACCAACAACCTATCCATGCCGTTGGCCCGCTTAGTCTGGGAAGTCTGGCGCGACCATGATTATATGGAGGCTCGGCGTCAAGCCCAGCGTGAGGGCCGCCCCCTTCCGCCCCCACCCGAGGATTAACTTTTAGGAGGCCCACCGGGCGCAGGGGCTCCCCCCTGACCGGCAGCCATCTTTAAAAAGCCAAAGATCGTTCCGCACACGCCACCGACGACGTGGGCAACACTCGATACGTCATGACTTCCGGGTGCCGCCCCTCGGGTAATTTCGGCCAGCATAAACAGAATAAAGACCAACAAGAACGAAACCGGAATTTCGCCTTGTTTGGTCCGGGCAAAACTCACCAGCATGATCATCATAAAGACAATAGCCGACGAGCCGACGAGCGGCGGCTGGCGCAACAGCACGTTAAAAATTCCCGCTACCAGCGTGGTAGCGGCCATCATAAACAACATGGCTTTGGGCGCATATTTTTCTTCGAGAATGGGCCCCAACAAAATCAAAAACAGCAGGTTATTCCAAAGGTGCGTCCAATTTTCATGACCAAAAACATAAAAGATCAACGCAAACCAGTTTTGCGGCTGACTAGCTTGAAAGTCAGCACCGGGGGCACGCAAATAGGTTGCGACAAAGCCGGGCGCCACGTATTGGTCAATAAGTAGCACCACGGTGCAGATGAGGGCAAAACTGAAGGTAACTGGGGCGTTATAGCGCAGATGCATGGGCTCTCCCGTTCTTTTTTCGGCATGAAATCGCTTTGACCTAACCGGTTTTATCGTTCTTTACGGCCTTGCGTGCCAAGAGGATTCCCTGAATAATAGAGCCATGGATGCCGAGCGTTTACGCCAAAGCTTGACGGACAACCCTTCATTGCGCCTCTTGCGTAACCCGCATGCGCTCTTTCTTTTGCTTTTTTTTCGAAAGATGTTCTATGACGACCCCATTCCTATGGTCGAAAGCGATCTCTTAGAGGGGCGGCTGGCCACCTTTTTTGAAGAATGCGGTCTCGAGGCTGACGAAATTCCGTTAGCCCAGGGCGATCGTCACCGCCGGGCAAAAGTACTCTTAGACCATTGGTGCCGCGACGAAATTCGTTACCTGAGACGGTTTGCCGACGAAAATGGCCAGGTCTGGGTTGAAGCGACACCCTGGACGCAACGGGTGTTCCAGTGGATCGAAACCCTCGACGACACTTTAGTGGGAACCGAAAGCCGCTTTGATGAAATCCTCCAGCGGTTAGATGACCTAGTTTTGAAGCTTGACCCTGACCCGAAGTCTCGTATTCGGCGTCTCGAAAAAAAGAAAGCCGCACTGGACTTAGAAATTCAAAAGCTTAAGATCGGCCTTGAGCCCCCGCAGTGGACCGATGTTCAGCTCGAAGAACGAATTAGCGCGCTCAACCGCCTCTCCCGTGCCCTGCTAGGCGATTTTAAGCAGGTTGAACAAAACTTTCAGACTTTGGTCCGCCGGATCTATGAACAACAGGCCCAAGAAGGTTTTAGTCGCGGGGACATTCTGGGCTATACCTTGGACGCCGCCGAAGAACTTCGCCAAAGTCCTCAGGGACGTAGCTTTTATGCCTTTTGGGAGCACCTGATTCGTGAAGGCGAACAGGAGTCGCTTCCTGAGCGCCTGGGCGAACTGTTTGCGTTGCTCGATGCGCAAAATCGCAGCCCTCATGATGAGGTCCTCCGTCACCTGAAAACGCATCTGCATTTAGCAGGGCGCAAAGTCATTGCTGGCAACCGGTTGCTCGCCGAAAAGTTAAATAAACTCCTCTCGGAACAAGACTTTCATCACCGTGAACGGCTTCGCACGCTTTTAGCCTCGCTAAAAGAAGAGTTTGTCCGTCACAATGCCTCGCCCCCCGCTGACTTTGTTTGGGAGGTTGAGGGCGATGCCGAGTTAAGTATGATTGCCGACCGCCCGTGGAGCGAACCACCCGAAGGGCGTTTTAAAGACCATCGTCCCCAGCGGGAAACCCAGGCCCTACCCGCCGAAAGCCGCGCTGTCCTTACGGGTCAGTTTAGTATCGACTTGCTTAAGCTTCGCCGTCGCGTGGCCGAGAGTACCCGCCAAGGCCAAGCCACCTTAGAGGAAATCCTTTCGCGCTGGCCACCCGAGCAAGGCCTGTCGGAAGTTCTTGCCTACTTAGAAATCGCTTCGTTTTCGCCTTCAGGGCATGTCAATCCTGACGAGACTACCCTTTTGCCGGTTGATGAGCGCCTCCGGCTTCGATCCCCCCGCGTGGAGTTTGGCCATGTCTGATGATCTTGAGTTTACGGTGCTCTCGTATGCACCGGTTATTCTAAAACTGCTTCAAGGCCCTCTTTACGACGATGATGCCAAGCTCTGGGCACTCTTGCTGGACAACACAGGGGCCGTCCAAGAGTGGTTTGGCCATATCGGGTTGCGACTGATGCTGGTAACCGAAGAGGGACTGGCGTATTTGACTCAGCCTGAGGACGAAGAAGATACCCTGCCTCGGTTGGTGAAACGGGCACCCTTGGGGTACGATGCCACCGTTTTAGCGGTGATTTTGCGTGACGCCCTCGAGGAGTTTGACCTTACCAATACCGATAGCCGTGACCTCTTTATAACCGCTCGCGACCTTCAAGCCCGCCTGGCTCCCTATACGGGGGGGCGTTTTGACGAGGCCCGTACTTGGAAGCAGTTTGAACGCTCGCTGGGGCATATGGTTAAGCTCGGGTTCTTGCGTGAGACGGCTTCGCCCGACCCCGGCGACCAGGGCCGCAAGGTTTATCAAGTTATGCGCATCCTCAAGGTCAAGCTGGGTGGGGCCCAGCTTGATGACCTCAAGGCTCGGTTAGCGGCTTATCGACCGGGTGGGGCCTGACGAACGTACAAGATACGGGTTCCCAACAGTTCGCCGTCCACGCTAAAGCTGAGCAAATAGGTTCCGGCGCGGGGAAAGGTCACGTTCATAAGCGCTGGGGTTAACTCAACGACAACCTCGGCTTCGGGGGATTCAAAGTCGCCGTTGAAGGGAACTACGACTTGTTGAGACTCTTCGTGTACAAGCGTCAAAGCAAAGGTATGCTTACCCGTGAGGTTTGTGACCGCTGCATAGATAAACCATGGCGGGAACAAGGCGGGAAAGCTTTGCGAATGAAAGACATTGAACGTGCCAATGATTCCCCGCTTTCCGTTGTTTTCAATAATGACACGATCGGCAAATAACAGGCCGACAAGAACCGGTTCACTCAATTTTTTCCCCTTTGGCCCTTGGGCCGTCGCTGGTCAAAGTTCTGTTTTGGTTAATGAAAATACTCGTCCTTGGTCAGCCAAATTTCTTCCATGCGATACAAGTGCCAGTCATCGTGAATCACCAAGTGTCGAGCAATGATACTCAAGGAATACAGCCGATACTCGCCATGTAGGGCTTGCTTTTTCCAGTCCGACTTGCGGGCCTTGGCGAAAAGCTTCAATTGCTTATCCCGCAGGCGCCGATAAGTCGTAAGGGCGGCCCCGATCGAAGGGAAAAGCTCAGCCAAGGCCGGCTCATTATCAGGAAAATACGGCTGGATCACCGGTCGCTCTTCGGCAAGAATCAGTTTGATCCGCCCTAGAAGTAACTTTTGGACATCGGCTAAATGGTACAGGTGTTCCCTGAGTGTCCAGACTTCGGGCCCTCGCCGCACATCCCAGAGGTCTTGAGGAATCTGTTTGGTAAAATCTTCGATCACCTGGGACTGCAGAGCCAGGATCTTTTTGGTCGCGCGTGGAATTTTCACACAGCCCTCCTTGAACACACAAGTCATCCTTCTATGTTCCTTTTTATCTTGTTCCCCCTTGCTAAACTTTTCAAGTCACCGTACTATTACTTTGCGACACAAAGTAGCTTTACTTTCTAAAAGGAGAGCTCAGATGCCCGAGAATCCCGCGCATGCTACCGAGGTGAGAGATCTCTACACCAAGTTTGATGCGGTATTTTTTGAAAAAACTCGGCTGTCGATTATTACCCTGCTTTACCGTGACAAGGAAATTTCTTTCAATCAGCTTAAAGAAGCCCTAGGGGCCAGCGACGGCGGTCTCTATGCACACTTAGAAAAGCTTCGTCAGGCCGGGTACGTAGACGGGCAAAAAGCTATCATTGAGAATTCGATCAGTTCGCAATACTTTCTTACGCTGTTGGGGAAAACCAGGTTTCGCGAGTATGTCGAGTTTTTAGCCTCCGTAGTGAATGCTCACACGGAAAAGGAGAGTTCATGAATTCGTTCATTCGTGAGTTTCGCCGCCGGCCACGGTTGGCAGTACTTTTGACCCTCTTGTGTCTGGGGGCCCCTTTTGCCTGGGCACAGAGTGTGCCCGACGGCAACACCCTTTTGGCCCGGATTGACGAAATCCGTTTTCCCGAAGATTTCACCATGAAGGTAACGCTCACAACGGTCACCCAAGGCGAAGACCCCAAAGTGATGAGCATGGAAGTTACTCATAAAAAAGGCTTGGGAAGTTTTTTACAGATCCTGTCGCCCCCTCGGTCCCGTGGCACACGGATGTTGACGGAATCGGGGAGCCTGTGGCTCTATAACCCCCACTCAGGCTCAAGTCGTCCCCTGCGCCTGGCCCCTCGGGATTCCTTTCAGGGCTCGGCCTTTTCTAACTCGGATGTCTCCCGCACCTCCTTTTTAGACGACTACCGTGGGGTTTTTGAAAAAGCTGAAGTGATTGATCACCCCGAGTTTGGTAAAGTCAAAGTCTGGCAGTTGCGGGCCGTCGCGAAAAGACCTGAAGCCGCTTACGGCTGGATTGAAATGTGGGTTCGTCAAGGTGACCTTTTACCGCTCAAGTTCGATTACTATGCCAAATCGGGACTCCTGTACCGAAAAATGGTCCTCAGTCATTATAAAGAGATGGCGGGCCGCCTACGAGCCACCGAAATGCAGATGGTGTCCCTAGACCAAACCGGCACGACCTCGACCTTGGTGATCAACAGTATGAAGACTCGTCATGACATCCCCGACGAGCTGTTCAACTTGAACGCCTTAACGAGGTGACTCATGAAGAAACGGGCCCTGTTTTGGGGTGTTCTTTTTCTGGGGCTGGCGAGTCTTTCGCTTTCTGCTCAAGACGAGCCCAGGTTTAACTATGTCGCCGATGCTGGGCAGATTCTTCTCGGCTCGGCCCCCGATTGGAACGCAGGTGCCACCGCGC
Organism: Spirochaetales bacterium; assembly: GCA_027451945.1. Lineage (GTDB taxonomy): Bacteria > Spirochaetota > Spirochaetia > JABEVK01 > JABEVK01 > JABEVK01. The sequence goes on from DAIDHT010000033.1 coordinate 25,015, forward strand.
AGTGGCTGTTGGACCTCAACGGCCGCCTCAGCTTTTCGCAAGGGGCTACAGCCTTCATCCTGGACGGTTCGGCCTATTTGCCGCTGGGGAACTCGCTTCAGACGGGGCAGGCACTCTTTGATGTCGCCGAAGCCTACGTCAGGCTCACCCCCTTTCCGGGGCTGGATTTAACGTTCGGTAAAAAGCGCCTCAACCTCGGGGTTGGGCAAACCTTTACCGTGGGTGACTCGATCAACCCCGCGATCAACTTTTTTGACCAAAAAAGCGGCTTTCGAGGAGCCACCTGGGCGTGGTCACCAAACGCTTGGTTCGGGTGGACTGGCGGAATTTCGCTGGAACGCGAGCTAGGCAACACTTTGGGGGGCACGGGAACAAGCCCGACCTTTTCTGCCAACAACCTGGCCGGGGCAACTCAACTTAGCGTTCAGACGGGCCGCTTTCAAGGAACCGCCAGCCTGTGTTTCAGTCCCAGCCAAACCTTCAACCCCGCCCTAGGGGTTTCGTACGACGTAAGTGGAGTCATTCTGACGGCAGAAGGAGCGGTTGAGTTTCTGCCCCAAGGGCTCGTGCCAGCATCGGGCCCTGTCAGTACCTGGACCGCCCCCACGGCTTGGACCCAACCAGCCCCCTCCGGCTCCGTGGGCGCGCGCTATACGTGGTCGGTGGGTGATGTTGACCTCACCGTTCAAGGAGAAACCTTGTACTGGGGGCAAGGCTGGACCTCCAGCCAAGTGGCCCAAGCGAATGCCCTTCCTGGAACCACCGTATCGGCCCTTCGCCCCGCCCTTCGTGACCGGTACAACGCTATCTTCCACCTGGATGCGAATTCAAGCAACACCTTTGATTTGGCGGGCTTTTGTCTGGTCGACCTTCAGGACGCCAGTACTCTCTACCAGGCAAGCCTCACCCTCTATCCTTGGGACAGTCTAGACCTGGTGGGGATCTTTCAGGCGGCAACAGGGGCTGTTACCGATGCCTGGAACAGTGTGCCGCTCCCGCCTCCCAGTATGCAAACCGCGCGTTATGTCGTGACCTTTCAAACTCGTTATCATTTTTAAGTGCGCAAATTTAAGGAGTCATCCATGGCCGAACCCGTCCTAACGATCCGCGAAGTTACCAAGAACTATCAGCTGGGAAAAACCATTATTCCCGCCCTTAAGGGCGTCAGCTTTACCATTGACACCGGTGAATTTTTGTCGATTGTAGGCCCCTCCGGCTGTGGCAAAACAACACTCCTCAATATTCTTGGCTGTATCGACAAGCCAAGCAGTGGCAGTGTGAGCTTTCAGGGCCGTGACCTCGCCACCCTCAATGATGATCAAGAAGCAGACATTAGGCTCAACGAAATCGGCTTTATCTTTCAATCGTTTAATTTAATCGCCGTTCTCAATATCCGCGAGAACATCGAGTTCCCCCTTTTGATGCGCAAGGTAAGCGCCAAAGAACGACAAAAGATTGTCGATCACTTGGTCGATGTGGTGGGACTGGGAGATTTCGTCAAACACAAACCCGATGAGCTTTCTGGCGGACAAAGACAACGGGTGGCAATCGCCCGGGCCCTCGTCAACCGCCCCCGGCTTGTCATTGCGGACGAACCGACGGCCAACCTTGATTCCGTCACGTCAACCATGATCATGGAGGTGATGAAACGCCTCAATGAAGAAGAAAAAGTCAGCTTCATCTTTTCGACCCACAACGCTTTGATTGAAAAGTATGCGACACGGATCATTCGTCTCAAAGATGGACTGATCGCCGGGGAGAACTAACCATGTTCTTTAAACTGGCCTGGCTCAATATTTTTAAGCACAGCAAGCGGTCGTTGGTGGTTTTTTTTGCGGTGCTCATTGCCGTGGGAGTCCTCTCGCTCATCAGCGGCGTCCTTAGCGGGTTGACTTCAACCTTTTTGGACAGCATTTTGCCCACGGCTGGCCATCTTCAAATCAAGGCAGCTGGTTCCGATAACGCCGTGAACCCCCAGGACCTCAAGTACCTGTTACCCCACGCTGACAAGCTTTTAGCCAAGATTCAGGATCCTCGGGTGCTGATTAAAGAAAAAATCTTGAGCTTTCCCGCTTTGGTGGTTCAGCCGGTACCGGTTGACAGCAAAGCCGAAGCAAAAAATCTCGGTATGATGGGGCAAGGAGTCTCGCCCTCCACCGCCTTTTATTCGAACATCCGCGAAGGAATCACCCAAGGTAGCTTTCTGCCGCAAGGCCAGGGCATTCTCTTATCCGAAAGTGCGGCAAAGCTGTTGGGAGTCAAGTATGGCGGGTCGGTGATGGTACTCACCACCGACCGTGACAACAATCCCTGGTACCAAGAGCTCAAAATCACGGGGTTGTACCGTTCAGGGAGCGATTTAACCGACGACAGCTTGTTCTTTGTGTCCACGGCGACCGCAGAGTCGCTTTTGGACGCTCAAGGGATGACTCGCGAAATCCGGTTGGTTTTAAAAAATCCTGCCGATAGCTATGCGGTCCGCCAAAGTTTGCGCCAAGAGTTTCCGCCACAACGGTACGAAATCGACGTCTGGCAAGAAACGTTTGGGTCACTCCTCACCATCCTCAAGCTTTTAGATGTCGTCTCGGCTATTATCCGCATCTTTTTTATCATCGTAGCCACGTCCGTGATTGCCAATTCGATCCTGATGTCCATCTTCGAGCGGATGCGCGAACATGGCACCTTACGGGCGATCGGTCTAAAACGACGGCAGTTGTTGGCGATGTTGCTCACCGAGGGTGCCCTGTTAGGCGCTCTGGGAGCCCTCTGTGGCTTGGTTTTGGGGGTCAGCGCCGTTGCTCTTTTGTCCAAGGTGGGTGTCGATGTGGGGTCAGCCACCGAATACTTGGGTTTTGCCAGCCGCATCTACCCGGCCTTAAACCCGACCGATATCGTGGCCAACGGAGCGGCGGGAATTGTCATTGCCCTGGCGTCAACCTTTTATGCTGCCCGGGTAGCGGCCAAAAAGAGCGTCCTTGAGGCGCTAACGTACATATAAAAGGAGCTGGCATGGAAATCTTCACGGTCGCCCTACGCAATGTTTTCCGTAACCCCCGGCGAACGTTTTTAAACGTCATTGCCATTGCCTTGGGAGTGATGGTCCTCATCAGTATGCAAGCCTGGATCATCGGCATGGAACAAACCGTCTATCAAACACAACGCGATATCGATACGGCAGATGTTCAAATTCTCAATCGAGGCTACCAGGCCGAAAGTGTTCGGCTTCCGCTGGATTTGGGCATCACCGACACCAAGGCCGTCGAAACTTTTGCTCGGAGCCTCCCTGGGCTGGAGGCCGTAGGAGCTCGCATCGACTACGCGGCAGGAATCAGCAACGGAGTCACCTCAGTCCCGGTTCAGGTTCGTGGTGTTGACCCCCAGGCGGAACCGAAACTCACCACCATTGCCCGCAACCTCACGGCTGGTACGTGGATGAAAAATTCCAACGATATCGTGGTCGGCAGTGGGCTTGCCGCTACCTTAGGTTTAAAGGTAGGACAGCAGGTTTTTTTGACGGCCCTGGACCGCTATGGCGTTCGCAACCTCGTTGCTGGGACCATTTCGGGCATCTTTTCGTTGGGGTTTGCCCTCTTTGATCATCACATTATCTTCACCACCCTCGACAAGGCTCGGGAAGCCCTCTCGTTACCCCCCGATTTTGCGACCCGCGTGGTTCTTCGCTTTCACGGGAATGACACGGCAGCCGATACTGCCGAAACCATTCAGGCACTTCGCCAAGATTCTGGCTTAGCTGGTCAGCCCCTCAAGGTCTACGAGTGGAAAGAGTTTGCACAAACGGTCGTCAGTTCCATTGACAGCCGTATCCGTATTTTGACCCTCATGTTGGGGATTTTGGTTCTGCTAGTGACGGTAGGAATACTTAATTCCCTGTCGATGTCAGTTCAGGAACGCTTTCGCGAAATCGGTACCCTTCGAGCTTTAGGGATGAAGCGAAAAAACCTCCGCCGGCTTTTTTTGACTGAAGGACTGTTGCTGGGTGCGCTCGGTGGCCTTGCTGGGGTGCTAGCGGCCTTGGCCCTGGGAATCGCCTTTGCTGGGGGTATAGATGTACGAAAGCTCCTGCCCGAAAATATTCCCATTCCGTTTACCAGCCTCTTGAAGCCTGTCTACGAACCCTTGCCGTTTGTGCTGGCGATCGCGGGCTCTGCTTTTATTGCCGTTGTGGGGGCGTGGCTCCCCGCGCGAAGGGCCGGGAAGCTCCAGATTGTCGACGCTCTGGGCAGTCACCTGTAAACCGTTTCGCCCCCTCGTTGACAGGGGGCTTGCCTCCCCCTAGAGTGGGGCTATGTCTACTCTCTTTGAAACAGATGTTCAAAGCGCTGGCTGGCATCTCAATACTCTCGAGATTTACAACTGGGGCACCTTTCACGACAAGATTTACCGCTTGGTCCCTCGCGGTAAAAACTCCCTGCTCACGGGGGCCAACGGGTCAGGCAAGACCACCGTGGTCGATGCTTTGGTTACCTTGCTGGTACCGCCGGGAAAACGTCACTACAACCAGTCGTCGGGGGCGGACAAAAAACGAGAACGCGACGAAACCTCGTATGTTCTGGGCGCGTATGGTACCCTTCGCGACGAAGACAGCACCTCGGGCGAAACGCAATACCTGCGGGGTAAAGATGATTTTTCGCTCCTTTTGGCCAGCTTTGCCAACGAGAGTTTTCAACAAGAAGCCACGTTAGCCCAACTGCGCTGGTGGTCGGCGGGCTCCTTGAAACGGCTCTACTTGGTGGCTAACGCCGGGCTTTCCTCCGAAGATTTGCTCCCGTTTGACGGGGGCCCCGCCTGGAAAAAAGCCCTTACAGCTCGACATCCCGTGAAATTCTTCGACACCTTTGCCCTCTATGGGCAGACGTTTTCTAGCTTGTTTGGCCTAAAAAGCGACAAAGCCCTCAGTTTGTTTTCGCATGTGGTCGGGGTTAAGGTGTTGGGCGACCTGAACGAGTTTATCCGCGACAACATGTTGGATGCGGCGGATATGGAAGAAGACTTCGCCAAACTCAAAAAGAACTATGAAGACCTTTTGGGAGCGCATCAGCAGATTGAAAAGGCTAGGGAACAACTGCGTTTATTGGAACCGGCCATGCTGGCCGGCGAGCGCTGGGAAGCTCTCAGTCAGCAAAAAGCCGAGCAGGATCAAGCTTGGGAGGCTGTTGCCCCCGTTTTTGCGGCCCAAGAAAAACGACTTCTCGCCGAGGCCAAAAACCGTGAGCAAGTTCGTTTGGCCGCCGTCGAAGCTCAAAAGGACAGTTTGGACCTTCAGCTCGAAGATTTGCGCCGCCAAGAACGCGATTGGGAATTCGCCCTCCGCGACAAAAGTCAAAGTGGACTTTTGGACACTTTAGAGCGCGACGTAGCCCATCGCCGCGATATCCTGGCCGGAAAAGAGCGGTTAAGACTGGAGTATGACGGTTTGGCCAAGGCCTTGGGGTTTGGTCCCGTCCAGGGAGAAACGGGCTTTTGGGAACACCGCGAAGAAGCTGTCCGACAAAAGTCAGCGCTCGAAGAACAAGCGGCTCCTGCAAGCTTTGCCTGGGCCGAAGGGCGAAACCGTCTTCTTGCCGCCAGTGAGGAAGCCGAGGCGCTGACTCAAGAGCTAGAAAGTCTTCGCCATCATTCGGATGCGATTCCTCGCGACCGCAGGCAGTGGCGCGACCGAATGGCGGCCGACCTCGATATGGACCCTGAAAAACTTCCGTTTGCGGCCGCGTTGGTTCGGGTTCTTGAGCCTCAGTGGAGGCCCGCGGTAGAGCGGCTTTTGGGTGAATTTCTTTTGGCGGTTCTGGTTGACCCCGAACACGAAACTGCCGTTCGCGCCTGGGTCGGTGACCACCCCGGAAAAATCTTGGTCTTGCGCGACTCGACCGAAGAACAATTTTTTGTCTCGGAAGACAGGGACCAACTCACTGACCTTTTAGAGTTTCGTCGCTTGGCACCTTGGGGGGAACGTTTGTCCGCGTGGTTGCGTCGAACCTACGATTTTCAGGCTTGCGAAAGCGATCAACTTTCGCGCACCCAGCGTGGCTTTACCCAAGACGGCTGGATTCGTGATGGGCGGCTGTGGAGCCGCCCCTCCCCTGGTTGGGACGATCCAGGGCACTTCGTCCTTGGTTGGGAGAATGAGGTCCAGCGCAAGGCCCTATTTCAGCGCCGAGAAACCGCGCAAACTGAACTGGCCCGCCTTGAGGCCCAACAAAATGCTTTAGAAGAAAAACGGCGCCAGACTGATAACCGACGGATACTTTTGGAAAAGCTTCTCGATTTTACTGCTTGGAACCAACTGGATACCGAGACCGAAACTGCCGAGCTTGCCAAGTTAGCGGACCGCAAGAAGGCACTAACCGGCGAAAGCGGCACCGACCAACTACACCAACGCTTAGCGGAGCTCAAAGTTGCCCTCAAAGACAAAACTCGTGAAAAAGATGAAACGACCGCTCAGTCAGGACGACTCCGCAAGACCCTTGAAGAGTATGAAATGGAAGAGTCTGCGGCCCAGCGCATTCTGCTTGACTTTGCTGGTTTTGATTTAGAAGAGGGCCAACGGCGCCTCGAACCGTGGCTCAAGCAGGTGAACATCTTGCTCGACCTCGGGTCTTTAGTTAAAGTCCGTGATGAAGTCAGTCGTACCCTGGCTGGCGAACGAAAACGAACCACCGACGACCTTAAACTCGTGGAACGGGAGCTAGAAACAGCCATGCATCGGTACATCAACCCGGGTGCTGAACTGGCCGCGCGCTTTCCCGAGTGGACAGGCGAAACCGCCTCGCTCATGGCCAAGGCTGACAACTTGAACGAGTTTCGTCAGCGTTACGACCGAATTCGGCGTGAAGACCTCCCCGGGTACCAGAAACGGTTTAAGGATTGGCTCAACCAAAGATTGCTTGAAGACATCGCCGACTTTAGAACCTCGTTAGAAAATCACCTGCGTGCCATTCAAGAAACCGTGCGGGAACTTAACTCGTCTTTAAAAACTATCACCTACAACAGCCTTCCTGCTACCTTTATTCAACTTCAGGCCGAAGACAGCCGTGATCTACAAATCCGCGACTTTCGGCGCATGCTCAAAGAGGCTCTAGTAGGTGACAGCGACCTCGAGCAGGCCTTTCATCGGATTCGCGCCATCATCCAAGCCCTAGCCGACGATGAGCTTTGGCGAAAAAAAGTCACCGATGTGCGCCATTGGCTTCAATTCGCCGCCGTGGAACGCTATGCCGAAGACGGATCTCAACGCCAGTATTACCAGGATAGCCAGAGCTTATCGGGTGGCGAAAAGGCCAAGTTGGCCTACACCATTCTGGCAAGCGCGATCGCCCATCAATTTGGTATTAGGGGAACAGCGGGGTCGCGTTCCTTGCGTTTTGCCGTGGTGGACGAAGCCTTTAGCAAGGTTGACCCTGAAAACTCAAAATTCGCGATGAAACTCTTTGAACAGATGAACCTTCAGTTGATGGTCGTGACCCCTCTGGATAAAATTAATGTGGTAGAAGACTACATTCGCACGATCCACTACGTTGAAAACAAAAACCGCAAAACTTCGGCGGTTTATGATCTTTCACTCGAAAAAAGCGAGGATTTTCATGACTTTAGTCCCCTCTCCACCAACGGCCGATAAAACCCTGGGGCGAGCCATGTTGCTCAGCCTCACCATCGGTTTTTTGATGCTGATAACCAAGATGACGGCATATGTCATCACCAACTCGGCCGCGATCATGTCGGACGCCGCCGAGTCTGTGGTACACGTCGTCGCGGTCACCTTTGCCTTTTACAGCCTCAAACTTTCGTCAAAACGGTCAGACAAGTCCCATCAGTTTGGCTACGATCGTATCAGCTTTTTCAGCGCCGGGTTTGAGGGGGCAATGATTGTTCTGGCGGCCTTATTCATCATTTACGAAGCGGTCCTCAAATTTATTGAAGGCCCACGATTAAGTGACGTCGATGTCGGTACGATCATCAGTGGGGTTGTTCTTGTCGTCAACGGGATTCTGGGCCTGAGTCTGGTTCAAATTGGCAAACGAAAAAACAATTTGATTCTTGAAGCCAACGGCCGCCACGTTCTGACCGATTCTGTCACCTCGGGTGGGGTTTTAATCGGCTTGCTCTTGGTTTTGTTTTTTCCTAAAAATTGGATCCACGTAGGGACTTGGACGTTTGATCCTGCCTATTTTGACCCAATTTTCGCCATCTTAGCCGCCTTAAATATCTTGTCCGAAGGCGGAAAGCTCATGAAACGCTCTTTTTCGGGCCTGATGGACCGCGTCACACCCGAAGAAGAACGAAAACTCGAAGAGGTTTTAGCAGCCGCCTGCCAAGCTGAAAAAGCAGAGTATCACGAGGCGCGCTTTCGCAACTCGGGCAACCGATACTGGATCCAAGTCCACCTGTTGTTTGACGACAGCGCCCGCCTTCGTGATGCCCACCGGTCAGCGACACGGATCGAGCAAACGCTCGCCGCGTCGTTTCCCGGCTGTATGGTGACCACTCATCTTGAAACTCGTAAGGATCACGATGCCATTCACCCCCCTGCCCCCGAGGTGTAGGCCTCAGCGTGAAGCCTCAAGGTATAAGCTCTAGCCCATTACGACTTCGACGCTATGTTTTCCGGGCAAGGCGGGAATGATATTTCCCGCTATCGGTTTGCCGTCAACCGTAACAGCGGCCACACCTTTAGAAACACCTTTTGGGTTTTTGACGTGAATCTCGAAGGTTCCCTCCCGGAAGGTACGGGTAGCTCGGAACTCTTTCCACTCACGCGGCACGCAAGGGTCAATTTGAAGCCCTTCAAAGTGCGGTTTGATACCAAAGATGCCCTGACTCACGACGACAAACGTCCAAGCGGCCGTCCCCGTCAGCCAAGAGTTTTTGGCTTCACCAAAACAAGGTGCGTCCTTGCCGGCAGTCATCTGAGCATAGACGTAGGGCTCGGACCGGTAGATATCAATTTGTTCTTCTTTTTTTGAAGGGCAAATCGAGTGATAGTACTCTAGGGCCCGATCACCTTCGCCTAACAGGCACCACCCCAAATGTATCCAGGTATTATTGTGACTAAAAATTCCTGCGTTCTCTTTTACCCCCGGCGGGTACGAGGTGACCTCTCCATATTCCTTGCGGTAGGTGCTATACGGAGGCTGTTGCAAGACGATACCGTTAGAGGTATACAACCGCTGATGTACGCTTTCTAACGCCTGTCGTGCCCGACCGTTCTCGGCACCAGCACCGCCCAAAACCGCCCAACCTTGGCTTTCAATAAAGATTTGTCCTTCGTCATTGGTATGAGAACCGATGACCTTTCCCGCAGCATCGTAGGCTCTGGTGTACCAGGCTCCATCCCAAGCAACCTGTTCTATCGTGTCGAGCATCGTTTGCCTGAGGGCTTTGATCCGTTGGGCATCGGCATTACGGCCCAGAAATTCATAAAGTTGTGCTAAATCGCGTGCTGCATACAAGAACAACCCCGCGATCATCACCGATTCTGCCGACGAGCCGTTGACATCGCCAGCGGTTTGAAAGCTTTCATTGGGTTCTGTCGAAAAACAGTTCAGATTGAGGCAATCGTTCCAGTCGGCGTGGCCAATCAACGGCAGGCCATGCGGGCCCCTTTTAGCCATGGTGTAGGCAATGGACGTTTCTAGGTGATGCAACAAATTTTCTTTTTTTGCGTTGGTATAATCTTTGTCGGCGTACCCGCAGGGGGCTTCCAGAAGGGAAACGTCTCCACTTTCTTTGATGTAGCTCACCGTCGACAGAACAAGCCATAGGTGGTCGTCGTAAAAATCTCCACCAATTTCAGAGTTTCCTTTTTTTGTTAGCGGCTGATATTGATGAAAACACGTTCCATCAGAGAGTTGAGTTGCCGCAATGTCCAAAATTCGTTCACGAGCCCGCGAGGGAATCATGTGAACAAACCCTAACAAGTCCTGGTTAGAATCGCGGAACCCCATGCCTCGGCCTATGCCAGTTTCATACATGGACGCTGAGCGACTCATATTGAAGGTAGCCATACATTGATACTGATTCCAAATGTTGGCCATGCGGGTGGCATGAGAATCGGGGCTGTCTACTTGAAAATGCGAAAGGTTTTCGTCCCAGTAGGCTTTCAACCGTGCGAGGGCCTCATCCACCGCCTCGATTCGGCGGTATTTGGCGACTATTTGTCGTCCTAGCTCTTTGTTCATCACCATAGGGGCACTGAACTTAGGCCCGGTAAAACCCGCTAACTCATGATCAACGTACGCCAAAATGAAAGCAAACGAGGTTTCTTCGCCCGGCTTTAGGCTGAGCGTCACCTCGTGACTGCCAATGGGGTTCCAGCCAAAAGCCAGGGAGTTAAGCGCTTTTCCCGTCATTGGAACCTGAGCTTCGTGAAGACCTTCATGAACACCTACAAACACATCGCGACTGGTGTCAAAGCCTGTCACCGGTCCGGTGCAAGCAAACAACGTGTAGTGATTACGGCGTTCGCGATATTCGGTTTTGTGATAAATAACGCCGTCTTCTACTTCAACCTCGCCTATCGAATAGGTTCTTTGGTAGTTCGTCATGTCGTTAAGCGCTTCGTAGAAGGCGAACTCTTGAAAAGAGTAGAGTTTGACCTGTTTCGGTGCGTTCGAAAGGTTCTTTACCGTCACCTTCCATAGCTCAAGATTATCCCCTGGGGGCACCAGCATGGTCTGCGACACCGATAACTGATTTTTAACACCAGTAATGGTGGTATAGCCAAGGCCATGGCGGCATTCGTACGAATCCAAGGCCGTCTTGACAGGCTTCCACCCTGGGTTCCACACCAAATCCCCCTCACGGACGTAGAGGTACCGACCACCCAAATCATAGGGAATATTATTGTACCGGTAGCGGGTCAGGCGCCGCAGTTTGGCGTCTTTCCAAAAGGTGTAACCGCCGCCGGTATTGGTACACAGACCAAAGAATTCATCCTGGCCAAGATAATTTAGCCAGGGCAGAGGGGTATCGGGACGGACAATGACGTATTCGCGGCTCGCGTCGTCAAAATGCCCGTAAGGGTTGGGATGCGGCATGGGGACTCCTTGTTGCCCAACTCTGAGATCTGGGCAAAAACCTACGAAAAACTATAGAATCACCCGCATTTTCTGTCAATTTAACTATAGGCAATCGGTTGCTATTTTTTGGTAAACTGAAAAAATTTTACCCTAAGGGGCCCGTTCGAAAGTTCTCGAACGACAAAAGGCTCCCGGTCCATATCCTGGGGCAGACTCTCAAGCGGGGTTAAAACACCTACCGACCAGTCTGGAAAAGCGCGGTCCCAGCCGGCCATAGCCCGCGAGAGCTCTCGGGCAGCGGCAACAGTCTCTAAGCGTTCGCCGTACGGGGGGTTCGTCACCACGAAGCCCGGTTCCTCAAGCCCCCAAAATCTCGCCGAAACCTTTTCCATGGGTTGCACGTCAAGACGCAAGTGTTCTTCCAACCCTAGCGCTTGGACATTTTTTCGAGCGGACCGCAACACGACAGGGTCCTTATCGCTACCAAAAAGGCGCACCCGATGAGATAGGTCTGCTTTCTGACGAGCTTCGTCGCGAAGAAGATCCCAGTCGAGAGCCGAAAAGGGTCGAAGGTGTTCAAAAGTAAAAGAACGCTTAAGCCCAGGGGGAAGGTCATAAGCATACAGAAGAGCTTCGGTAAGAATGGTACCAGAACCGCAAAACGGATCGACCAACGGGTACTTACGCCGCCACCCCGAAAATAATACCAAGGCCGCCGCGAGGTTTTCTTTGAGCGGGGCTTCGCCCGTAGCCTGTCGATAGCCTCGGTTGTGCAAAGCCGGACCCGTAGAATCAAGAAAAACCTCAAGTTGATCTTTGGCTAAGGTTACCCGCAACGCGACAAGGGGGCCGTTCTGAGGGAGGCGTGTCAAACGAAAGCGGCGGCAGAGGGTTTCAAAGACCGCCTTTTGCACCATGCTTTGAACGGCAGGGACACTCGTTAACTGGGACTGATACAAGCGTACCTTTTCGATATGAATTGTCACCGCTGGCGTTAACCAGTCTTCCCAAGCCGCCGAGCGTACTGCTTCAAACAGCTGGTCAAAATCTCTCGCCTGAGCTTTTACCAATCGAATCAAAACTCGTTCAGCTGTCCGTGAACCAAGGTTAGCGTGGTATACCGCCTCCCAGGGCCCCTGAAAATCCACTCGTCCCGGGCTAGAACTCATGACGTGGTAGCCAAGACCTTTCAATTCATCCTTAACTAACTTTTCAACACCAAAAGGGCATAGGGCACTTAGCTCCAAGTTCATGCTTTCTTCCTCTTTTCTTTTGTCCCCGTTAAAATACCAGAAATCGGCTTCTCGCGGAACGCCAGTTCTTTTTTGAACGCTAACCTTTTAAGTTTCTTCAGGAGTGCTATGATCGATTGGATGCGCCTTGCCGAAGCTGACACCCGTCCGGAGCCCTTTGACCCCCTCGATGGCCCGATCTGGAACGAGCCATACATGGCGTCTCACATTCTTTACGCTCATCTTGACTCTCGCGACGACGACGCCAGTCGGCCTTTGTCCCAAATTGAACGCGAGTGCTCCTGGATTGATCAGCGGGCCCGAGCTCACCTGGGTGCCAAAACAACCTTGAGGGCCCTCGACCTTGGCAGTGGTCCGGGCCTTTACGCCCATGAGCTTGCCCGCCGGGGGTGGTCGGTGTGGGGCGTCGATTTATCAGCGACGGCGGTGGCCTATGCAACCGAGCAAGCTGAAGACGAAGGCCTTGATGCTCACTTTCTTACCGCAGACCTTCATACCTGGGAGTTTTCAAGGGGTTTTGACCTTATCATAATGACCTATGGAACGTTGGGGACCTTTTCGCCTTCTCAGAGCCAGAGGTGGCTTCGACAGTGCCGCGAGGCCCTGAACCCCGGCGGCCTTTTGATTTTTGATACCTTTGACCACCGCTGGTGGAAGGCTGAACGACGCCAACCTCAAACCTGGAAAGTCCACCGTGGACCTGGGTTCTGGTCGAACGAGGACCACCTTGTCTTGAATCGCCAGTATGTTTATCCTAAGCTGAGGACTTTCGCCCGCGTTTGGACGGTGTTGGAGTCTTCCCGTCTGCGTCGTTTTGCCTTTTGGTACCGTTGGCACGAGATTCCCCATTTGCAGGAACTCTTAGCCGGCTGGTCGGTGGAGTGGTATGGCGGGCTAGAGGGTCAAACCTGCGCTTCCACAGGCTGGATCGCGGCTGTGGCCCGTAAGGAGTAAGCCTTTTGGCACTGAATCATCTCTTTGAAATCACTCGCTTTTCATCCTTTTTAGAAGCACTTGTTGAAAACCCAGAATACCGCTCGGCCCTTCAAAGGCCCGTAGCCCTCCTCGTCGAAGCTGATCAACGACCACTCAACCTTAAAGAATGGATCACGTTTTGGGATGAGCCCACCAAGCTCGTCACTGAAGCGGAATATGAGCTTTGGCGCCTTCTGTTAGATTTTTCGCCCGACGAAATGCAAGTTATCCTCCGGTGGCTCTTAGATCGCACCATTCGGGAGTACGGCAGCGGTGACAACCCTCTGGGCAGTCAGGACGCCTTAGAGCTGTTGTTAATTGTCCTTCACGAACTGGCCCGCGATACACCCCCGCTAGTTTTGACGTCACTCGTGGAACAGTACCTCCCCCTGACGAAAGAACCAGCCATGGCCTGTGATTTATACCAGTGGCTGTTTAGCTTTTCGTTTGACCCCGAAAACCCGGGCATGCCGTCGTACCTGCTGGCGGTTCAAGGTCTCGAAAAGGCGCGTCAGAGTGGCGATCGGGAACGCATCGGCTACAGTGCCTACAACCTCGTAACCTACCATTCCTTTCACGATGCCCACGAAGCCCTTTCGGTCTTAGAAGACAACCTCGAGTATCTGGCCGATGACCGCTACTATGATGCTTTGGGCAATATTGCCCTCAAGCTTTTAGAAGAACGCCCCTCGGACCGAGCGATCACCTTTTTGGAAACAGTGTGGTACTTCACCTGTCGTACCGCCGCCGAGGGGGGCTTGGCTGAGTTGCGGTCTATTGGCTTCAACTTGGCTTATTACGGACTCAACTTGGCCTGGGTTGCTTATGACGTTCAAGATTTTGCGCGGGCGCTCAAAATTCTCGACAAACTCAGGCTCATCTTGCTCGCTGAACGCGAAGAGTTTGGCCAGGCAGCGCAAGACTTAGGAAAGCACCCTGTAGACTGGGGGTTCCAATACTATGCCCATCTTGCCGAAACCTTTTTATGGTCACAAGCCTGCCTCGAAGAGAGCGGCCGCCTTCCCGAAGCCCAAAAGCTTTCTCAGGAGTTCGCGGATTGGAGGCTGACTTGCCCTTACGACATCGAATCGGTCGTGCAAGAATTCTTTCGCGACCGCGATGACCCCGAGTAAACCGGGGCTCGCCTACAAAACTCCGTCCTATGCAAAACCCATGAGGCGATACACCAACATACCTACCATTTCTTTGACAAAGGTCTGAACGGTATCTAAATCATGTGGCGTGGGAACAAGGTTGAAAGGGAACCCTTGCGAGTCTTCACGAGTATCTACGGGCCAAGGTACCAGGTGGTGCCCACCATCCTCGAACCCCGCTTTTTTGAAGACAGCCAAGGCTCGAGGCATGTGGAAGGCTGAAGTAATAAGAACAAAACTATGAAAGCCGTGAGCGTCGCAAATTTGGCGCGAGAACTCAGCGTTCTCGCGGGTGTTTCGTGAACGGTCTTCGACAAAAATGTTCTCGGGGTTGACCCCCATACTTTCGGCCCACGTAGCCAGACCGGGGGCCTCGGCGGCATGCGGATGTGTCAGATCGCCGCTTCCCGAAGAAATAACCAGGTTTTTAACCCTGCCCTCTCGATACAGCTGCACCGCCTCGGTGATCCGCTCAGCGGCTTCATTAAACTCGAGATGCGTGGGTGTAGAAATCACGGGGTCACTAAGCCCACCCAAAACAATAGCGGCATCAGAGACCGTCGGCAAAGCCGACAGCGGTTGACGGGGGTATTCCCAGACTTTGACCAGCAAATTTGCAAACCACGGGCTGGCAAGAAGCCAAAGGGCCAACGCAGTGAAGCGCACCGTTCGACGAAAAGCCCTGCCCTTTTCCCGATCATACCGAGGGGTTGCAACGAACGAACCCACGAAAAGAATCAACAGCGCTAAAGGCAGAGGATACAAGAGCAAAGGAATAACTTTCGAAAGCACAAAAAACACATCCACGTTTAAGTCCCCCCTATTGGGTTTCCATTAAGATCGAAACTCTGCACCAAAGCCAAGGTTCCCCCCGCCGAGGGCCGATACCGGTAGATATAGACACCGGAGGTATCCACGGTGGGCCGTTCATCAATCCCTTCGTGGGCTTCTTCGCTTAAATCACCAAATTTGTCATATTTCCACAAATAGATGGCTACGCCTCGGTTGTCGTCTTTTAGTTGACCGAGAGTTCCCAGGTTCCTCTGTTTAATCCGTAAACCATGCTCATCGTACGTCCACTCATACGAGGCTACGCCTTGGGGGTCAAGTTTTAACTGACCGTCCAGCCCCAGATTGTCCTGACGGAGCAAATGTCCCTGACTGTCGTACGTCCAACGGTAGCCAGCCAAGCCGTTATTGGCTTCCATGAGTTGCCCTGGAGCTGATTCAAAGCGTTCTTGGGTCAACTGACCCCGTACGTTATACTGACGCCTAACAATCATCACCCCTTGACTGTTAGGAACCGGCTGAAGTTGGGCGTTATAGGTTTTGAAGGTGATGGGGTTTCCCTCTTGGTCGTACGTCCAGCGCCGGACAGCGATTCCGTCAACATCGTCTTTGAGCTCATAGCGTTCCGAAACTGACTTTTGAACCGACGGGAGCGCGGCGTAGTACGGGTTAATTTCAAGCCCGTAAATGTCTTGTTCTTTTTGATTAGACTGATCAAACCACTGAGTCTTGACCATGGCGGCCCCCCGGTCATCCAAGGTCAATTGCCCTTGAGTGTCGTAGCGCCAGACTCTGGTCCAATGCAGGGCATCATTGTACTGCCAGACGTAACGGGCCACCCCGTTTTGGTCCGTAATGGGGCGGCCTTGCGCATCCCAAAAGTCCTGTTCTTGAAGACGACCCTGTGAATCCCAAACCTTGGTCCAGCGGGCAATGCCATTCCAGCCCCCCACCGGCTGACCCTGCAGGTTCAACCTCGTCTCACTGACCGGGTTACCTGCTTCGTCATACGTCCACGCAAACGAAGCAACTCCTGTAGGTTCCGCCATGGGTTTGCCGTTGATATCTAAAAGTTTCGCCGTCAAACGGTTACCCTGGTTATCGTAGGTAAAGTCTATTTCGCCCACTCCAGCTTTATTAACAGTACGTTCCCCACTCTTATCGAGGCGTATTGAACGCACCCGGCGACCTTGGCTATCGGGCACCCACAAATAGGCGCTGATGCCCGAGCTGTCATCCTTGAGGTTCCCGGCTCGGTCATACTGAAACATTGCCACAAAGGCTCCCGAGGTGTTCTTTTTCAGACGACGAACGGCGATTCCGTCGCTATCCTCTATGACCAGACCCTGAGGGTTTTCGTTGGTACGAATTTCCCAATCACCGTCCTCGGTCACGATGATACGTGCCACTCCGGTGTTGGGAGCAGGAGCGTTGACGCCACGGCGGAAGTAATCGACCTCTTTGACTTGCCCTTGAACTGTGGTCACAGCCCAGCAATCGCTAGCCTTCCAGTCAGAGCCCGAAAGAGGGTACCGCCCCACAAAGCGATAACCGCCATCCAACGTGAGGCGCGTAAAGCGATACGTTTTTTGGAGGGGTGCCTCTTGGGCGAACAAAGGGGTTGCCAACACCAGAAACAGACTGATCAGCCACCCTCCGAAACGAACACGGCCATTCATGGGCGCCAGAATAACACGCCCCAAAAAATTCAGCAAGAAACACTGGACAATTCTAGGGACCGGGATTAAATTTTGAATTGGGAGGTGCAATGACAATAGAAAAAGCGAGCGGCTCGGACCCGCTCCTAGTACGACCGTCAGCTACGACGGACCGCCCCTCCGGCCAAGCGCAAGCAACCCAAAAGATTTCATCCGAAGAAGTCAGGGAAACAGACCGGAGAGCCAACCAAGATGAGGCAAGGGGCACAAAAATCAATGTCCTGGCATGACGAAGCGAGTGGCGCATCTACACAAGATGCGCCTTTTTTCTTTATAATGAGTCTTCCATGAAAGTTTTTTTGCTCGCCTTTTTAGGCACCCTTTTAGTTAGCTCGTGTGCTACGGTTAGCCATCCTTCCCCCTCTCAAAGCCTACCGTCACCGGTACCTGAAAGTCCGAAACCCCAGGCCCTTTCTTTGACGTGGGAACCTGGGGCTCCGCCCTACCTGGCCGCAGGGTTTGTCACTCTTTCTGGTCAAAAGTTCTTGGTCATCGCCGATACTGGCTCACCCTTCAGCTATATCTATCCTGCCGACGAAGCCCAGCGTTTTCTTAGGCAAGTCGGGCCACCCACACAGCAGGGCTCCAGGTCTTTCACCTTTAGTCACCTCACCCTGGGAGGGGCAAGCTTTTCTGGTTTAACCCTTCGCATAGGCCGGTATCGTAGTGCCGGACGGGACTACCCCCGCGCCTTAGTCTTAGGTACCGACGCGCTTGCTCAACACTGGTTGAGTTGGAAAGCGGGGACCCATACTCTGACAATTAGCCTCCAAAAGCCCCCTTTTCATGGGGTAGACCTGCCTTGTTCCCTGGTAGAACGCCAAGGGGCCGGCCCCACTTTAGTGCTTGAGGGGAATTTGGCCGGTCAACCTGCTCGCTTTTTGCTGGATACCGGCAACGGCTCGAGCTTTGCTCGGCTCCAAGGGGCCGCAGGCTCTGCCCCCATACCGGTCAGGGGCATGGGCCCCGGTGGCGACACCTGGAACCTTTCGTTGTATTCAAGCCCACCACTCCAGCTGGGCGCTCTAAGCTGGCCAGAGCTTCCGGTGCTGGATGAGCCAGAGGGCGCCTTCGCAGGCCGTCTGGGGTTTAGCTTTTTTCGGGGTACCGACTGGTGTAGCTTTTTGGGGCGGACGGCGACTCAGGCCCCTGAGTTTTTGGTCAAACCGGACCAACAGTGGCTGGCATCTAAAACTGCCTCTTATGGTTTTGGTTTGGG
This sequence comes from Spirochaetales bacterium, assembly GCA_027451945.1. GTDB lineage: Bacteria > Spirochaetota > Spirochaetia > JABEVK01 > JABEVK01 > JABEVK01. Next base: position 43,156 of record DAIDHT010000033.1, read on the forward strand.
GCTTTATCTTATTGACGGCGGCTGGACGGTTATTGTTTCGGAAGTTCTTCCCGGACTAACAGGCTTACCCGCTCTTGGCTCACAGGTCACAGCAGTCAACGGGGTCAAAGCAACGGGCGAAAACTTTCCTCAGATTTGGCAAGCTCTTCAGCAACCGGAACTTGCTCTGTCTTGGATTGAAGGGAACCAGCTTCTGACCCGCACCTTTCAGCGAACGGTACTGACTACTCCTGGGGAGGACGCTCTTTAACAAAGAATTGCATCAGCTGAACGAAGTTATAGATAAGCTTATAGGTATCGGTCATCCATTCGTGCAGTTTGCGGTCGGTTGAGGCCTCAAGTGACTTCCAGTTGAGGATAAGTTCATGTTTGGTTTTCGCATGATCGTCGATGGCCATCTTGAGGTGTTTGCCAATGATCACCAAGTGTGTTGCGGCCTCGGTAATAATAGCTCGGGCCCCACTGTTGATGTCTTTCAGCTGTTGCTTGAGCGAAATCATCGCGTTTTGGTCTTTATCCGAGCGGGTAAGAAGAACCTTGAGCTTTTGCCCTCGTTCGGCGTCCTCAGCCAAAGACTCGTCAAAAGTGGTGAGGTTGTCAGAAACTTCCATGAGGCTATGAAAGGACTCGGACATGGGTTGGGCCATGGCGTTTGACATCCATTGCCCTTTGACGAGGAGCAAGTTGACAAGTTCCCGGATATCGCGTTTGTAAAAATCTAACAAAAAAGCCTTGAGGTAGTTCAACGGCTCAACAAAGAGGTAGCCGGACACCCGTTTCTTCGAGAAGCCTATATTGGCTTTTTCGGTGTAGTTCTTCGTTCGACTGATGCCTGTCGTGCCAAAAACCTGTTGAATCAAATTGTTGAGTTTATCGTTGCGCCGTTCTTCGGCAATCTTGGCCAAAACCGATTCAGCTTGATTTTTGACTTGCGTTAAGTAAGCCTCGACGATTCGTTCCGAAGGGAATTCGGACTTTGGTTGGTAGAAAGGGTCTTTGCCCATGTATTGAATGATCTGTAAGAGGATGCCAGAACGCCGAATCGCCGCCAGCGAAGCTAAAAACTTTTTCCAGCCAGGGCGACTGAGTACTTCCAAATTCTTGTACGATTTAAGCACATCAAACAGGCCATCCCAATCGGCCGAGGCCGAAAGCGGACCACTTACAGTTAAAAAATCTTTGAGGTCTTCGACCACATATTCGCCGTTAATCGGCTCAAACCGAGGCAGGTAACCAAAGTCTCGTTCCGGAAGCATCGAATCAAACTTTTTGAGCAAAAAATAGAAGTTGAACGTGATAAAATCAATAAAGGTCAAAAAGAGGTTGTACTGCGTATCGATCTTTTTTTGAGTTTCGATCTCTAAAGCGGCGGTGTAGTCGACCAGGCTTGTGCGAACGCGGTCAAGAAGTTGTTCATGAGGCAGGGTTTTGGCCAGCTCACGAATTCCAGCTTCCGTCAACTCTTCTTGCAGGGCCTTTTGACTGGCCGTCAGAACCTGCTCAATAAAGATCATTTTCAAAGCTTGCGAGGTCGCAGCGTTCTGAAGCAAGGTTTGGGCCGAGCCAATGACACCGTAAACCTCATAAAAAAATTTGGCGAGCCCAACATCAACCTGATCGGGCATTTTGACAAACTTTCCGTGCGATTTTTTGAGCTGAGTCTTTAAATCTTTTAAAAGAGCCTTCTTTTCCCGTTCAGGATCAGGCTCCATGCCCAGAAGCGAGAGGACGCGATCAAACCACCCAAGGGGTTGATCGGACTTAGGGTTGGACTTTTGCGTCGGGGCTTTTGCCATAGTATCTCTCTCTATCATCAGCTAAGGAGTGGCTGGCTGTCAATTGACAAGGGAGGTGGAAACTGTTAGGAAAAAAACATGCACCCCCTCGCTGAAGAACTTAATGCCCTTTTAGCACCCACAGTTGTGGGTCGCACGCTGACCAAGTTCGGCCGGCGCATTTATTTTCCGCGTGGTATTGTCGCGCAATCCGCCGAGGCGAAAAAATCCGCAACCACTTTTAATGCCACAGTGGGAATCGCCATGACTGATGGCGAACCCATGATTTTACCCACGATTCAAGACAACCTCCCAAGGTTATCGCCCTCAGAAGCCACCGATTACGCCCCCACGGGTGGTGACGCCCGCCTTCGGACGCTGTGGAAAACCTCTCTGCTCGCCAAAAACCCCCAGCTGAGTGACGACAAGCTGTCTCTGCCGGCGGTGGTCCCCGGGATTACGGCAGGAATCTCGTTGGCGGCCGATCTTTTTATTGATGAAGACGACTGTGTTGTTTTTTCTGACCTGTGCTGGGACAACTACCCGCTAATCTTTGACACCCGGGCTCAGGCCCACTGCGTGACGTTTTCGCTGTTCACCCCCGAAAACAAACTCAATGTCAAAGGAATTGTCGACACCCTGAGGTCAAACGCCCGCCGCAATAAAGCGGTTCTGGTTTTGAACTTTCCGCACAACCCCACGGGCTACACTCCTACCGAGACGGAGGCCCAAGACTTAGCAGGCCAGCTTACGGCTCTTGCTGCCGAAGGCCTCAATCTTGTGGTCTTTTTTGATGACGCCTATTTTGGCCTCTTTTACGAAAAGGATGTTTACAAGCATTCCCTTTTCAACCTCCTCTACAATGCCCATGAAAACTTGTTGGCGGTAAAGCTTGATGGGGCAACCAAAGAAGACTACGTTTGGGGCTTTCGCGTTGCGTTTTTGACCCTGGCTGCAAAGGGTTTATCAGCTGAGCACTTTTCGGCCCTCGACCAAAAAATCTTGGGGACCATCCGTACTGTGATGTCCAATTCCAGCCGTGTCGGTCAGACGCTCCTGTACAAAGAGCTGTCGAGCTTGGTTTATCATGGTATCAAAGACAAGTTCGCCAAAGTCTTGGAAGAGCGCTACCGGTCGGTACGAGCCCTTGTGACAACCGCTCCAGCAGTTTTACGGCCCCTCCCCTTTAACTCAGGCTATTTTATGACGTTTGAACTTCTCAAAGGGGACGCCGAAGTTTTACGAAAAGAGCTTCTGCGCACTGAAGGGATTGGGACTATCGCCCTGCAGGGCCGCTATTTGCGAATAGCCTACTCGTCGGTCGACAATCGGGACTTGACCGAGTTGTACACGACGATCTTTGCTGTAGCGGCACGGTTGTTTTCGGCATGAAAAAGTCTGGTCTTGGGCTTTTGTTGTGGGGAGCATTGCTGGTTTTGGCCACCTCTTGCCAAGCCTACACCCATGTTTCTACCTTATGGACCAATATCCCCGACATCGCAGGCTACGTCGCCAAGTTCAATGCTGAGCAAAAGCAATGGCAAATCCTGCTCGAATACCAAGCCCACCCAGCACGCCAGCTCCTTACCCCAGGCCCGAAAGCCGATCTGGTCATAGCCCGGGGGCTGAATAGCAACGAGGTACGTAACAACCTCACGTCCCTAGCCTTTCTCTTTGACAGGGGTGGAATTACCAAAGCCCAGTTTTACCCTCAACTTCTCGCCTCTGGCTCGGACGGCGACACACCCTTATTGATTCCGTTAAGTTTTGACCTGCCAATTCTCGTCTTTCGTCGTGGTGCTTTAGACAACCCGGACGGCTTGCTTCTTTCTTTCTCGGCGCTTCAAGCGTACAGCAAAAAGTTTGATACGTCGGCCCCCCCTGGTTTTAATCGGTTTGCCTTTTCACCGCGCTGGGACAACTTTGCTCTGACAGCCCTTGAAGCCGAGGGGGTTTCGTTCGGAGAAGACTTTCGGGGACGCCTGTCGTGGGATGAGGGCCGGCTCAACTCCGGGGTGACTGGTCTGCAAACCTGGATTCAAGGCTTAGACCCGGCTCGCGAAAAAGACTTTACCCGAAAGTACCAAGAGAGCAACCCTTTGCAAATGCTCCAAGAAGGCCGCGAGCTCTTTACCGCTTCGACACTTAAAAGCTTTATAACCCTTCCTGAATACGAACGACAAGGCTTGGAATTTCGCTACCCGGACGATGGGCAGGGCATTCCCGCCGAAGATAGCATTGTCTGGGCCGGTATTCCCTCAAGTGCAGTAACACGAGCGGCCGCCCAGGCCTTTTTGACTTGGTATTTTCAAGAGAAAACTCAAAAAGAGCTTGCCTTAGAGACGCATGCCAAGGATACTCGTGGGTTTGGCTTGGCCTCGGGGTTAGATTCGTTAATCAAGGTAAATGATCAGGTGCTTCCTCGTTTGTACCCCGCTTTAACCGGTCGCGTACCTCCGCCATCCTTAGTGAGCTTTCCGCCTCCTCGGCCCCTTGAATGGGCCCAGCTAAAGCGAAAAGTGCTCTCACCGTGGCTTGATCAAAGGCTTCTAGGCGACCAAAAACAAAACCTCAACGATGACGTGGAACGCTGGTATCGCGAGTCAGCTCCTCAATAAGAGTCAGCTCCTCAATAACTTTTCTCGGGCGTTGACAGTTTACCGGTTTGACCTCACAATGAAACTCTAAACTAACCTCAATGGAGGCCTTGAATGGCTGAAGTCGTTCTCAAGAACATCACCAAACTTTACGAAGGTGATGTCAAAGCCGTCGATAGTGTGAACATTCACATCAACGACAAAGAATTCTGCGTTTTCGTCGGACCTTCGGGCTGTGGCAAAACCACGACCCTTCGTATGATTGCCGGCCTGGAAGACATTTCGGGTGGTGAACTCTACATTGACGGCAAGGTCGTTAACGATCTGGCTCCGAAGGACCGGGACATAGCGATGGTTTTCCAAAACTACGCTTTGTACCCCCATATGTCAGTGTTCGAGAACATGGCCTTTGGTTTGCGCATCCGCAAGTACCCCCAACAAGAGATTCAGAACCGCGTTAAAGAAGCGGCTCAGATTCTGGATATCGAAGCTCTGCTCGACCGCAAGCCCAAGGCTCTGTCCGGTGGTCAGCGTCAACGTGTGGCTGTCGGCCGCGCCATCGTCCGCAAGCCCAAGGTATTCCTTTTTGACGAACCCTTGTCCAACCTGGACGCCAAGCTCCGTGTTCAGATGCGTGCCGAAATTTCGGCTCTGCACACCCGCCTGCAGGCAACAATGATCTACGTTACCCACGACCAAGTCGAGGCTATGACCATGGGCGACAAGATCGTTGTTCTGAAAGATGGCTTGATTCAGCAAATCGGCACTCCTTTAGGTCTGTACAACCACCCCATCAACCGCTTCGTTGCGGGCTTCATTGGCTCTCCTCCGATGAATATTATGACCGTGGATGTCGTCGACAAAAGCGGTAAAGTGACTCTGGAAGAAGGTTCGTTTAGCCTTACCGTCGAAGGTGCCCAGGCCGAAGGTCTTCGCCCCTATGTTGGCAAGCAGATTCTCTTCGGTATTCGCCCCGAGAACCTGATGTTCCAGCCTCAGGCCGGTGCCAAGAACGACATGAGTACCAACATTGAAGTCGTTGAGCCCCTTGGTGCTGAAATTCACCTCTATGTCGGAACTCAGAACCATCAGATGGTCGCCACCGTTGATCCCAACTACCAATTCCATGTTGGGGATGTGGCCCACTTTGTTCCTAACCTTGAAAAAGCTCACTTCTTTGACATGGAAACTGAAAAAGCTATCATGTTCAACGAAGAAGCCGCACGTACCCTCTAAACTTCTCACTCCCGAGTTCACCCCTGGTGTCTCGGGAGTGTAGTTAAAACCAAAGCCCCCGCGGGGGCTTTTTTATTCTGTCACCTTCGTGAAAATCTCTTGACCTTGCGCAAATCTCCCCCTAGGGTAATGCTGTGAATTCTTTCCCCCTTATCTCAAAGCCCGAGCTTTTGTCGCCAGCGGGCAATCTTGAAAAGCTAAAGTATGCCTTTGCGTATGGGGCCGACGCCGTGTATGTCGGGGCTCCTAAGTTCTCACTTAGATCTCGGGCCGACGAGCTGACCTACCAAGATTTTGCCGAAGGATTATCTTGGGCCCATGAGCGTGGAAAACAAGTCTATCTCGCCGCCAACCTGCTGGCCCACGATGAGGACCTCGTTCCCTTTCAAGAGTTCATGGCCGAGCTGGCGCCTCTCGGCTTTGACGGCATCATCGTGGCCGACCTCGGCCTTTTGGATTGGGTTCGCACGCACTACCCCGACCTTGCGGTTCACGTTAGTACCCAAGCGAATACGACAAACTCTTGGACTGCCCGGTTTTACGAACGACTGGGGGTCAAACGGCTTGTCTTAGCACGCGAGCTTTCATTAGACGCGATTCGCGGCCTTCGTGATGCCGTAAGCCTAGAACTCGAAGCCTTTGTGCACGGCGCCATGTGCATCAGCTACTCGGGGCGGTGTCTCTTATCGAACTACTTTTCGACGGAGCACCCCAAAGCAGGTGGCGTTCGCGACGCCAACCGAGGTGATTGCTCGCAGGTTTGCCGTTGGGAATTTGCCCTTACGGAACAATCGCGTCCTGAAGTGTTGTTGCCGATTGAAGAAGACGCTTACGGAACCGCCATCCTTAGTTCTCGTGACCTGAACATGTCAGCTCATGTTCAGGAACTTCTAGAAGCAGGGGTGAACTCCTTCAAAATTGAAGGCCGGATGAAAAGCGCCTGGTACACCGCTTCGGCGACCCGCGTCTACCGCCATGCCTTGGATCGAGCCATGGCCGCGCAGGTCCCCGACGAGGCCGTTCTTGCGGAACTACAGCTACTCAGCCGGCGTGAATATACCACGGGATTTTATTTTCAAACGGATCGTAAAACAGACGCTGACGGGCAACTTCGCGGTCAACCTCATCGAAACAGCCTGCAAGACCGACGTTTGTTAGCTTTAGTTGAAGGCCTAGAAGCAGGCGAAGCCGTCTGTCGTGCCTTGAATACCCTTCGTGAGGGGCAAAATGTCCTTGCGATGAACCCTGGCCGCGCCGATCAAGGGCTGACTGCCGACGAACTTTTTGTTGAGGGTGAACGACGTGCCATGGTACGTATTGGTGAGCGGTTTATCCTGCGCCGTTCGGGAGAAGCCGAGAGCGTGCTTGAGGAGTTCGGGATTCTTTTGGCTCCCTCTCCAAAAGAAATTCTTTAAAATGCAATAATTTGCCTGATCCATCGTCGTATTTAGTGAATGCGCAAAAGCACAGACCTAAACCTGCAGAAACAAAAGCTGACCGTCCTGTACGAGAGCGAAAGAGGCGCCCTTGTTCGCACCGTCACAGGCCGACTCAGCCAGCGTAAGACCGAGGCCGAGGACATAGTCCAAGATGCCTTTGTCAAACTGTGGGAAGCCAACCTCGACCCGATAGAGAATTTGGCAGGCTATGTCTTTACCGCCGTGTCCAATCGGGTTCGCGACTGGTTTCGCCGAAAAACTTTGCAACAAGAGGATCTTTCACCAGAATGGGCCGAGCTGATCGCCGATACCCAGAGCGACCAGGTATCAGCCCTAGAAAACCAGGAGCGCATGCAGGCCCTTTGGTCGGCAATTGACGATCTGCCGAGTTCGCAAAAAGCAGTTCTCATCGCTACCGAAATCGAAGGCTGGACATTTGAAGAACTTGCTGATCTTTGGGACGAGCCCTTAGGCACTTTGCTCTCACGCAAACATAGGGCTGTGAAAACTTTGCGCAAAAATCTTAAGCGGCTTTTTTAGCCAGGAGGACCTTATGCATACTTTTTTTCGTCGACGAACCATGACCCCAGGCCGGCACTTTGCTCGGGGCGCCGGGATAGCTTTACTGATTATTGCAGCCTTGATCGCTTTTTCTGCCCTGACTCAGCTGCTCTGGAACGCCGTGATTCCGCCTGTGATCGGTTGGAAGAGTCTCACCTTTTTTCAGGCGATGGGCCTTCTTGTTCTGGCCAAAATCCTGATCGGGTTCGGCGGACCACGCCACCGTCAGGCTTTTGGCCCTTGGGGACGCCCCGGTTGGGGACGAGAGGAATGGCGCAACTACCACAATTTCTGGAAAGAAGAAGGGGAGCAAGCCTTCAAAGCCTACCTTGAACGCCAGAAGTCCGAACCTCGCGAGTAAAATCTCCTCCTGCCTTTTGTTTATTAGTTGTTTACAATATATGTTTTTTACAATATAACAAAGACAGGAGGACTTTGATGTCTATCTTTCGAAGCTTTTTGGCTTTCCTCAACCGTCGCCTGACGTGGGGAATCTTTACGGTAATGCTTCTAGGGCTAGTAGTCAGCGGACTGGGCGGGGGGATTGCCTTTAACGTGGGCATTTGTGCAACTGCCTCGTTTTTGATGATCTACCCCATGTTTATCAATCTACGGCTAGAAGACTTAGCGGAATTACCACGGCACAAGGCACCGGTCGGCTTGGCGTTATTTCTCAATTTTATCGTATCGCCCGCCCTTGCCTGGGGGCTTTCTGCGGTTTTTTTGGCTAACCAACCCTACCTGGGGCTAGGTTTGATGTTGATTTCCCTTGTCCCCACCAGCGGTATGACGGCAACCTGGACCGAACTTTCGCACGGCAACCTTAAGGTAGCGCTCTCGATTATCGCGGCCAGTTTGGTCGTCGTAGTCGTTGGGCTACCCTTGGCCTTGCCATTTTTTGCTGGTAAGGTTTTGACGGTAGGCCCCTTATTTATTTTGGCTCGCGTGGCCCTGGTCATCGTAATTCCCCTTGTTCTGGGCGATATTACCCGGCGGTTTCTCGTCGCCAAAAAAGGCCCCGAGGCCTTTAAAAAGCTTAAACCAGTATTTTCTGGCCTGAGCTCGTTGGGACTGATGGCTGTCTTGTTTCTGATTATGGCCCTTAATACCAATAAAGCTCTCCTTCAGAGGCCAGACCTTGTGTTAACTCTTCTGCCGCCTCTGCTGTTGTACTATGGACTCATGTTCGGCCTCAGTACGCTCTTGGCGTCGCGCCTTGCCTACCCCACCCGTGTTGCGGTTGTTTATGGCACCTCAGTTCGTTATTTGGCCTTAGCCCTGGGAATTGCCGTACCTCTGCTGGGTTCAGGAAGCAATTCCAGCCTTGTTGTCCTTGCGATCGCCCTAGCCTTCTTTATCCAAGTTCCCTTCTCGTCCCTTTATGCAAAAATCATTGTTCGATGGCACCGTCCAGAACCTGTTGAAAAAGTTCTCACAGCAGAATAACAATTCTGAGTTATCGTCTACTTCACGCCCAGATATAATCACAAAACCAAAAACTTTGTGGCGTATTTCGGGCGAGATGTAGACTATAACGTGGCAAGTTTGTGATTAAATCTGAAAAGTTTATTGACGTAAAACTCTGGCAAAACCTGGTGGTTCCCAGCTTGGAACTTTTGCTGATTGACACCATTGCACTTTAGTATAAACTTGTTCTTGGTTATGGTAATTCAGCCCCTCGTTCTTAACCTTCTTATTGTCTTCAACTGCTTGCTCTTTTTGGGTTTTGCCGTCAGCCGCGTACTCGAGCCTCATAAAAAACAAGGTCAGCTGTGGTCGCTGGCAGCCAACTTTGCGGGGGCGTTTGATTTTGGCCTTTCGGCACTCAACCATCTGCATGTGCTAGGCCCACAGGGACTTGACCCCTCTTTAGGTTTCTTTCTCGACATGGTTTGTGGCCCACTGTTGTACCTCTATTACCGTGCCTCCACAGACACTCGCTGGGCTTTGCGCTGGTACCACTGGCTTGGTCTTGTCGTTGTTGGTGTCTTCACGGCGGGGCATGTGTTGTACCGGCTAGGACACCCAGGGCCGCTACCTTTAGAACTGGATTTGCTCCTGGGCTATCTCATTTTTGCTTGGTTCATCCTCTTTCAGGTACTTTTTTTGGTTAGAACCGTGGTTCAACTGTGGCGAAAAGCCACCCCGGTAACTCGGTTTATGCTGTTTAACCTCTGTTTTGCTACCGCATGGAGCTTTTATGGACTGGTTGCCATGCTTCTTTTGACCACGCCCTATTACCGAACAATAGTCCTTTTTGGTAGCTTTCTATTTTTAGGAATGATTCTTTTTTATCCGCTGAAGGTGGGCAGCACAAAACTCCCTGACCTTTCGCAACAAAAAGAACCTAATCCGGCACCGCTTCTTGGAGTTGATCTTCCCCGAGTGCTTCAGAAATTAGAAGAAGTCATGCGAGTGAACAAGCTTTTTCGTGACAAAGACCTCACCTTGGCCCGCTTGGCACAAACCATAAGGTTAACAACACGGCAATTGTCCGCACTCCTCAATCAGGTCTTGGGGGTGAACTACACGCAATACGTCAACGCCTGGCGATTGGACGAAGCGAAAAACCTCCTGCTCACCTCTCCTGAAAAAACCGTCTTAGAAATTGCGTTTTTGTCCGGTTTCGGCTCGAAAACCGCCTTCAATTCGTTTTTTGTCCGTGCCACGGGAATGACACCTCGTGAGTTTCGCCACGAGGTTCCGTTAGAGCCGGAGCTTACCGAGCTGGCAGAATAGTTCGACTCGGTCTAGCAAGGGAATTACTACCTTTTGCCTTGAGAATTATCGAAACTTTGTTGGTGCAAAATTCTGGACTTAAACCATTTGTTTTCCTTATCCTTGAGGTGAGGTTACCCATGAAAACCGAAGTTAAATCTGTTTTTAGCTTTCAAGCCCTCCTTGATTTTTGGCAAGCGCAAAAAGGCGCAGAGGCCTGGCTTAAGCTTTTAGACTTACCCGCGCCGGAAGATCGCGCTGGGTGGATGAACTATTTACAAACTCATGCTGACGCCCCTTCTGTCCGGTTGTTCTTTTCAGCGGTTATTCCTACTGCCTTCTGGGAGAGTGAAATCTCGGCTTTAGTGCCACCGTTTGAAATGGATCCTGTTTTGGCCACCCCGCGTTTTCTTTCACTGATGCGGCACAAGCGGCCACAAGACAAGGCCGATTCGGTTGAAATGTTTTTTTGTTTTGCTTGGTCCTTTGCTCTCAGTAAACTATATCAGCGCCCTGAGCTTTTGAGCTCCGTTCACCCCATACTTTCACTGATTGACCCCGAAAGTGGGTTTACCCAGCACTTTCAGTTGAGCATGAAGACAGACTTTTTGTGGGTAAACGCCTTGAAGCCGCTCAAAGTCCTTGACGAACAGCAATGGGCACAACTGAAAGCTGACCCCAATAACCGTGAGCTGTTGTCGCAAATGCTTCCCCCGGGGTCCTTTGAGTTTCGCGGGTTTGTGTTCCTGACCGCCCAAGATATTACGGCGACCCGTCAAGTGTCACAGCTAAAAGAAGCGTTGCTCTTACCCTCGGCCATTACTTCAAACCTGGGTCTCTCTCAAGTCGAAACTCTCCTATCCTCGTGGCTAGAACAAAAAAATCTTAAGCTCAATATAGCGGGGATCCACGAAAACAAAGTGACGATCATGCATTCGGTCGAGTTATCACAGGCCGATTGTTGGCTTCAGGATCAACGAGAGTTTGTAACCCAAGATTTTACCGGTTCGTTGTTTGAAAAAGCCTACGTTGAGAAAAAAATGCTGTGGGTTGAGGACGTGTCAAAATTACCTTCGCCCTCAGAGTTAGAAGTCCATATGCAAAACAAAGGGGTTCGTTCGCTCCTGGTCGCGCCACTGATTTTTGAAGACCAGGTGTTGGGTACCTTTGGACTGACCTCTGCCCAACCCGGAGCCTTGGGCGCCAGTCAAGCCGAAAAACTTCAAGAAGTGTTACCCCTGTTCGCCCTAGCCCTCCACGCGAGCTTAGAAGATTTAGAAAACCGCATTCAGCGCATCATTCAGGAACGCTACACCGCGATTCACCCTTCTGTTGCCTGGAAATTTCGCCAGGAGGCTCTGAAGTTGCTTAAAGAACAAGCTAACTGTGGCGTCGCTGAACCTAACTTGACCTTTGACGGCGTCTACCCGCTTTACGCTGCCACCGATATCCGCAATTCTTCGGTCACTCGGAACAACGCCATAGCGACCGACCTCGAATTGCACCTCAAGTTGGCCTTAAAGGTTTTACAAGAAGCCCGCCAAGTAAAGGATTTTCCCGTTTTTCAAGAGCTTCAATTTCAAGTCGAACGCTACTTGAAGCATTTAGACAACGGTCTTTCCTCTGGGGACGAAATCGGTATTCTGCACTTTTTGCGTGACGATGTTGAAGCAAGCTTTATCGACCTGAAACACTGGAGTTCCGGTGTCGATCAGGCCTTACGCGAGTATCAAGATTCTTTGGACCCCCAGGGTCGATTTGTCTATCGTAAACGAAAAGATTTTGACGACTCGGTGGCTCGAATCAACTCGGAACTCTCTCGGCTTCTCGAAACCGAACAGGTCTGGGCCCAGGCAATGTTCCCGCATTATTTTGACAAAACGTCCACCGATGGGGTGGATTTCAACATGTATATTGGCGCAAGCCTTTCGCAACATCATCAGTTTGACCGGCTTTATCTGCGAAACTTGCGCTTATGGCAATTTATTTTACTGTGTAAAGCGGCACGCCTGAGTCACACTCTCGCCCCACAACTCCCCCTCCCCTTAGAAACCACCCATCTCATTGTGGTTCAGGATTTGCCCATTACCATTCGTTTTCGTGAGGATGAAAAAAGCTTCTCGGTCGAAGGCGCCTACAACACCCGCTATGAGATCATGAAAAAGCGAATTGACAAAGCCGTTATAAAAGGTAGCGGTGAACGGCTGACCCAAATCCATCAAATTGCCCTCGTGTATACCCAACCCTCCGAAGCCCTTGAGTACCGGCGGTACATCGTCTTTCTACAGAGTGAAGGGTTGTTAGAAGATGCCGTCGAAGAGTTTGAACTTGATGACCTTCAGGGAATTCATGGTCTGCACGCCCTTAGGGTTAAAGTTCGCCTCGACGGCGATCACGATACGGCAAAGCTGGTCGAACGACTTCAAGAAAACGCCTAACTCAAGGCAGGAGCTTAAAATCCCCTAGCAGGCTACCAACGTCAGCTGGTTCTCTAAATCCGCTAAAAGCTTTTCGTAAAAAGCCTCTAGCCCTGCTTTTTGAGCCTCTTCGGCCGTCTGATATTCTTGAAGAATCACCGACTTTTCAAAATCGGGCAAACCCTCTTCGGCCATGGGGTACAACACATTGTCTTCTTTATAGATGTGCCCGGTGAGGTGCTCTCCCCAGTCTTGGGCGTAAGCAAGCGCGTTATCGCGGTTTTGAGCCTCGATAGCTTGAAGTAAACCCGCTGTCAAAGCCCGACCTTCTTCGTGGTCAAACAGCATAACAGGAATTGGGTTGCAGTGCGTCAGCACCCCTGGTTCCTCTAAATGACGAAAAAGAATGTCTTCTTCTTTGGCGTGGTGATAACGATCGGCATAAGTTTTAATAAAATCGACAATCTGTCGTAGAGCTGAAAAATGTTGGGCATCGTTGACGCCAGGCTCCCACGTGTTAGCCATTCGTCCTATCAAAGCAATGTAGCGTAAAAACAGCTGATGCTCTTGCATCAGTTTCTTGGTAACGTCCATAAGCTCCTCCGTTTCGGTACAAGGTCAGCTTAATGGCCTTTCAAAAGGTTTTCCTTGACCAAGATCAAGAAAACTCAGGAATTTTTGCGATGTTTTGGGGCACAAAGTCGGTGGACGCAAAAAGGCTCTACGTCGCCGCCCCTCGAAGCCGTGCACACGAAACGACCTGAAGCGTGCTCCCCTCGATCTCAAGGAGATTTTCGTCCTCAAGCTGACGAAATACGCGTGAAAGCGTCTCGGGAGTCATCCCCAGCTCTTGGGCAATTTCTCGTTTCTTTTTAGGAAAGGGAAAACGACAGTGCGAAAACTTGCCAGGACAGCCGTTGTGAGCAGGACACAAACTAAGAATATACTGGACAATTCGTTCGCGAGCCCCAAGAATGGTTAACTGCTCGATCCGTTTGTTGAGTCGTAAACATTTTTTGGCTAAAAGTCTCAAAAAGAAAGCACTTACTTCACTGTCACTATTTTTTAAAATTTCATCGCGATGAATCTGTACCAACCGACAGTCTTTGGTAACAACCGCCTGGGCAGGGTACGTGCTTTCGGCAAACAACAAAGCCTCGGCACACCAATCACCGGCAGGGATTTTCGTCAGTTCTACTTCATGGCCCGACGCAGACAACAACCGCAACGATAGCTCACCGGCTTCCACATAAAAGCAATAGGAGGCGGGGTCCTCTTGCAGAAACAAAATCGTTCCTGCCTCAAGTTGACGCCGCCGACCTAACCCAGATAAGGCGACTGGTAAAGCCGAACCCAAGCTGTCCATCGGTTTGTTTTTTTCCTTGACCTTACATCACCCGATAGACCAAAAAGTTTTCTTGGTCGGGCGAGACAATGCCATCCCAGCTTGCCTCGGGAGGGTTCCGTTTAAAAAAGATACAGCGTTCCATGTACCGCGCTGCCACAGGGTCATCCGGATAGGCGTCCAGACTGCGGGTTAGTGACAAAAGTGCTTTGTCCCACTCGCGGGCTTTGTAAAAGGAAATCCCTGACAACAAGAACGGGTACGCATTGTCTTTACTCTCTACGGTGGCCTTATCGTCGAAGTCGTACACCTCGTAGATCACCTCGGGAGTCTCGCGTCCTTTAACCCGAATCGAGTCGACTTCACGAATCTTGTACTGACCTGGGTCGGCTAAAGCATGAAAGGTCGACTGACTAATCAAGATTCGGGTATGATAAAGCTTAGTGAGAGTCTCAACACGTTTAGCGACAGATACCGGGTTACCAATACTGGTCGAGTCCATGCGCGATACAGACCCTACGGTGCCGATGACGACATTGCCGCTCGAGATACCCATCCCTACTAAAATCTCTTTTTGACCGCCGAAGCGTCGGGTTTCATTGAAACGAATCAGGTGTCGTTGAATGTCCAGGGCAGCCTGCACCGCATCATCAGCGTGCTTATGATCAAAAATCGCCATAAACCCATCGCCCAGGTACTTATCGATGGCTCCATTATGAGCTTGAATGATGTCGTTCATCTCGGCCAAGTAATCATTCAAGAACCCCGTAATCTCGTTTGGCTCCAACCCTTCGGCTAACGTGGTAAACGACCGGATATCGAGAAAAAGCACACTAGCTTCGCAGGTTTCGGCTTCGCCCAACCGGATTCTTTCGATGCCTTCCCGCGTGATACGTTTGAGGTACTTTGGGGGGACAAACAGCTCAAAGGCCTTCATCGTGCGGTGTAGCTTTTCGTAGGCTAAAGCGTTTTCGATGCTGATCGCCATTAGTGAGCTGAACGCTTCTAACTCATCGACATCATTGGCGGTAAACTCGCCGCCTCCGACCTTATTCAAAACCTGGACCACCCCGATGATGTTGCCATCTTTGTTTCGAATTGGCATGGTCAGCAAAGCCTGGGTACGAAACCCTGTCTGCTGGTCAATCTCGCGATTAAACCGGGGGTCGGCATAGGCATCGACGATATTCACAGTTTCGCCGGTCCGAGCCGCATACCCGGCCAAGCCTCGGTCCACAGCAAAACGGATCTCTTGAATTCCTGAACCCGAAAAAACCTTCGAGTATAGTTGCCCCCGTTCTGCATCAATAAGGAACAAGGTGCTCCGCTGTGCCCCAACGACCGAGCAAGTTTCGGCGATAAGAGTTTGAAGAAGGGAGGTAAGATCAAGCTCAGTCATAATGCGCTTGGTCGCCTCAATCAACTTTTGATGACGTTTGGAATGGGAAATCTCTGACACGAACCGCCCCCCTTCTCTTATCGGCCTTTTTTAGCCTTGCACAACAATATTAACAAGTTTGTTTGGCACTGTAATAATCTTGACAATTGTCTTGCCTTCAGTCAGCGCCGTGATCCGAGAATCGCGCCGTGCTAGCTCTTCCATCTGCGCTGGGGTTAACCCCGCAGGCACGGTCAGGCGGGAACGAATCTTGCCGTTAATTTGAAACACCATTTCGATCTCGTCATCCTGACAAAGGGCCTCGTCCCACACTGGCCAAGCCTCGTGTGAAACGCTGGGTTTTTCGCCCAACCTTTCCCAGAGTTCTTCTGCTAAGTGCGGAGCGTAGGGCGAAAGCAGGATCACAAACGTCCGCCACAGGGAACGGGGGAACGAGGTAAAGGTGTCCGCTTCGTTCAAAAAGACCATCATCGCACTAATCGCGGTATTAAAGCTCAAGCTCTCGGTGTCTTGGGTAACTTTTTTGATCGTTTTGTGCAAAACCTTGAGTTGCGCCTTGGTGGGAGCTTCGTCGGTAAACGAGGCTTCACCCAGGCGCCAGATTCGGTTTAAGAACCGTGAGGCGCCAGCCACCCCGTTGGTGTTCCACGGTTTTGAATCTTGCAGGGGCCCCATGAACATCTCGTACACCCGCAAGGTGTCCGCACCGTATTCGCGAACAATCTCATCGGGATTGACGACGTTGCCCGTACTTTTTGACATCTTTTGGCCGTTCTCGCCCAGGATCATGCCCTGGTTTACCAGTCGTTGGAACGGCTCGGGGGTAGCCACCAGCCCCAGGTCAAACAAGACCTTGTGCCAAAAGCGAGCGTACAAAAGGTGTAAGACAGCGTGCTCGGCCCCGCCGACATAAAGGTCGACGGGCATCCAATAGGCAACTTTGTCGGGGTCAGCAAAGGCGGTTGTATTCTTGGGGTCAAGGTAGCGCAAATAATACCAGCAGGAACCAGCCCACTGCGGCATGGTGTTCGTCTCGCGCTTGGCGGGTTTTCCACACACCGGGCAAGTCGTGTTGACCCAGCTGTCTATCGCGGCCAGCGGGCTTTCGCCTGTTCCGGTCGGTGCATAGCTTTTCACTTCAGGCAACCGAAGTGGGAGTTCACGTTCTGACAGAGGCACAATGCCATGTTCAGGGCAGTGAACCACAGGGATGGGTTCGCCCCAATACCGCTGGCGACTAAAGATCCAGTCGCGCAGTTTGTAGTTGACCGAAAGACGGCCCCGTCCCTCTTTTTCGAGCTTGGCCGTTACAGCTTTCTTAACCTTTTCGCTGGGTTGGCTGTCAAACTCGCCTGAGTTCACCATCACGCCGGGACCTGTATAACATTCGGTGAGCGTCTCGGGCTTGCCGGTGGGTGAAATCACAGGAATGACCTCAAGCCCAAACTGACGGGCAAACGCCCAGTCACGCGTATCATGAGCAGGAACAGCCATGATGGCACCAAAGCCGTAACCGGCAAGAACATAATCCGAAATCCAAATAGGAACCCGCTTTCCATTCACAGGGTTGATCGCGTAGGCACCGGTAAAGACACCCGTCTTCTCTTTGGCCAGGTCCGTCCGCTCAAGGTCGCTCTTGCGACGAGCTTGATCTTGGTAGTCGTGCACGGCGTGTAGCTGTTCGGGTGTTGTTATCTTGTCGACCAGCGCATGGTCAGGAGCCAACACCATGTAGGTCACCCCGTAAAGGGTGTCTGGCCGGGTTGTAAAGATCCAAAAGGATAGGGGCTTGCCCGTCTCATCACGAAGATTTTCGACTTCGAACAAAACGTCGGCGCCTTCCGAGCGGCCAATCCAGTTCCTTTGCATTGTCTTAATGCTCTCGCTCCAGTCTAAAAGATCGAGATCTTTTTCGAGGCGATCGGCATAGGCGGTAATCTTGAGCACCCACTGACGCAGGTTACGACGCTCGACCACCGTTCCACAGCGGTCACACTTGCCATCGACAACCTCTTCGTTGGCCAAGCCCGTTTGACAACTGGGACACCAGTTAATGGGCATCAAGGCTTCGTAGGCCAGCCCTTTCTTAAACAGTTGAAGAAAGATCCATTGGGTCCAGCGGTAGTATTCGGGGGTGTGCGTCGAAACCTCGCGGTCCCAGTCGTACGAAAACCCCAAGCTTTGGATTTGCTGGCGGAAGCGGTCGATGTTCGCTGTTGTGGTTGCCTCGGGGTGGGTTCCTGTTTTAATTGCATAGTTTTCGGCAGGTAACCCAAAGCTGTCAAAACCCATGGGGTGAAGAACATTGTACCCCTGATGACGGCGAAAGCGGCACCAGATGTCGGTGGCGGTGTAGCCCTCGGGGTGGCCGACGTGGAGACCTGCCCCCGAAGGGTACGGGAACATATCCAGAACGTAGAGTCGTTTGTCCTCGGGTACCGATGGGTCCTCGACCGCACGAAAAGTCTTATTCTGGGCCCAAAAGTTTTGCCACTTGGGTTCAAGCGTTTCATAGGGATACTTGCTCATAGAAAACTATTTTAGCCGAGCGTTTGATTGGGGGTCAATGCAACGTATTCTCTTTTGGTCCGGTCTGGGGCTCTTTTGAAAGGGGTAGAGTTAAGGTAAAAGTCGTTCCTTGAGCCTCTGAACTGGTCACGGCTACCGTGCCACCATGCATTTCGATCAGGGCTTTGACAATCGAAAGACCCAGCCCATAACCTTTTTCTTTCATGGTGGATTTCGAGCGCCAAAAACGCTCAAAGACCTGCTCGGTTTCTTTGGCAGGAATCACAGAACCCACATCGTGAACCGTGAGCGTCACCATTCTGTCGGCGGCCGCTCGTACCAAGATGTCGGTGCGGGGCCGCGCGTACTTGATCGCATTATCGACAAGATTAAACACCGCCTGCTGTAGCTTAAACCTATCGGCTTTGATCGTTAACGCAGGGTCGCACTCTAAAACCAAGCTCAGGTGCCGGGAATCCGCTAGTTTTTCTAGCTGGGCCACCACCTCAGCTAAAACCTCGGCCAGGTTAAACTCTGAAATTTCTAGTTGCAATTCTTGTGCATCGAAGCGGGCCAATTTGAGCAAGTTTTCTACAATGGCCGACATCCGTTCGGTTTCTTCGAGGTTCGAGGCAAGAATCTCGCGATATTCGGCCAGAGCCCGCTGTTTTTTTAAGGCGACCTCGAGCTCGCCCCGCATGACGGCCAAAGGGGTCTTCATCTGGTGCGATAGGTCTTCAAAGACCCGTCTTTGCTGGTCAAAAGCCGCATCGATACGTGCCAAAAGTGTGTTGAACGCCTTGGCCATTTCTTGAATCTCGGTTTCAGAAAATTGTTCGGGATGAAACGGCTGACGAACATGGACAATGTCCAGGCCACGAACGTTGTCCATAAAACTTAGCAGCGAATTCAACGCACGACGAATTAAAAGCCACTCAAAAAAAGCGGCGATGAGCAAGAACAACGGCAACAGCAAAATCACAGCGAGCTGAAGCTGACCCAAGGGTTGCTCGATTTTTTTGGTCTCTAAGGCTGTTTGAAGGATGTAGTGCTGCCAACGCGATTCGACGTACAAAAAGCAACTGCGAAACCGAATTTCAAACCCAATGAAGTTAGTGATCGAAGTATTTTCAAACACCAGCTTTTGTTTACGAATTTTTTTGAGGAGCTCTTTTGAAAAATGAAAATCATTGAGGTCGCGCCGATTGTCGGCGACCAAGCCGCCGTCGGGCCGGTAAATGCGCACGAGCAACCCGTTCATCAAACTGTTGCTGGACCCGGTGGCGATCCAGTCCCTAGCGACCTGAGCAAAGTTCTCTTCGGCGGCGCGGGTTCGCCGGTAGACATCCCAGTAGATATTGATCGAGTCTTCAAGACCTTCAATCTTTGACGTCAAAAGCACATCGGCATCGCTATCGAGATTGGTTTGAAAGCGCTGGAGGATGAGGATGGCAAACAGGGTTAAGACAACAAACAAAAACAGCGTCAGTTGAAAGGTTAAAATGAAGCGAATGCTTTTATTTTGATAAAAACTCATTCTTCTTTAAGCATATAACCAGAGCCGCGCACCGTATGGATGAGCTGGGGGGTGTACCCATAGTCCACTTTTTTACGAAGGCGATTAATGTGAACATCAATCACATTGGTGGTTGTATCAAAATGGATATCCCAGACCCGTTCGCTAATTTCGAGCCGGGACAAGACTTCTCCCTGGTGCTCCATAAGAAACTGAAGCAGAGCCATCTCTTTTAACGAAAGTTCAATTAGCCGCCCCCCCCGTTCCACTCGCCTCGAGCGCGTATCCAAGACCAAATCGGCGATATGAAGAACCGTTTGGGATCTTTGGCGGGACTTTCGGAGGTGGGAACGCACACGCGCCAAAAATTCTTCAAATTCAAAGGGTTTAGTGACGTAGTCGTCCGCGCCAATGTCCAGACCACGAACCTTGTCCTCCACGCCATCGCGAGCCGTCAGCATCACTACAGGCAAGAACAACCCCTTGTCGCGTACGGTGCGGCAAACCTCAAGACCATCCATCTCGGGTAGGGTCAGATCCAGCACCATCAAGTCAAACGGCTCGGCAAGAGCACGCCGAAGTCCTTGCGCCCCATCCGAGGCAACCTCAACCGTATATCCTTCTTCTCTGAGACCCTTTTGAATAAAATTGGCAATCTTTGCCTCGTCTTCGACAACGAGGATCCGTCCTTCTGACATTGTCGCACCTCGTGAACGTCGGGAATTGTATCACAGTCCCAAAAAGGACTACAATCACTGACTATGCAGGACTGGCCCAACCTCAATGACCTCGATAACAAGCTGAATGACGAAGAAATTCAAGAACTGCGGGAAAGACTTCGTAAAAAGCCTGACGCGCTGACCTATTTTAACCTCGGCTTGCTAGAAAAACGCGCTGGTCACCTTTTGTTAGCTCTCGAGGCCTTCGAAAGCGGCCTGAAGTTGGCTCCTGAAAACGCTGAGCTCTGGAACGAAATCGGACTCATTTACGATGAGCAGGGCCGTCTTTCGGCGGCCGAACAGTTTTATCAAAAGGCGATTGAGCTTGCCCCTGAGTTTTCACGTGCCTGGAATAACTGGGGGGTGACAGCGTTTATTCGCCAAGATTACCCTTTGGCGAAAGAGCGGTTTGAACGCGCGGTTGCCTTAGACCCCACTAGTGAGAACGGCTGGCTCAACCTCCGTGATGTTTGCCAAGTACTTGACGATTCTGCCGGAGAGGCTCGGGCCACACTCCGGCTTGAACAGCTAGAACTGCAAGCCTAGGCTCAACGTGTAGGCGAAACTTTGGCTTTCAAAGGGGGTTCCGATGCCGTTTTGGCCGATATTTCCCCAGTAAGCTTGCCACCGTTCGACATAAGCGGCCACCGTCCCGAGGTCCCAGAACTTACAGAAGACCCCTAGGCCCTCTGAGTTGACATACCCATCAGTGTAGCCCGACAGCCCGTTCCAATACCCATAATCGTAGAAGGTGATAAACCCGGGGATCACTTGACCTTCAAAAAGGCTCTTGGTGGGTAGGCCAAAATAATCCTGAGCAAACCAGGGCAGGTCAAAACCGGGCAGGTTAAACCGTAATTCGACGTTGCCAATAAACTTATCGGTACCATCGAAGGTCCCCGGGTTAGGCCCGCGAACTTGCCCACCAACCCCCTGCACCCAGCCTGTAAAGCCTCCCAGAGCGCGACCGCCGATAAGTTGAAGTTCCTCTGAAGGAATCTGGTGCCCCCACAAATGGTCCCAAGCCAGCGCTAACCCACCCTCCACGCTGAACTGATTGTTTTTACGGAGAGGATCGCTGTCATAGAGCGGAAAAAACCCTTTTAACGTTCCTGTAAACCGGTTGTAATCCACATCTACCGACTGAATCCCGCGAGGAGCTGTTGCCCAAGCGGCTTCGGCCATAAAGCCTTGCCGCAAATTGTGGGTGTTGGTTTTTGTGAGCATATTGAGGTCTACACCCCCCAAAAATGCCGTTTGCACGTAACCGTTTTTATCCGGCTGGGACGAGTTGGCTAAGTAGGAACCCGAGGCGAGCGTGCCCCAGACGGTTCCCCGATACAAACCATAAAGCTCGATGAGATCAGGCGTAGCCCAGGGCTGGCCGCCGTAGCCTTTGTCGGCAAAGTGTGCCACTAGACCCTGAGTCGCGCCAGCAAACCATTGCCCCAAAAGCTGAGTGACGGACGCATCCGTGGAATTGGGTGACAAAACGGCCTGCCCCGTCACGGGGTCATGAAAATACGACCAGAATTGTAAAATCCCGGCTCCCCCCACCCAAAAGGTGGTTTGTCGCCCGGGAATTAAGCTAACTGGACGCCAGCCGACATCGAGTTCGCCTCCCCAGGTATGCACACTGGGAATAACTTCCCACTTGCTAGCACCCCACAAGGGGGCACCCAAGACGCCTGCGAAAAAGGCCGCCAGTAAAAGAATTTTCTTCATGCGATTCCTGACATTCATGCGACGGAATATATCACGAGTTTACTTCTCGTCAAAGTCATAGGTGAACAACCCCTGGGCATCTTTACCCGTCCCATTGGCAAACGCCGACATCCGAAAGCCGTAGAGCACCGCCGCATCGACCTCCGAGTTTCCGCTGGAACGATCGAGAGTTACCCTGAGCAAAACCGGTGGTTGACCGTTGTGAGGCGCCGACAGGGTAAAGCTGAGGGTAACAGGGGTAAGGGTATTCCCTCGTTTGTACTCGGCATCCGTCAAGTTGTAGCCAGCATCCTGGAGGGTCAGCCACAATCGCGGCCTAGCGTCAAAAGGAGGTTGAGCGGTCAAGCGCCAAAATCCCCCCTCTCGTCGATAAAAGGCCAAAAGCTCGTCTTTGCGTTGTTGAGCTGTTTCAAACCCATCTTGGCTACCCGGTATCTTGGCAATTAACGAAGGCGAAAGCCTTGTGGGAAGCGGCATATACAGATAAATCGGCACGTACAGACTGCGGCCGACATGACCAGCCCCCCCCTGAAAGACGGTTTCCATCGAGTTGCCGGTTTCACTGCCTTTGACGACGCGCACCTGTTGCTGTGGTTGGGACGGGGTTTGAACCTTCTTGGGTTCAGAAGGTGTCTGAGTTTTGCTTGATGTTACTTTTGAAGTCTGCACCTTGGGCAGGGGCGGTTGTGAAACAGTCTCGGACACTGACGAAACAGCTTGTTCCGGAACAAAGGCTGGGTCAGGAATCGGATTGACCTTCAAAGGGACGTTTTCACCGTCGGGTGAACCCAACTTGACGGCTATAGCGTCGCCTTGAGTATCACTAAGGCGAATAAGGTGGTTGAGTCCTGCAAACCACAACACCAACACCGTGACAAGAACCGCGCCTAAGGAAATTCCCCAGCTGATTTGCGCCCTTTTGTGGTATTGAGCTTCGCGCCACGTATCCCAAGACATCAGGAGGGTCTCCTGGCCAGCCTTGTCATCAGGTTGACTCCGTCTATACCTGCTTGTCGCAAATGATCAAGAACGGAAACCACCAGCTGATACGGAGCATCATAACCGCCTTCAACAACAACGCGAAGGTGGGCTCGATCTTTTCCCGCCAGCTCTTGTTTCAAAAGCCCATCCAGACCCGCCAACGCTACTTTTTGCCCATCCACCCAAATTTCCGATTCAGAAACCACCGTCAACCTCACGGTCGTCATGCTCACCGCTTTAGCCGTTGACGACACTGGCAACTGAACCGCCAGACCCGGGCCAACCCGAAACACCGTGGCCAAAAGAAAAAAGACCAGAAGCATCAGGATCACATCAATGAGCGGCGTCAGGTTAAGCGGCGGCAACGTTGGTAAACTGCGACGAAATTTCATGACAACCCCTTGCCGGTAAACAAGATGGAAAGCTCTCCGGTGCGGCTTTCCAAACGCTGAATTTCACGATTGGCACGCAAAGCAAGAAAGTAGTAAAGCACCATAGCGGGAACGGCAACAACAATTCCAGCCGCCGTGGTTAAAAGTGCCTCACTGATCCCCTTGGCCAAAACCGAAGGGTCGGTGACGTTGCCAAATTTTCCTAAAATGCCAAAGGCGTTGATGATGCCCGACACGGTACCCAAAAGTCCTAACAAGGGCGAGATCTGAGCTATGGTGCTCACCCAACCAATTGCGCGTTCTAACCGGGGGACTTCGCGGGCGGCGGTTTCTTCAATCATGCGGGTTTGAACCTCTTGCGGCCGGTCACGGTATTCCAGACCTGTGCGAACCAAAGCCGCCAAGGGAGCCTCGACGGTGTCGCAAATTGCCAAAGCTTCGTCGTAATGCCGTTTTTCAATCGCCGCACGAACCCGTGCAAAAAGTTTATCTTCATCACCGTGAATCTTTTTAAAAAACCAAAGGCGCTCAATGGTGATCGCAAGAACGGGAACAAACAACAGAAGGATCAGCCACAGAACGGGCCCTCCCTTTACCAAGACATCAAACATGACTCCTCCTGACAGCGCGTTTTTTTATAGGTTTCGTTCTTTATTTTCGGCATTTTTTGCCTAAAAACAAAGATTCAGAGTAAAAAACACAGACCAAAGTTCAGGATACAAGCTTTTAGTCCCATGCTTTTAATCCCACGCGACGGCAAGAAGAGTAATATTGTCAGTGGACTTGGGTAGGGCTTGGTTGAGTAGTCCTTCAGCAAGCCTTGATGGGCTTCTAACATTTTGCCACAACAGGGTTTCGAAGGTAGCGGGGTCGAGGCCGTCCTCTAACCCGTCGGTAACTAAAAGCCAAACATCGCCTTGAGCTACCTCGAGCGGAAAAACGTCAAACCGCTGATCGTCCATTCCCCCGCCCAAGCAGGATTCTAGAAGATTCTTGCCCTGCCCGTCAGAACGGCCAAAGGCAAAGTTGTGGTCTTGAGTGAGCAATTGCAAGGAATTTTGTGTGGGCTTGGCTCGCCACAAGCGAGAATCGCCGACGTGAAAGACCCAAGCGGATTGGTTTTCTGCAGGTACCCAAACACCGGTCAGCGTACAGCCCATGGGCCGGATCTGACCTTGTGCCAGATCGTTAAGCTTCGCGCTAAGCTCCCTCAGAGCTTCAGAAATAAACATTTTGGGATCCTGACCTTCGCTGTAAAGGGCTGGCCATCGTTTTTGCACGTCCCAGGTCAAAAGTTGCACCGTGAGCGCACTGGCCTCTTCGCCCGCCTCATGACCGCCCATGCCATCCGAAACGGCCCAAAGAGCTGGCATCAGAGAAACGAACGAAAACTCGCCTTCACGTCGCGCTGAATCCTGGCGCCCCACGAGAATCCCGGGGGCGCAAAAGGCATCCTGGTTGAGCTCACGAACCGTACCACGGTCGGTGACCCCATACCAGTGATTAGTCATGGTGGTGGTGATGCCCAGAGCCGTCATGAACATGCCCGTGATCAAGTTCTTCTTCACTGGCATCGCGAATCGAGACGACCTCAACTTCGAAGGTCAGATCCTGACCAGCTAGGGGATGATTGCCGTCAACAGTAACAGTTTCATTGTCAATCTTTACAATACGGACATGATAGATCTCGCCTTCATCATCGCTATATTGAAATTCTTTTCCGACAGCCAATTCGTTTTGATCTTCAAAATCAGCCTTAGCAACGGTCTCAATGAGTTCTTCATCATAGTCACCGTACGCGTCGGCGGCTTTGACCTGAACGGTAAATTTGTCGCCAACTTTTTTGCCTTCCAGCTGAGTCTCAAGACCGGTGATGAGGTTGCCATTCCCGTGGAGGTACACGAGGGGCTCGGCGCCGACCGAACTTTCAATCTTTTCGCCTTTTTTGTTTTTCAGGGTATAGTGGATCCCAGCGACCTTGTTCGCGGTAATCTGCATAACGGCTCCTTCCCAGCACCTTTCGGAGCCGGCCGCCCCGAGTATAAGCCCGTGAGAGTCTGAAATCAAGCGCAGGGGGCCAGAAAACCTACAGCTCCTCCGTTTTGCCTTGTGCTTTAGTTTTGTCTTGTGCTTTAGGCGCCACTCAGGCGGCGAAAATCGTCTTGACGGGCTAAAAAGGCATCGACAACTTGGGGGTCAAATTGGATGCCGCTCAGGGCCAGGATGGCATGAACGCATTCGTCATGCCCCACCGCTGGCCGGTAGACTTTGGGCCGACGAAGGGCGTCATAAACATCCACCAGGGCCATGACCCTCCCTTCCCAGGGGATCTCGTCGCCAGAAACTTGAAACGGATACCCTGTGCCGTTCCAACACTCGTGGTGTGAAATAACGAGGTGACGGGCTGTCCCCAAAAACGAAGAAAAGGGCAGGCGCTCTTCGGCAGAACGCAGAAACGACTCGCCGCGTTCGCAGTGCGTCTGCATGAGGCGCCGCTCTTCGACCGTCAGGGGCCCATTTTTTAAAAAGATTTCTGCCGGCAGAAATAATTTGCCAATATCATGCAGGGTGCTCGCTCGCACAACAGTACGACAAAAATGCTCGGTAAGGATTTCGGGAGCAACTTTTCGCTGACGCAATTCTTCGAGAAGCAGTTGAGTATACCGGCGCACATTGCGGGCGTGTCCGGCATCGGGGGAGCCGCGAAACTCAGCAAACTCCACCAAAACTTCTGTCAGGGCATCCGTCGTCCGCCTCTCGGCGTCTAGCTTTCGCCTTAGGGATTTTAGCTTGGTCAAAAGAAGGAGAAAGGCCACGATGGCGGCCCCAGTTAAAGTTGCACAAACGGCGATGACGGTTTCGAGCATTTGCCCCCTCCCCCCTGGATTATGGCGGGCAATTGCTAAACCGTAAAGCGATTTTTTTCTTACATCCTGTTCTGTCTAACGCTGATTGGTTTCAGGGCGCTGTTGCGCGCGCTTTTGCCTATCACTAACAGTATTTCGCATTATCAAACTCAAAATTCCCGCCAGGAGTGGCAGACTCACCGCTAGGCCGACCGCCGAAAACAAGCCGAAATGGTCAGCCAAACCGCCGATTCCCACCACGGCCAAAGCACCGATCCCGTTAGCAAAGCCCATACTTAAACCGGTGGCCATCGCTTTGTGGTGAGGCAGGGTCTCTTGCGCTGCGACAATGGTGACCGAAAAGTTCGCCAAAAGGGCGGCCCCGGCGAGCCCCAACAGAACCACACTGGTGGCCCCAGACGTCAGTAAAAATCCCCAAAAGAGGAGCGAAGCCGCAATCAAAGAGCCAACAATAACCGGTTTACGCCCCCAACGGTCCGACAGCCACCCGCCAATAAGTCCACCAACAGCTCCCGTGAGGAGCATGAGACCTGTCAGACGACCCGAGTCGATTTGACTGACGCCGTGAGCATGGAAAAACAAGGGTAACAGGGTTAATAATCCAGTATACGAGGCCGAGCGAAGCGCGATGACCCCTAGAACCACCGCTAAGTCACGCCGAGCGTGAAAAATCGAGTTAGCCACTTCTTTCCAGGTATAAACCTGAGGTGTCGCTTTTATTTTGGGAAGAAAGAAAAACAGTAAGGCCGCTGCTACGACACCGGGAATCCACAGCAAGGTGCTGGCCGTCAGGCCGCCGGCTTGGAACAACGGCACCAAAAGCAAAGGGGCTAAAGCGAACCCCAGGTTGCCTGCCGAAACGAACAGAGATTGGTAGACAGCTTTTCGATGAACGCTGAGCCCGTTTACCAGTGAGGAGGCCGGGGGGTGAAAAGCCGAGGTACCCAGCCCCGCTGTCGCGGCTAAAAGCGCCATAAGAGGAAAGCTTCCTGCAACACCGGTAAGGCTTAAAAAGAACGACATCCAGAGGGTTCCCAGATAAATCAACCAGGTACGGCCCTTGGCATCGACAAAAAAACCAAAGATAGGTTGAAAAAGCGAGGAGGAAATATTAAATGATGCCACCAGGATAGCGGCCTGGGTGGCCGTAAAGCCCGGCATCACGACGAGCAAAAACGGCAACAGTTGGGGCAAAAAGTTGCTGTACATGTCATTCAGCATGTGAGCCGCAGACGTGATGGTAAGGCTAACCAACCCTCCCCGGTTTCGCGCTATCGTGGTATCGCTCATTTTCTCTCCTTATGCTGAAGTGACTCCAGCAACTCAAAAAAAACGCGAATATTTTCTTGGCGTTGACGCAGGTCCTCAGCCTGAACCTTCAACTCAAGCATTCCTTCGGGCGTAATTGCGTAAATTTTCCGTGGCGCACCGCTTTCGAGGTTCTCCCAGCTTCCGTGAATCAGACCCTCCGCTTCAAGGCTCTGCAAGGCGCGGTACAACCCTGCACTGTCAGCGAAGCAAAAAGGAAGGTCGTGCTCCATTCTGGACAACAAAGCGGCTCCGTGCAGGGGCTCTTGTGCCAAGAACAGCAAAAGAAACGCAGGCATATGCCTACCGTTTTTTCTCGTCATGGAGGAAAATATACTGTTTTAAACAGTATACCGTCAATAACAGTATTGACGACTCTGTAACCTCGTTTTACCCTGGGGTATGGATCTACCCAGACAAGATGCTTTGTTTCAAGAAATTGCGGCCAACAGTCAATTTACTTTTGTCAAAGCGGGAGGACCCGGGGGACAGAACGTCAATAAACTGAACACCAAAGTTCACCTCAGCCTCCCCCTTGAGTCTTTAACGGTTTTGCACCCCCACGAAGTAGCTCTTGTTCAAGAACGGCTTTTTTCACGCCTTAAAGAGGGCTGTCTTTGCCTTACAGCGCAGGAACACCGCGCTCAGGCTATGAACCGGTCGGAGGCTCTTGAAAAAGCTTTGCGGTTAATTCTTGAGGCCATCAAAATCCGTCCTCCCCGCAAGGCGACAAAAAAAACTCGCGCGTCGCAAGAAAAACGGCTTCAGGCAAAACGTCAGCGAAGCCTTGTGAAGCGTTACCGAGGCTCGGAGGGAATGGGGGCCTAACCGGTTACGGTTGAGAATCAGTCGCTAGGCGACGCACCTTACGCGTTGTGGTCATTTCGAGCGGTGTTTCTAACAGGGTAAAGCGATCAATTTTTTGGTAGGGCAACAACGTGCGGTTGACCTGTGCAACAATACTACTGACAGCCTCGTGAATTGCCGTCTGGGCTTCGTCGGCGTTTTTGCCTTGCGCCCACAAACGGACACTTTCAGGGTTAGGATAAATAAGGGCTTCGATACCCTCTGTACGCTTTTCAGCGTTTTTTAGCCAGCCACGAACTAAAATCTGTTCAATTTCAGCGTGTATTTGAAAGGCATATTCGATTTCTTCGGGGTAAACATTTTTACCTCCCTCCGACACGATGAGTGATTTGACCCGTCCCGTTAGGTAGAGGTAATTATCGTCGTCGAGGCGGCCAACATCACCTGTCCTTAACCACCCGTCCTGAAGAACTTCGGCCGTGGCTTCTGGGTCGCGGAAGTAGCCTTTCATAACCATAGGGCCTTTTACGACAAGTTCCCCCTGTCCCTGGGCATCCATGTTGCGCAACCGAGCCTCAACGCCAGGCAGAATCCGTCCCACTGAGGTTTCCTTGTATTTGACAACGGGGTTTAAGGCAAGAATCGGCGAAGTTTCTGTAAGTCCATAGCCTTGAACAAAATCTAGACCCAGTTCGTTCAAACGCCGAAACACCTGAGGCGCCAATGGGCCTCCGCCCGAGATGCAGACGCGTAGGGAAGCGAGCCCTGCTTGCTCAAGAACCGAACGAAACCATTTTCGCCCGGGATTATGCCCTATGGTCTTTTTGACCATTCCCGACAATTTCATTAAGGCACGAAGAGACAACCAAACAAAAAACCCTTTTTTCTTTACCGCTTGGAGTAATCCATCCAAAAGTTTGTTGAACAAAAGCGGTACGGCCAAGAACATGGTTACCCCGCCCCGCTTGAGGTCACTCAAAACAGCACTGACGGCTAACTTTTCGGCAAACAATAACGATGCTCCCACCGAAACAGCTTCTAAAAAGACAGCAAGAAGGGTATACGCGTGGTGAAGCGGCAAAAGCGCATAAAACACATCGTCCGTCGAAATACTAAGGAGCTGCTGAGCTAGCAAACAATCACTCGTAAAGTTCTCGTGGGTCAACATCACCCCTTTGGGGTGCCCTGTCGTACCACTCGTAAACAAAATCGCGGCGGTCTCATGTGCCTCGGTGGCAACCTCAATTTCTTGCTCTTGTGGAAGCTCGGTATCAAAACTAACCGCAGGGATTCCCTCTAACAACGGTACGACACCACTAGACTCCGAGTCATGCACAAAAAGCCGACATTCGCCAGCAACCGAAAGCTTGACCGCATCAGCATCTGAGATTTGTGCATCCAGGGGGACAACCACAGCCCCGGCCTGCACACAACCTAAAAACGCTAAAACCCACGAGGGTGAGTTTTTGCCTCGCAAGGCAACAGATTGGCCTGGCCTGATGCCCAAACTGATAAAAAGTGTGGCCCAACGGCGACTCTGAACTCGCGCCTGTTTATAGGAGAGTGTTTTTTTATCGGACCCCACGTAGGTGGATAAAAAAGGCTTGTCAGGAAATGCCTGTGCGGATTTCTCAAACAATTCGCCTAAGGTGGGCCAGCGAGATGTTTTGGACATGAACTTTATTATGATGCGGAATCTTTGCGGCGTCAAATTTTCTGCTGTTCCGCCGATTTTTCCCGTCGCAATGGACGGCTCAATTGAATGCTCAATTGACGGCGTAAAAGCTAAGCGGTATTCTCAAACCATGAAAAGTCGAACAAAATTGCTCTTAACACTGGGAGTTTTTGTCCTCCCCCTCGTCGTTATGTGGGGCGACCTTTTATGGAACGCCTTGGGGTCGGCAGGTTACCTTAAGCTGGGCATGTGGTGGTTTTAGCCCTACTCCAGCCCCTTGAGTAACCCGCCATCACCGTTTGTAACGCTTCTGGGGAAGTTGTAACCGCTCCCGGCGGAGGCCTACTTAAGCAATCTCGCTAGGAGATTTGCGACAAGCGAATCGGCTTAGGTTCAAGGTTCTCTCCGATCTGCTCACCCAACAGCGAAAGTAGCTCTTTGGACTTTCCACTTAACCCCGTCGGAACTTCAACATGGATCTTTATGTAAAGATCCCCTCGTTTTCCATTCATATGCAGGTAAGGAACACCTGCGTCCTTGATACGGAACATCTTGCCGTTTTGTGTGCCCGCAGGAACCTTGAGCTTAATCTTCTTATCGTCCAGAGTTGTGACATTGACTTCGGTACCCAACGCCGCTTGAACAATGGTCACGGGAATCATGCAGTACAAATCGTTGCCGTTCCGCTCAAAGGAGTCATGCTCACGAACATGAATGGCCACGTAAAGATCCCCCGCTTGACCACCGTTGGGAGCAGCTTCGCCAAGTCCGGTAATCCGGATCTTTTTTCCTTGTTCAATACC
Source organism: Spirochaetales bacterium (assembly GCA_027451945.1). Classification (GTDB taxonomy): domain Bacteria; phylum Spirochaetota; class Spirochaetia; order JABEVK01; family JABEVK01; genus JABEVK01. Next base: position 73,944 of record DAIDHT010000033.1, read on the forward strand.
CGCGGGAACTTCAATGGAACGTTTAACCTGCTGTTTTTCGAGTCCAGAACCTCGGCAAGTGCGGCAAGGCTTCTCGATAATATGCCCTTCACCGCCGCAGGTGGGACACGGCTGGGCAATAGAAAAGAAACCACTTGAACGGCGCACCTGACCCGACCCCTGACAGGTCGGACACACTTTACTCCGCGAGCCCGCTTCGCCGCCCGAGCCATTACAAACACTGCAAGGGGCATTCCGGTTGTAGGTGATTTCGGTTTTTGTCCCAAAGACAGCTTCTTTAAAGTCGATTTCTAGGTCGTAGCGCAGGTCATTTCCCCGATTCGAACCGCTACTCCCCCCTCGGGAACCAAAAAATGAGCCAAAAATATCGCCGAAGCCACCAAATAAATCTTCGAAATCACGAAAGGCGGCCGATCCAAAGCCACCGCCACCACCCCCAGCTGACGGGTCCACACCAGCAAAGCCGAACTGGTCGTAGCGGGCGCGCTTCTCGGTATCAGAAAGCACTTCGTAGGCTTCGGTAGCCTCTTTAAATTTTTCTTCAGCGGCCTTGTCACCGGGGTTCTTATCCGGATGGAACTGAATGGCCAACTTTCGATAGGCTTTTTTGATTTCGTCTTGCGTGGCGCCTTTCGCTACCCCTAAGACTTCATAATAGTCACGTTTTGCCACAGTCACTCTCCGGAAAGAACTAATACGGGGTCCCCGAAGGGACCCGAACCTTACTACTATTTCTTCTCGTCGTCGTCAACGACCTCATAATCCGCGTCTTCAGCGGTGGTTTTACTAGTCGATCCTGAACCGGCGTTGCCTTGAGCACCCGATCCGGCGGGCCCTTGTGGCCCAGCGCCTTGGGCGCCTGCCGCTTGTGCCTTGTAGAGTTCTTCGGACAATTTATGGCTGGCCGATTTTAAAGCCTCGAGCTTGCTTTTCATCTGCTCGACATCAGCACTTTCCAGAGCCTTCTTTAAGTCAGAAATTGCGGCTTGGACCTTTTCTTTTTCGGACTGATCGACCTTATCGCCCGCGTCTTTTATCGCCTTTTCAAGGCTGTAGATAGTATTCTCGGACTCATTGCGAACTTCGGCAGTTTCTCGGAAGGCTTTGTCTTCGGCAGCGTGCGATTCCGCTTCTCGGACCATTTTCTTGATTTCTTCTTCGTTCAAGCCCGAACTAGACTCAATACGAATCTTTTGCTCTTTTCCAGTTCCAAGATCCTTGGCTGAAACGTGAACAATGCCGTTGGCGTCAATATCAAAAGTAACTTCAATCTGCGGGACTCCACGAGGAGCCGGGGGGATATCGGTTAAGTCAAAGCGTCCCAAAGTGCGGTTTTGCGAGGCCATTTCGCGTTCACCCTGCAGAACATGGATCGAAACTGCGTTTTGGTTATCGGCCGCTGTCGAGAAAACCTGGCTCTTTCGGGTCGGGATGGTGGTATTGCGATCAATCAACTTGGTAAAAACACCACCCAGAGTTTCAATTCCCAGCGAGAGAGGAGTTACGTCCAACAACAGAACGTCCTTAACGTCGCCACCGAGAATGCCGCCTTGAATCGCGGCTCCTACCGCCACAACTTCATCGGGGTTAACACCCTTGTTGGGCTCCTTACCGAACAGTGCTTTGACAATGTCCTGAACCTTGGGAATACGAGTGGAACCGCCAACCAAGACGACTTCGTCGATTTCCGCAGCTGTCAAACCAGCGTCCTTGAGAGCCTGAATACATGGGGTCTTTGTCTTTTCGAACAAGTCATCGCACAATTGCTCAAATTTGGCGCGGGTCAAGGCATACTGCAAGTGCTTCGGGCCAGTGGAATCAGCCGTGATAAAAGGCAGGTTGATGTTGCTGGTCTGGGTTGACGATAGCTCTTTTTTGGCGGTTTCAGCGGCATCTTTTAGGCGCTGAAGGGCCATGGGGTCTTTCGAAAGGTCGATATTGTTATCATTTTTAAAGCTTTGCACCAACCAGTCGATGATTCGTTGGTCAAAGTTATCCCCACCCAGGTGGGTGTCACCATTGGTAGACTTGACTTCAAAAACGCCATCGCCAAGCTCAAGAATCGAAATATCAAACGTACCACCACCCAAGTCGTAAACTGCAATCTTTTGATCTTTATGATTTTTACCAAAACCGTAGGCAAGGGCCGCTGCAGTGGGTTCGTTCACAATGCGTTTTACTTCCAACCCCGCGATTCGACCGGCGTCTTTGGTGGCTTGGCGCTGGGCATCATTAAAATAAGCGGGGACCGTGATCACGGCTTCAGTAATGGACTCGCCGAGGTAATCCTCTGCCGTTTTTTTCATCTTTTGAAGAACGGCGGCCGAGATCTCGGGGGGCGAGAGTTTCTGCGAGTTAATTTCTACGCGCACATCGCCATTGGGCCCCTCGCTGACTTTATAGGGAACCATTTTCATTTCTTCGCCAACTTCGGTAAAACGTCGGCCCATAAAACGTTTGATCGAATAGATCGTGGCCATGGGGTTGGTAATCATCTGGTTTTTAGCCGGCTGGCCCACCAAACGCTCATCCTTATTTGTGTAACCAACAATCGAAGGGGTGGTTCGCATCCCCTCCGAGTTAGCGATAACAACAGGTTGTCCGCCCTCCATTACCGCCACGCAAGAGTTTGTCGTTCCCAAGTCAATGCCAATGATTCTACCCATAATTTGCTCCTTTCCTTTTCGCTGTTTTAGCTTTCTGAGGTTTCTTTTTCGGTGTCAGAGGACGTCTCGGAGGGGTTAGAGCCCACCCGAACTTTCGCTGTTCGTAGTACACGGTCATGCAACTGATAGCCGCGCTGATATTCTTCAACAACCACCGTTTCGCCACTCTGTGGGCCGGCGACACTAATTGCTTCATGAAGTTGTGGATCAAACGGGGCGCCTACCGATTCGAACCGCTTTAAGTGGTATTTTCGTTCTAGCATTTGTGCGAACTGGCTCTCGATCATAACAATTCCAGTGTGGAGAGCATCATAGTCTTTGGCCTGCTCGGACGACTTAATGGCGCGCTCAAAGTCATCCAAAACCTGAACCAGATCAGCCAACAAATCTCCATTGGCAAACTGTCTCAGCTCTTCTTTTTCTTTCATTGTCCGCTTGCGATAATTGTCAAAATCAGCGGCCTTTCGCAAAAGCTGGTCCTTGTTATCGGCGAGCTCTTTTTGAACGGCTTCCAACTCGGCGCGAGCGGTTTGGATTTCTGTACGAGCGGTGTCAAGTTCGACGCGAAGGGCCTCGAGCTGGGCATTCATTTCGAGAGGCTCCGCCGAGGAAAGCACCGTCTCGGAAGCGTCGGCCTGGGCCGTCGGAACGTTTTCGGGAGGGTTCTTCTCTGACACTCCTGACCTCCAAGTGATCGATTTTGGGTTTCACAACTAGTCGCCTAAACCCTTTTTGAATATACAATAAGTCAGAATATCGTCAAACAGTTTTTGTCGGCTTTGTCTTGCCTTGTCGAGCTGAGCAAGTATTTTAAAGTGAGTCGTTTTTTCCCACCACTTTCCTAAAAGCCCCAGCATTGTGTCAAATTGAATCAACCGTTTTTAAACCGAAAAGATTCTGTTTCCTTTCCCTAAAGATTAAATATTTGTAATGTTTTCAAGTTTCTCGCTTGTCGGCAGTGACTTTTCCTTTTTGTCGGGGGCTTTTCCTTTTTGCTGGAGTTCAGCATAGTAGACACTGCGCAAAGCGAGAAAGTTCTCGCCAAGGAGGGAATTGTGGGAATTGTGGATTTGAGTGATGTCAAGAAAAACTACGCCCTAGGCAAAGTCACTGTCGAAGCCGTCAAAGGGGTGAGCTTTTCGATAGAAAAGGGTGACTTCATTTCGATCGCCGGCGCCTCTGGCTCGGGAAAAACAACCATCCTCAACATGATCGGCCTCATCGACACCCCCTCGGCTGGCGAAATCCTCCTGGACGGCCAGCCCGTCTCGCAACTCAAAGACCGCGAGCTCACCCGACTACGCCACCAAGTCATCGGTTTCATCTTTCAG
>DAIDHT010000034.1:0-67249 GCA_027451945.1 Spirochaetales bacterium
CCTATACTCCTTTTGACTCATAGGGCGGTTTTTCCTTTTGGTATTGCCTGAATAACAACACCATAAAGGGCCGCCCTTTTCATGTCAAAAGCGGAACTCGGAAACCGATGATTTCCGGAACTTTATCACCGGTGATAACAAAAACAGCAACGAGGTCGTCGTAGTCAAGTTGAATTCCGTGAAAAATCACTTCAAAGACAATATCATTATATTCTTCGATGAGAATACGAGGAAGCTCCTCAATCCATTCCTGTAAGCGTGTACCATTGACGGATTTTTCAGAGATTTTGCTGTTTTGTGCAGGCGCCTTCCCGTCTATTTTAATTGCAGTTTCAAGTTTGTAAGGGTTGTAGGTTATTGAGATTTTTTTCATAAGCGAGCTCCTTTGAATAGTGCTTTTTCTAAGCTATATAGTCCAGATCTTATTTTCATCCTAAAGTTCTCAGATTCATTTTCTTTAGGATGTTTATCAGTTGAGTATATCGATAAGTCATAACCATCTTTACTGAATTTTTTGACATAAAGATTAAATGAATCCAATTCGTCTTCGGGCATTGGTATATCTGATTCATTGCGTTTAATAAGATATGCAAAATAGGACGAAATTGGAAAAATTTCAGGGTTTTTGTATCCCAGAGCAAGCAAATCGTTCTTTACCTTGGTTATACTTTCTATGACTGAATCATCTATTTTTTTAAAGTCATCTAGTTTATTTAGGACAAATAATACTTTTGTTTTCTCGACATTTTTTGATACCCATAGCAAATGATCTTTTTCTTCATCTGTTCCTAGTCGGTTCGCATTTAGAACATAGATAAGTTTATTGTAATCGTTTTGTTTAATTCGTTGCCGTGTGATCTCTCTGTGGTTTTTGTGTATTGCAGAATTTACACCTGGCGTATCTATTATACAAATTCGGTTTTCTGTGTTTGCTTGAGATATCTTGAAGTGTAAAGCAATGCTATTCACTTTAGATTGATCTAAATTTGTTAGATGTTCGGGGTTCGCATTGAGGTTTGGTGGAGATCCAGATAAGTGGATCCGATCATCTTCGAATGGTTTATTATAGATGTAGCAAAGATTACCGGTGCAGATTTCTTGGGATGTTCTTGTTACTGGTTTTCCAACCAAAGCATTGATTAGAGTCGATTTACCTGCACTAACATTTGCTGTTACAATATAACGAATTTCCGGTTTTGAACTAAAGATTCTATTACTTCGAAATTGTTTAGCTAACTGGAGATTAAATGTTTCTGTGTAGGGGGGGGGAGGATCGTTAAATAGAATCTTGAGAAGAATATCTACAACTAATGATTGGCGTTTACTTAAGTAATCTTTGAGGTATGTTGTGGCTTGGATAACTCTAGATTCATTAAAAAGAATTGTAGCAATATCACAAACTAACCAGTACCTGTAGGCTTTTCTCCAGGGTTTGATTCGGTTGTTAACTAACGATTTAGTCAGTCTTTTGATTTTTTTGCTATTTAATGTGGGTATTTTTGTATTTCCGACTATATTTGTTTGATATTGGTTAAGCCTAGCATTCGTATATTCATCGTTGTTCGCAAATAGTTGAACTGTGTATTCAAGCACAGTATAGTAATGAACTTTGAGTTTAGATTTGCATAGAAGGATAGGGTGGCTTTTGAAGTCTATTGATTGTATAAAAATAGGGTTAAACATTCCCATAAAAATTCCTTTTTTCCCCACTCATTATTGTCCATTCTCTAACATCCGTCAAATTCTTTTTGTTAAAAAAATCCCCTCCTGTCTTGGACGAAAGGAGGGGATTCGTTAGCAATTCATCTTATGGTAGGTAGGCTTGTTGCAGGGTCGGGTGCGGATTGGTGTCCGAGGCTCCGATTCCAAGCTCGCCACTGGTATTGGTACCGCAAGTCCACAGGCTGTAATCGTTCTTGAGAACGGCGAGTTGAGTGAAGGCAGAAACATTCGTAACACCGGTGGCGACTTGTTGAAAGCTTGAATGAACAGTGGTATCACTGGTCCCCAGGCCTAGCTCCCCGTTGGTATTGTCTCCGCAGGTCCAAAGTGTTCCGTCGTTTTTGACAATCGCCGAAAAGTTGTTGCCGGCAGCCATTGCGATAACGTTAGTTGCCGTTAAGATTGGCGTTGTGGCACTGGTAGTTGTTCCGTTACCCAACTGGCCCTGAGCATTGTAGCCAAAGGCCATCAGGTTGCCATTGGTGAGTAAGGCCAGCGTAAAGCCCTGAGGAGAAAAGTTGTAGTTGGCGCTTTGTGAAGCCGAAACGGCGGCAACATTGGTGAGCACCGCTGCTGGTACCGAATAGGAGCCTGAAACCCCTAATTGGCCGGAACCGTTATACCCCCAGGCGTACAAAGAGTGATCGGCTTTGATGGCAAACGAGGTCCCTACGCCGGCAGTGACCGCAATGGCACCGGTAAGAACCTGAACAGGCGTGGTGCGTGCTGTTGTGCTACCATCACCTATTTGACCCCATGTGTTGTTACCCATGGCCCACACCGAGCCGTCCGCTTTAAGAATCAAGGTATGGCCGTCACTACCCGAAGCCACAGCTTGGACCCCCGTCATTATCTGCGTAGCATTACCGTAGAAGAATGACCACAGGGAAGCATCGGTTTTTACTGCTAACAAACCGATTGTCGATGAATATGGGCCAGTGTAATTCCAGAAACTTGACACCGACTGAACATTCGAAAGGATTTCAATAGGTTTGAGGGCGTTAATGCCGGGTACGTACCCCATGAGCCAGAGCGTTCCATCCGACTTTAAGGCGGCCGTAAAGTTTTGACCGGCCACCGTTTGAACAATTTGTGTAGTGGGTGTCGCACTCACCGAAAACTGAACGGTCGCTGAACCGCTGGTAGTGGCTCCCCCGGTGGAGGAGGTAGCTGTAGCGACGGCACTCAACCAATACATTCCTGACGTTAGGGTTGAGCCTAGAGTGAGGGTAGAGGAGGCCTGGTTGGGGACAACAGTTCCATTAAGCGACCAGACATACGTTGGCGTATTAGACATGTAGGGAACACTGGTGCTCGCAATGACCGTCATCGACGCCCCTTGTTTTAAACAGTTCGTATAGCCCGACAGGGTCACTGTTAAAGGGGTTTGTGTGTTGCTCGAAAGCGACAGATTGACCCCTCCGGTTGAGGTTAGGGGGTAAACTGTCACGGCACAGGTGCCGGTAAACGACCCATCTGTTGAGGTGGCCTTAATATTGGCTGTTCCAGCGGCCACGGCGGTAACGAGCCCTGAGCTCGAAACGGTGGCAACTGTGGGAGTATCGCTCGACCACGTCACATTCTGATTGGTAGCATTAGCAGGGGCAATAGTCGCGGTTAATTGTTGAGTCGAACCAACCCCAACGCTCGCAGTTGTTGGGGCCACCGTTAGTCCTGTGACCGAAACTGGGGTTGCTGTTACCGTGACGGCACAACTGGCAGTTTTGGCTCCGTCGTCGGTGGTGACGGTGATGGTGGCACTACCGGCACTGACACCTGTAACCAGACCGGTTGCCGAGACTGTGGCAACCGTGGCGGCGGATGTGCTCCAGGTCACTTTTTGGTCGGCGGCATTGGCAGGCAGAATTGTATCGAATAATTGCTCAGTCCCATTTACCGCTAAGGTTGTGCTACCCTTATTCAGGGTCACGCCCGTGACAGGACCTGCTGGAACGGTACCGGTCAGAACAGCATTGGTCAGTGTCCACGAGCCGGTCGTGGGTTGGCTAGCTATAATCTCGACGGTCTCGGTATCTCCCCACCAAACCTTTGCGGGGGTCACCGACGTGTCTTCGAGTTGTAGGGACAGGGTGTAATAGCCATTGGTCAAGGTTGTTGAATTATAGGTAGCGGTCGTTCCCGCCACGGTAAAGGTGAGGTTTTGAGTACTTCCTCCCGTTGGCGTCAAGGTGGCCACCACCGAGGGGGTCGTCAAAAGCCCGGTAGGCCAGTTAAGTGACAAATTCAACGTGCCAGGCCCGGCAATCGGGGTACAGACAATGCTGGCGGGGGTGTTGGTATTAGCCACAACCGTAACGTTGACTGTACCGCTAACAATCGAGGTTCCTGCAGCATTCAGACCAGTGGCAACAATCTTCCAGGCGCCCACAGCTAGGGTGGCGACATAGTTCCCACTCACGTTGTTGGCGGTCATGTTCGCTCCCGAAGGACCGGTGCCGGTAAGGTTATAGGTCGTGACATTCATGTCGACCGTAGGAACCAAGCTACGTGCCGTGTTGGCGCCGAGGCTGATGGTTAATTTGCCCGAGTTTGACGGCGCTGAAGAGGGGGTTGAACTTACAGGGGTGTTACACCCCGACAGAACAAGGACAAAAAGTCCCATAGCCCCCAACAAAGTGGGAATAAACTTAGCTTTTTTCAAAAATATCTCCTTTAGATTAAATAATAATTAAATGAATACAAATTAGATTTTAACTTACTTCACCGTGAGAAGCAAGCAGTCAAGCACAAAGCGGACTTTTTAAGGACATAATTCCTCGCGTTCTTCTGCTCTTCGCGCTTACCTCACCAGGCAGAGCAACACGGCCGCCGTACCCCAAACGCTGGTGACCAATACCACAGCGGTCTTTTTTAGCAGGGTCTCTTCTACAAAGTGTTTTAGAGGAAGGGGGAGTGGGCCTTGGAGCAAGGTTTTTATGAAAGGGCCGTACTTCAGCACGATTTTGAGGTCTTTGGCGATTTTTCCCAAGAAAACACCACCCAAAAGCATTAGACTTAACAAGGAATAGCTGGGCCAAAAGCAAAGGGTGAGCGAAACCAGTGCCAGAGTCCCCATGGTCACGCCCAGACTTTGCCGTAGGTGCTGGTTAATTTGGGCTTCCCACTGCTGTAGCTGTGAGGGGTTTTGAATGTCTGTCATGGCGGCCTCCTAGACAGAGGTTACAACCCTTGCTGAAAGCTATATTCAGCACTTTAAATTCGGTACAAAAAAATTTTGATGTAGAGTAGTGATATGAATGGTGATGAGGCGTTGAGCAGTGTAAATGAACTCCCCCAAGGCACCTTGCTGATTAATTCGGCCGTTGATGCCGTTTTAACTACCATTCCCGATGGTCGGATTATCAGTGCCAACCCGGCGGCGTGCCGGATGTTTGGCTATTCTGAAAAAGAAATTCGTGAAGGGGGGCGGGGCTTGTTGGTTGAGCAGTCTGACCCTCGCTTGCCCCTACTGTTAGAACGCCGCCGTAAAAGTGGCCGTGTGGTAGGGCAGTTAACGTTTTTACGCAAAGATGGCAGTCGTTTTGAAGGTGAAGTCTCCTCCTCACTCTTTAAAGGGCTAGAGGGCCAAGTTTTTACCAGCATGATTATCCGCGACCTGTCGCAAAGGTATTGGCTAAGCGACCACTTATCTACGAGCGAAGCGAATTTCTACCAAATGTTCGAAACGATGCCGGTTGGTATCACGATCACCGATATCGACGGTAAAATAATCTATTCTAACCCCTCGGCGGAGCGAATTCTTGGTGTGACGTCCGAAGCTCACCGACAACGAAGTATCGGAGGAACGGACTGGAAGATCATTCACCCCGACGGCTCGCTGATGCTTCCTGACGAATACCCTAGCATAATCGCGTTAAGGGAACAGCGGCCTGTTCAAAACGTTGAAATGGGAGTCTATCGCGGCCAAGACGATCTGGCCTGGATCATTGTTAATGCGGCACCTTTTTTACAAAAGGGCGTGCTCATTGCCTACGAAGATATTACCGAAAGGAAAAAAGCCGAGGCCGAAGCCCGTCGGTTAGCCGCCGCTGTCGAGCAAGCGGGGCAAGCGGTTCTTATCCTTAACCCACAACACCAACTGGTGTATGCCAACCCGTCAGCCCTAGCCTTGTTTGACAGTAACCTTGTCGAGGGACAAGAGTGGAGCTTCTTGACTCATGCTCGTGAACCTCATTTGGTCGAGCAGTTGTGGCAGACTTTAGCCGAGGGGCGGCCGTGGTCGGGGACTCTTACCTTTACCAGGAACGAGGCACCCTTGGTGTTGTTTTTTAGCGCGGGCCTAGTGCGGCAAGATGAGCATTCCGGTCCAGCCTTCGTTTTGACAGCCACCGATGTTACCGAGTGTACGGTGTGGGAAGAGCGTTTGATCAACTCTCAGCGCCTAGAATCCATAGGTACCTTGGCCGCCGGTATAGCCCACGATTTTAATAACCTGATGGCAGGAGTTTTTGGGTTTATTGATATTGCCGGTATGTTAAGTACAGACGAGAACGTCACCAAATACTTGAGTAAAGCCAAGCAGGCCATTGACCGTGCCCGTAAACTCACCGGGCAGTTGCTGACCTTTGCCAAAAGGCAAAATACCGAGATTCGGCTGTCGCCTCTGTTTCCGCTGGTGAGTGAAACAGTTGAGTTGGCTCTCAGCGGCTCGCATGTCCAGGTGTCTTACGATGTTGACGAGGGGCTGGCCGCCTGCCTTATCGATACAGCGCGGATCTCTCAGGTTATCGAGAACGTTGTTCTTAACGCCAGGCAAGCTATGCCCCAGGGCGGTGTTTTGACACTTCGTGCCCACAATAGGGTGGTCGATGCCTCCGAGGGCGACAAAGTCCCTCCAGGGCGCTACGTTGAGCTTGAGTTTTACGATCAGGGAGTGGGAATTGCCCCCGAGCATTTACCACGGATCTTTGACCCGTTTTTCACGACAAAACCACAGGCACAGGGTTTGGGCTTAGCGACCAGCTACTCGATTCTGACTCAGCATCACGGCTTTATTTTTGTGCAATCTCAGCAGGGCCAGGGAACGTTGGTCCGTATCTTTTTACCGGCGGCCGAGGCTATAATAACGCCTCAGGAGGGGCTATGAATCCCGCTGTCGAAGCTTTGATCGAGCAAGCCGGCCGTTGGACAGCCGAGTTTGCCCTGTTGCGCCAACTCGCACTGTCGAGCGGCCTGGACGAGACTATTAAATGGGGCCAACCTTGTTACACGCTCAACGACCGAAATATAGTTTTGATTCACGGCTTTAAAGAGTACTGTGCCTTGCTGTTTTTTAAAGGGGCCTTGATGCAAGATCCTGAGAACCTGCTGATCATTCAAACCGAGAATGTTCAGGCTAGCCGTCAAATTCGGTTCACTAGCCTTGACGAGATCGCTTCGCGGCAAGAAGTGCTCAAAGCTTACCTTCGTGAAGCCGTTGCCGTCGAAAGGTCGGGGCAAAAGGTCGCCTTTAAACCCACGGCTGACTTTCCTGTTCCTGACGAGTTGCAAGACCAATGGGATTCGGACCCTGCGTTTGTCGAGGCCTTTCATGCCCTGACCCCCGGGCGTCAACGGGCGTACTTGTTGCACTTTGGCGAACCTAAGCAAGCCAAGACCAGGCTTGCCCGCATCGAGAAGCACCGCGAGCGGATTTTGGCCGGCAAGGGCCTCAACGATTAGAAAAAATTCTGCTGGTCAACTTTAGGAAATCGATTTACAATCCTTTTATGAAACATATCTTGTTGGCGTTATCATTGGTTTGGCTGGTTACCGCCTGTTCGACGGTGACAGCCTCGTCTCACTCTGTGGCGGACTCGTATGTCCCTGTGACGGGGGCTAGTCCACTTCCCGAAAGCCTTGTCAGCTTTTCGGTGAATGTGCAGAGTGTTAACTATCGGGCGGTAGTAAACCGCTTCACCCATGCCGTGACCCTGTACCTGCCCCCCGGTACCAGTGTCACCAGCCTGACCCCTTCAATTACCACGGCGGCCGGTCTCACCGTGTCACCCAGCGGGGCTCAGGACTTTTCATCGCCGGTGACCTATAAGGTGTCTGATGGGTCAACCTATACGGTTACCGTGAATACCACCGTGCCATCGGCGGCTCAGGTGAACTCCTGGTTGGGAACCGGAATCAACCTCGGCAACGACTTAGACGCTTGGCCGGGCGACGAGGGCTCGTGGACCAACGGAGTGGTGGCCCAAAAGACCTTCTTTGACGACTATAAGAACCTGGGGTTCAGCTCTGTGCGTGTTCCCATTACTTGGGGCATGGCGTCGAACCCCTCGGACCGCTTAAGCGCCACCAGCCCCTATTCGATCAACCCAGCGTTTTTGGCTCGGGTCGATCAGGTTGCTGGCTGGGGCATTGATGCGGGTTTAACTGTTGTGATCAATGCTCACCACGAGAACTGGATCCGCACCCTGACGGGTTCGGCGATGACCGCTCAGCTACCCCGCTTCGAAGCTCTGTGGACACAGATTGCCCAGCATTTTGCTGGTTGGCCGCCTCAGCTCGTCTTTGAGATTTTAAACGAACCTCAGCCCCCTGCGGGTAGTTCAACCGGCGGCATGACGAATGCCGACTTAAAAGTGCTCAACCAGGATATTTTGAATATCATTCGCAAATACGACCCCACTCGTGTGGTGATTGTGGGGGCAAATCAATGGAATTCCCTATCATCGTTGGTGGGCGGAACCTTCTCGTTACCGGTTGATTCAGCCGCCGGTGGTCCGTACCTGATCGCCACGTTCCACAACTACAACCCCTGGTCGTTTGCCGGGCAGTCGTCAGGAACCTGGGGGTCGTCGAGTGACATTGCTTCGATGAAAGCACAGCTGGATATTGCCGCCGCGTGGGGTAAGCAAAACAACGTTCCCTTGTATATGGGGGAATACGGTGTGACCCACCAGTACAATGGGATGAGTACCGACCCGACCTCGCGCATCGCTTGGTATACCCAGGTGACTCAGCTTGCCCGGGCCGATGGAATCTCGATGGCACTTTGGGATGACTACGGTGACTTTAAGCTCTATGGGCGGGTAAGCCGCACCTTCGAGTCGGCGGTTCTCAAAGCGGTGCAACCGTAAATAACCCAAAATAGAGACGAGCTTTCGTTAAAAGCCTAGCTTCACGTCAACGGCGGCCATGACGCCGTCCGTGAAGCTTTGGACAAAGTCGGTAGAGGTGCCTCCCACCGCTAAATCCACTTCAAACAGACGAACATTGAGGCCCAGCCCTACCATCTGGCTCCATAAGCCGTACTGGTAGTCGGAGTTAAAACTCAGGTGGGCCCAATGGCGTCCGTCTATGACCATTTTGAGGCCGCCGTTGAGGTAAACGCCGTTCCAAACCCCTACACCAAGACTGGGGGTGAAGGACAACCAGGGGTCACTGAACGGGTACAACGAAACCACGGCCCGTGCTTCAAACGGGCGAATCACACTGATCGTCCCCAGGGTTTGGGTCCAGGAGCTTGTCGAGGTGGTTTTAAAGGGATTCCCCGAGTTGGTCGACGGGTCTACGGTTGTTACGGTTTCGGTGGCTTGTAAGATCGAGCCCTGTGTCATTTGTGCCGGAACTAAGGGGAGGTTAACTAACCTTCCCCCCACGGTTAACCAAGGGTAGAACGCATAATCGGCTTCTGCCGTGAGATCAAAGCCCCCTGAGATTTGAGGAGGCCCGATGGTCGAGGAGGTAGAGTTAGGGAGTCCGACGACGCTGTAAACGGGAATGGTGGCTTGTGTTATAGCTGTCGTTCCTGACGATGAGGTGGACAAGGAGTAGGAAACGTTAATAGCATCGATGTGTAGTAAAGGAACAAAATATGTCGGACTTAAACTGAAGTGCCATTTTTTCCACTTTAAGCCAGCATTGAGCCCGAAATCAAAAAAAACGTCCCCTTTAAAATTTTGTGGAGTCCAACCGGCTGAAGATGTTGAGCCATTCGGTCCGGTTCCGTTGGCGAGGAATGATAAAATTGCCTCAGGAATTGTGGCCAGACCATAGATTTCTGCCCCGCCAAAAAGTCCAAATTGAAGGTCATTGGTGGGAGTAATTGATAATCTAACCTGGCTATTAGCTAACGTCGATACGGTAAACCCCTCTGGATTTAGGGTTTGCGCCATCGCATTGAAGTCGACCACCAAGGGATTATTAAAGAACGCAGAAATTGGGAAGTAGTTGTTACTGATCCCAGCTTCACTATGAACATCTAATTCCACTACTCTGTCAGGCCACTCTGCCCAAAGCGATGAACTCAGAAATAAACCGAGAAAGAAGGCAACTACTAGCGGAAAGATTTTCATAGCTGGCCCCTTAAAAGTTGTAAGTCTGATTGATATCGGCCACTGCTGTCACAGAAGCGGTACCCGAAATCCCATTAGCCGGCAGTGTTACGGTCTCGGCGGCTCCACTGGGATTCAGGGTCACTTGAAGTGAAGGGGCAAAGGGAATTGTATTGATGATATGAGAGATGTCCGCAGCGGTGAGCTGAAACTGAATGCTGGTCGGCCCGGTCGCTAGCGTCAAGGTTTTTGAAAAGCCGGAGCTGTCCGAAAACACGGCAGAACCTGTTAGTCCAGTCGTGTTGTCTAGGTTGAGGGATACCGTCACCGAAGTCAGCTGGCCAAGCAGATTGTTGACGGTGTTGCTTGTGGGGCCAGTGCGGCCAAAAAAGTCAGACGTCCCGCTGTTAAAGTTAAGGCTGGCACCGCTCGCGGGGATAATAAACTGCATGGGTAGGGGAACCACAAGATCCGCCTCTAGATTCTGAGCACCTGGAGCTGTCGCCTCGGCATAGGTGATGGTCACACTGCTCATATTCATAGAATACCCAAAAGTTAAATCCGCCGGTTTGGCGTTAAATGGAGGGCTCAGGTCAGTAATAGTGGCACTTGAGGGAGTGGGAATACTGGTCACCGTGCCACCGTCTGGCGGAAAGGTGGGGGAACTTGCCAACATAACCACATTGGCCGGTGTCGTAGATGTTCCCAGTAAATCCGTCGTGGTTAAAATCCCGTTGGCGGTGTATTGCGCCTGGATATGAGACGACATTCCGTTGATTGATGATGTAGGGAGACCACTGAAATACAGGTAGGCCGGAATTGGTGGAAAAAGAAAATTCGTTCCTAGGTATTTACTGAGAACACTGAGATTATATCCTCCGCTCGCGGGGAAGTTGCCGCTGTAACCTCCGGCAGGCGGGCTGAGGTTGGCTTGGCTCCACGTTATTACAGGAGTAATGGTCGCAGAAAACCCAAGGGTCGTCCCGGGGATAATATTGAAAAGTGTGAGCTCCCCCGTGTTGGGATTCCAACTCTTTGGTTGAAGACTCATACCCATATCAATAACCCAAGCTCCGGGGCCATAATTATGCGAAGGAATATACCGGTAAGGGGTCGTCGTACTTCCACTAAGAAAGTTCAGCGTCACTGGATTTGTCGGGGAACCAGAAGGAATGGTTTGAGTTTGGGATACACCAAAAGCTTGTGAGTTAACGGTCATACTCATGTCGTTTCCTGCAGGGAGATTGCTTGTGAAGGATACAGAGTAACCCAACGAAGTAAAATCGACCCAATTAAGCCATTGCCATTTTTGAAAGTCTTGAGGTGATAAAGTGCTTTGCAGGTTATCATCAATAACGACACTGGGCGTAAAGCTAGAACTGACTTTAACTACCACAGAAGAAAACTCGGTGATACTTATAGCGGCACTGTTGGCGATGGGCACGGGACCACTCAGGCCGGATAAGGTAGCATTGATAGCATTGATCGTAGTGTTGCCTGTTAAACTGATGGTACTACCTGAGACGGTTTGATTCGAAAGATCGAGAGTGAGGGGGCCACTCCCTGACTGGTTAAGGTTGAGACCGCCGGTTTGCGAAACCCCAATTGACGTATTTTGAGTAAATCCGGACCAGGCAGTGGGAAGATTCCCCGGACTAAAGACCATTTGGCCGTTTCCCGACGCAACAGTCGCGCTGACAAAATTGCTGGTGGCATTGAAAGGGAGTGTTGTTGCCGGCAGTGGTAGCACTGTCGAAAAGTTTACGCCGCTAGCCGAAGAAATCGAAAAGTCGTTGGACAGAGCGGCTTGCATCGTGAACGTGTCGACATGACCTGCCGTACCGCCAGACGTAGAAGCGGTCAGCACAACCTGAAACGAGTTAGGAAGCGTCGTTGACGCCGCAAAAGGTAAATTTGCCGTGCCGCCCACTAAAAGATTCACGTTGGAAGCTGTGGTGCTTAGGGTTTGTCCATTACTAATTAACGAGATTCTGGTGAGAGTGAAGGTGTAGCTAGCAGTGGTACCACTCAGGGGACCAAATGTTAAATTTAAGGAACCCGTGGCGACTGTGGCCGTACTGAATGTTGACAGCGTAAGGGGAAGCGAAATGGTAGCTGGGGGAGGAGAGGCCAGGCCGGTTTCAACCGTTTGGGCGGACTGGGGGCTTAACCCGTTGTTCACTGAGTTACGGAGAACGGCACTAACATCGAAGGAATTTGTCACCGATACGGATTGAGAAATGCTAGGAATCGAAAAGCTTTGAGCCGGTAACGTTGCGTTAACGGAATTTGACAAATTAAGATTCGCAAGACTAGCTCCCACGTTCAAAGGAACTGACAAAAGAGGAAAGCGCAAAAGGTACTCTTGCGGAACAATACTTGTTGACGATGCAGACGTCGTTGAACTGGGTTGATAGTTGTAAACAAAAAAACCTGAATTGCTATTCAATAAAGATTCAATCTTGCTGGGGGTGATGTAGCTTGAAACCTGATAGCTATACTGACCCAACGAGGCGTAGAGCGTAGGTTTTGCTTTGACGGTGACGGACGAAACTGGTGAAGAACAAGAAGCGAAAAGGCTCAATGCGCCCAGTGCGTAAATAATGCGTCGCTTGAGAGCCATGACTTACTCCTTATCCTGTACCCCAAGGCCTTTCGGATATCAACAGTATAGCACTGGAGGACTCAGATATCCAGAATGTTAAAGTTAATCAAGATTAACTCTTGACCAACCCGGCCACTTTGGTGTTATTTTGACACAAGGAGTGGGTGATGAACATCGCTGTCGAGAAAGCTGCCAAGTTTCGGCTATGGAACCTTCTTAAAGTGTGGGGTCCGGCTTGGCTGGTCATGATAGCCGATGTGGATGCCGCCAGTGTCATCACTGCGGCCCAGAGTGGGGCTCAATACGGAACCAAACTCATCTGGTTCGTGATGGCCTTGACCGTGCCGTTGTTTTTGATTCAAGAGGTGGCTGGCCGAGTGGGCGCGGTTACCGGAAAGGGCTTGGGCGAGCTCATCCGCGAACACTTTAGCAAGCGCATCGCCGTTCTAGCGGCCATTCCGATGGCGGTAGTCGACATTGTCAGTTATATCGTCGAATACACCGGAGCAGCCATCGGGTTTCAAATCTTTGGGGTTTCACCCTGGGTGTCGGTGCCGATTGTTTTTTTACTTCACCTGCTGATTGTGTTTCGACGAAAGTATGAACAGGCCGAAAAGCCGTTGTTTGTGGTTTCGGTGATTTTTGCCGGAGCGTGGATAGCCGCCGCGTTTTTGACCCCTCATCCTCATTTAACCGTCACTCCGTTTTATTTCGATATGTCCCCGGGCTTTCTGTTTTTGTTAGCGGCCAATGTCGGGGCGGTGATTATGCCGTTTATGCTGTTTTACCAGGCCTCGGCTACTGCCGAAAAGCGAACGGGGCACGAGAACCTTTGGGCTATTCGCGTGGAAACCGCGGTGGGGGCTCTTGTTTCAGAAGTCATCATGGTCGCCATTCTGGTCGCCACGATCGGGGTCAACACCCATGCCCTGCAATTCGACAACCCCCGGCTGTTGTCGCTAGGACTGTCGTCCGTGGCGGGGAGCTGGGCACCCTACTTGTTTGGGATCGGTCTGATCACAGCGTCGTTTATAGCGTTAATCGTGATTTCGTTGGGGTCTTGCTGGGGCGTTACCGAAGCTTTGGGCTGGGGGCGTCACCGCTGGTTTGCGTTGTACTTAGCGGAATCGATCCCCGCTGGCCTGACGGTCTTATTCTTTACGTACAATTTGATCAACTTCGCCGTAGGAATGATGGTTTTTCAAATTCTTGTCTTGGCGGGACCAGCCGTGATTCTGGGGCTTTTGGCTCGCCGCGCCGACCTGATGGGCCGCCACCGGCTTCGTGGGGTGAACCAGGTGTTGTATTGGGGAATGCTCGCGTTGATCTTTGCCACGGGAATCCTTAGTGTGGTGGCGCATTAACGGCGGCGGCAAGCTGTTGGCACACCAGGCGCAGAGCGGCTTCAGCGGCCTGAA
Source organism: Spirochaetales bacterium (assembly GCA_027451945.1). Lineage (GTDB taxonomy): Bacteria > Spirochaetota > Spirochaetia > JABEVK01 > JABEVK01 > JABEVK01. Next base: position 14,034 of record DAIDHT010000034.1, read on the forward strand.
CCTGCAGATCTTGGGTGGTGCTGGTGCTTCCTAACGTCGTACCAGCAATTGTTGCCACCACGCGAGAGGCTTGACCACTGGCCCGTGCCGTTGCCAATATCACCCCCGTTTCAACCGAGACCAACCGGGCATCGATGACCGCTGTCCAAGAATCATTACTGGCTGAAACTCCACCCCAGTCCCCTGTCGAAATTCCCCCGTTTGTCATCCGAGACAAATTAACAAACAAGATGTCCTGCGCACCTGCCAATTTAAGCGTTGACAAGTTCTGTTGACCTTCTTGGAGGACTTCATCCAACCGGCTGGTCTCAACCACGCGAAAGGGAGTCTCGGCGTAGAGGTCGCTCATGAGTTCACTATGAAGGTTCGGAATCAGAGCGTTCAAACGACTGTCTCCGGTCATGTTGCGTACCTCGGTCACGGCGATCAACGGGTGGGTAGAGTCAACGGGGGGTTGGCTGGCGCACGAGGACAGCACTCCCGATAAGACCAGGGCCAACAAGGGGATGGTAAGCCTGCCATAAAGTCTGATTAAGTTCATTTTTGTGAGAGTATAGGGGAAATTTGTGGGCCTCGCCACAAATTCTCAGGTCAATAGGGGCCAAAACCTGGCAAAACTTTTTGAAAAGTTCTGTATACTGGCAAAATGGATCTTCTGGACAAGAAAGTCACAGCCGATTGGATCGATATCCGCGAGAAGCTCACCGCACCAGCACGCCTGAAGTCGTATTTAAAGCTGGAGCAGGAGGGGCTTGTCGCCGAGGCCAAGGTTCTTCGCACCTGCACCTTGGGTGGTCCTGTCGAATACAAACGTAAGTTGATCCAGTCCGTGTTTAGCTTTTTGACTCGTTTGGAGTTTCAGACCCCCACGGGGCAAGATATTGAAGAACGTGAGCTCGTTCTGCGTCAGCTGATTTACGTTAACAGTCTCGAGTATCTTTTTGCTCTTGGTCAGTTGCGTCCCCAAAGGGACGCGGGTGGTGAAAATACCCCGACCTCGGGCGGAGCCCCCCCGGTACCCCTAGAAGATATTGTCCGTGAAGTTACCGCACGACTCAATGCAAACCCTGAGTTGGCCAAGGACTCACGGGTCAAAACGATTTTGATGGAGGTCCAGCTCTACAAAAAAGAGTACGACCAATTTAAACAGCTTTCGCCAAAGATTCCCGATGATCGAGCCGCTGGCTTTTTGGCAAACTTTCAAAAGCGCATTTCGGATATTGTTGGTGCGATTCGAGGACAATACGAAGAACTGTTAGCTTCGGATCGACGAGAGTTATCGGGTGAGCAGGCAAAAAAAGAAGAAGAGATCTTTCTGGTTCCCGGCTTAAACCGCCTTTTGATGACTCAAACTCAAGAGCTTTCTTTGCTTCGTTCTACGGTCAACTTTGCTTTGCAAGAAGGCTATCAGATGCGCGCCCTTTTGGTACGACTCACTACTCGAAAAGACCCGGTGCTGGCCTTAGTCGAAGAGGAAGGCCGCTTGTGGGAATCCTGGGGACGACAAATTACGTTGCCCGATGCCGCAGTTCGTCTGGCCCGTAACCTCGCGTTAACGCTTCAACGCCAGTAGGCGGTTAACAGGTCGATGAGATGATTTTGATCGGCCTGGTGCGCGGTTTCACGGACAGAATGCATGGCCCACAATGGAATACCCACATCAACCGCGTTCAGATTGGCAGAGGCTGCCAAAAGCGGTCCCACGGTACTGCCGGGCGCCAAATCGGAGCGCATAATGTAGTCTTGCCACGGGCCCTCGTAGGCGCGGGTCAGCCAACGAAAGCGGGCTTCGGTTTCGGCAGTGGTAGCATAGCTGTGCCGGGCAGACGCTTTAAGAACAGGGCCCCCTCCAAGGGCTGGTGCGTAGGAGCTATCGTGCCGGTCGGCAAAATTGGGGTGTAGCCCATGAGCGGCGTCGACACTGACCAAAAAGGACGAGTTTTGTTGACGGAATGCATCGGTTGTACTTAACCCTCTATTTAAACGTTCTAACAGGCGCGGGAGCAGACCAGAATCGGCACCCCAGGCCGTGCGAGAACCAATTTCTTCATGATCTAAAAACAGGGCGAGCCGCCAACCGTGCGACGTGGACGCTGAGTTCAAAAGTGCCTCTGCTACTGCCTGACACCCGGCAAGATTGTCTAACCGGCCCGATTGCAAAAGTCCCGAAGCCCCGAGGTGCGCGCCTTGGGTATCGTATAAATAGATATCGGCAGCCAAAAAGTGTTCGGCGTCTTCTGATAAACGCCGCGAAAGCCAATCCTTCCAATGAGTAAAAGATGGAACGTCGGCCAGGGCGCTGAGTTGCGTCTGCGGGTCTAAAGCCGTTCCTTTGTTGGCGTCCCGATTGTAATGAATGGCGAGGTTGGGAATGACGGCAAGACCCTCGGTACGCAGTCGCCGCGAGCGGGGGCCGGTTTCGGCGCTGTACCAGGCTTGTCCCGCCACCCCTAGGGTACGGTCTGTCCAGGTTGCCAGCAACGGGCCACCATAGACTTCGACACCCCAGCGGTGTAAACCGTGAGGAAGGGGTTGGTGGGCATTGAGTTTGAGTTTTAACGCCGGCGAATCGGTATGCGCGGCGGCGATCTTCCAACCCGTGGGGGCTTCACCGGCAGTAAACGCCACAACACAACCAGGGCCCCAGCGGAGGATGTAACCGCCGCCGGGCTCTAAAACCCAGTCTTGAGCAGGGTCTAAGGTCCGCCAACCGTGGTCTTGGAACAGTTGAACCAAGTTGTCGGCGGCGTAGACACTAACCGGCGACGCATCGAGGAACTCGACCAGGTCAAGGTGGCTCATGGTTGGGCTCCTGGAAAGAGCGTGATCAAGGCACGGATGAGCAAAGAAACACTTCCCGGGCCTTCGTCCGAGACCCAGGTTCGGCCCACAACAGCTTGATCTGTGCGACCAGCCTGGCGAACGGGCTGATCAGCGGTACCCCAGCCGGCGAGGATGGTATTGGGAGGGTCAACAAGCGTGCGGTAGTGGGCGTCGATCCAAGGTTTGACAAACGCCGAAAGGTCGCTAGCAAAGCTTGCCGAGTTGACTTCGTGAGAAGGAATTTTGACAACAAGCATGGGTTTGAGTGTATTGGCGGTAAAGGCATCAGCAAAGCTTTGGCCCCAGTTGTCGGTTGGTCCCTGAATGTTAGACGAGGAGTCTTGCGCAAGGTAGAGAACCGGGTAGCTTGCGGCCAAATTCCGCAGGTAATCGGGGGGCAAGAGCACCTCGAGGCTAATGCCCTGAAGCTGGGGGTATAGCGCAGGGTCAATACGGTTGAGCCGAGTTTGTGCTTGGCGCAGATCCGGGATCACATTCACCGGGGGGGTACCGCTGACAAAGGGGTTAAACGGATCGAGCTGGGCTTGGCTACCTCCAGACTGGTTGACGAGGAACGAGTAGGTCACCTCTTCGGGAGCGTAGATTTTATAGACTTTGTAAAACAAGGGGCTGTGGCGAAACTGATCCATTTTGTCAGGACCGCCTTTTTGAAAGTTGGCTTTGAGGTCGACTTCGCTGGCTTGGTGCGAAAAGTCATAATAGACGAAGGTAACCTTGCGACCTGAAATCAAGGGCGTCTTTTGACTGCCCAGCCAAGAATTCCACACACGAACTAGGTTGTCGTCAGGACCAGCGGCCGGCCAGTGCTTGAACAATTCATTAAGCCGGGGATCAGCCTCTAAAGCGTTGAGGGCTGTCACATGGTGCAGGTAGACAGGCTTATTTCCTGTGCAGGAGGCGAAGGCCAAGGCGGCCATCAAAACGAGAAGCATTCTCATGGCCGAAAGCTACTCCTGAAACCTTGCTCTTGTCAAAGCAGACCCTTGCCAAAGCTCACGAAAACCGTCACAACAAGGCTATGGAAAGAACGTTATGCTTAATAAAGCCCGATGGCGTACGCCGGGGTGTGGTAGGCCCAATTCTTGAGCGTTTTGAGCGCAAAGGCCTCAAAATTATCGCCCTCAAGATGACAACCCCTTCGGAGGACTTGGCGGGTCAGCATTATACCTACGAAGATATAGCCGTACGACATGGCGAGGCGGTACGGAACGCACTGATCAAGTTTTTGACTTCGGGCCCGGTTGTGGCGTTTGTGATTGAAGGCGTCAGTGCCATTGATAATGTTCGAGCCCTATGCGGCGCCACAGAGCCTCTTAAGGCCGCGCCAGGAACCATTCGGGGTGACTTTGCTCATCACACCTTTGCGCTCACGGCGGCAGTAGGAGAATCCGTTCGCAACCTGATTCATGCATCTGCCAATGCCGAAGATGCCGCTCGCGAGACTGCCTTGTGGTTTGGGCCCGCAGACTATGTCACCTATCGCCGTGCCGACCAAAACGAACACTTTCTTGACTAACGTCTAAAGCTTGCCTAGCACTTGAATAAACCTTTGGGCCCAAGCCTCGGCCAGAGTAAGGTCGAGACCGGCAAGAGTATCGAGTTTGAGGGCTGGTAAGAGTATCCTGGCGCCTTGGTTTCGCAGGCGGGTTTCTAAGATTTCGACGGCGCCGCAGGGAACCGGGTAACGAGAGCTACCACAACCCAAGGCCGCCGCCGGTAAACCCTGAAAGTCCCACTCACGCCATTCTCGTTCCAGCCGATCCCAAAGCGGATGCAGGTCGCCGACTCCGTAGGTGGGGCTTGCAACGATGAGAAAGGGCCGGTCGCGAGGATCGTCGTGGTACTCGGCAACGTTGATCATTTCGACGGCTATGCCTGCCGCTTTCAGCACCTGTTCCACAGTCTGGCAAACCTGCTCGGTACGTCCGGTGCGGCTGGCCCACAGGATCAACCCGGGTTTGTTGAGCTGAGGTTGCTGGTTGTTGTTCATGACGCCCTCCCGAGCACGATCAAGATCAGCGCCCCGACCCCCGAGCTAACAATCAAAAGCCAACCAGCACGCGAAGTCTTGGGGCGAACCGCTTCGGCGGGAGTGTCTTCGGCTTGATAGGCTGACTCGAGCATGTGATCAAGACTCGACCAGAAGTTTTTGGTATCAAGCGTTTTTTTGACTTCAAGTAGGCGTTCATAAAAGGCAAAGGTTTGCCCCCACAGCTGTCCCCAGGCCCCGGGAAACTTTAAATACCGGCTGACAGAGGCTAAAGAGAGAAAGATAAAGCCGCACAGGGTGAGCCCCTTGGCTAAACCCTCGGTTAACGCTCCCTCCGTAAAAAGAAAGCCTCCCCAACGGAACAAAACTTTGCCAAACGGGACAAAGAGGTTAAAAACCGTAACGGACAGCACTAAAAAGGCAAAGTACAAAAACCGAATTTTCTTCCCAGCGGCTAGAGCGGCCACCGCCCCTACCGCCGTTAAGACGATCCTGACAGGCCAAGTGGGAGTCAACGCTAAAACCGCGATCAACCCCAGCCCCCATACCAAGCGGGTGCCCGGTGCCAGCCAGCGGTGCAAATGATCAGTTCGTGCCATAGGCTACCTTTTTCCACCAGTGTGAGCGTTGGGTAAAGGTCTGGGCTAGCAAACCCACGGCCAGGCCGCTTCCGGTCCCCAACCCGTAGAACAGGGGGGCGATTACCAGCGAGGTGGGCCCAAAGATAAATTGGATGGAGAGCAAGATTTGAACGGTGTTGCTCGCCAAGGCTCCAGCCAAACCCAGGCTGACTAGGGACGATCTCCGTTTGACCGCAGGAAAGCGTCGCATCAGCCGGTGCAAGCCGACCATGACCAAAAAAGAAGCAGTCGAACCGGCCAGGGAAAACAAAAAGACATAGCTGGCCAAGGTGCCGTTCACCAAAGCTTGTCCGGCCACTTTGAGGGCTAAAAGCAAGGCAAGCTCACGAAAGTTGAACGTGTCTAGGCCGACTAACAGGGGGAGGTTGGCCAACCCGAGACGAAAAAAAGGAACTGGCTTGGGAAAGAGGTACTCAATAGTCGACAGAAAAAGCGACAACGCCCCTAAAAAGGGGACAAGTCTGCGATGGTCGGTGCTCGTGAGCAAGCGTTCAGTAGGCTGTGGCATCTAACCCCCCGGCGGTTGGGGTACCGCTGATGCGAACAAAGACATGGTTGGGTAAACAGGCCACCCATTGGCCGACCCGCGAGATCTTTCCCATCTCGATACAAATTTTGTTCTTGCAGGGGGAATCTGAAACCCATACCTGGGTTGGCTTGCCGGTCACGGCCCTGACTTGCACGTCCGTGACGCCCAAGGGCCCCGGAGCCTCGATGGTGCGTGTGGCCGTCAACGGGTACACCCAAACCCCAGCATCGGTTTGAACTTCTAGCCGAGGCTGGGTAGAAGCGGGGGAAGCCACCGCCCAAGCCGTCACGCTCGTAAGCAAAATACCCATCGCCAACCAGACGAAATCGAAAAGCTTCATGCTGGGTTTGTTGTATCACAAAAAAGCCCAGTGCGAAAACGCTTTAACCCCTTTGCGAAGCCTGGATTTCGGACTAACTTGAAGGAGCCCGATAAGGCAGGAAATTGCCCGAAGATGCAGGAGGACGAAGGATGACAGAGTGGGACTTAGAGCGAATACTTCCCCGACTTTTAGAAAGCGGGCGTCTTGCGTTATCCTATTTCGATGCTCCTGTAAAAGAGTTTAAAAAAGATCATTCTTTGGTCACTGTGGCAGATCGCTCGGTTGAAGCCTATTTAACAGCCGAGTTCAACCAGCCTGCCGCCGGGGCTTTTGTGCTGGGCGAAGAAACCATCGAAGGTCAAACCGAGGATTACTTAACGCGGGCCTTTGAGCAAGAAGCCTGGGTGATTGACCCAATTGACGGGACAGCCCCGTATGCGAATGGCCTACCGACATGGGGAGTCTCGTTGGGGTGGATGAGTCAGGGAGTTTTGAAAGAGGGGGCTGTGTTTTTGCCCGCCTTAGGGGAATTGTACTACTCGAACAAGGGTCAAGTTTTTCGTGAGAAGACAGGTAGTGACCCCGATTTGTGGAAAAGCCGTCCGGGTACGCCCCAAAAGCTTACCCCGCCTCCGCCCAACCTACCTCCGGGTAGCATGTTATCGATCAGTCAACAGCTTTCGCGACGCGGCAGTTATCGTTTGCCGTTTTACATTCAAATCACCGGTTCGACCGTCTACAACTTGGTAAAGTTGATCTCGGGCTCGTACAGCGCCGCCGTTACCAAATTCAAACTTTGGGATTTTGCCGCCTGTCTCCCTATGGTTGCCAACTTAGGTTGGACTATGGAATTTCACAGTGGCGGAGTCATGGGCCTGGATATGAAGGCCGGAGTCATCAAACGAGATCAAAACGACCCAAACCGGTGGGAGGCCCTTGATGAGGTCATTTTCGCACCTAACAGCGAAGTCGCGGCTTATTTAAGGGCGGGAACCGCTCCAGAATAAACGGCAGTCAAAACCGAGGGCAACTCTCGCAGGTTTTTAATTACCGCGTCGGGGCGAACATTTGGTATCACCGGTTCTTCACCTTGCACAAACCAAATGCAGGGAAGACCGGCGTTTCTTGCTCCTTGAATATCACTGGTAAGGCTATTCCCCACCATCACAAAACCTGGTGCGTTGGGGTGCTTGGCGCGAACGATGTCAAAAATTCGGGGGTCGGGTTTGCCGATGCCGTGGTCGCCCGATACCGTCACGCTCGAAAACCACGCTTCTAAACCACAGCGGTGAACCTTGCTCCATTGCAATTCGGGGGCACCGTTGGTTAAAAGTGCAAAATCCCAGGCCGGGCTGAGCGACTCTAAAACGGTCTGAGCTTCGGGAAACACGTAATAACGGCGCCCTCTCAGTGAGGCAAAGTCATCGGCGATCGCTTGTGTAAGCTCGGAATCGTCAAAGCCAAACTCTTGTAGGGCTCGTCCCCACGTTTGGGTGCGGTATTGGGGAATATCTCGGCGCAAAGCGTTGAGCTCGGCACTTGCACCGCCGAAGTCTCCCCACAGCCCTTCCTGGGCACTGATGCCGATCGAACGACACCAGGAAAACGAGGGGAGTGCTTCGAACGTGGCCTGTGAAGTGTGTTGAAAGACCTTCCAAAAAGTCTCGGGGTCGACTCCGAGAAAAGCCGTGCAAAAATCGACAGTACGTCGGGTCATGAGGTCCTGAACGATCAAGGTATCATCAAGGTCAAATATCACAACGGGTTTCATGGGTACTTCACCATACCTGAAAGCCGTCTATTGGACAACGAGGTAGGCCCCGTCACCAGACGACGGCGAAAAGGCTGCTCCTGCCACGGTCTGAATTGAGGCTATCACCATGTCAGGAGACGCTTGGGTCACACGTCCCCTGGCAACTACGTCATCGGCCGTTCCTCGACGATGATGGATTTCGATCATCTGACCGACTTGGGCCTGGACCCGTGTCAGAGGTTCTATCACCGCGGTAGAGCCATCGAGGTTGACGATCGACCCGACAAACCGAAGACGTGAGGTATCAATCTTCGATTCTATGGCACCCTTTTGCAGAAGGTTTTGTATCGCGATTAGCACCTCGCGATATTTGTTATCGCCTTGGGCAAGCGAGTTTGCTTTGTCTTGGGCTGCCAAGGCGTCTGGGTTATTGCCCTGAAGGTATGAGGTAAACGAAAGTACATCATTAAACGCCTGGTGACGAACCTTGGTGGGGTCGTACGGTTTGGTTCCGCTGTTGTAGACGAGCAAGGCGCTGTCAAAGTTCGGAAACAACGTTTGGGCGTCTTCGGTGGCAAAAGTTTGCAGAAAGTCTTTCGTTGCGGCATCAAAGTTGGGTTCCCCGGGGGCTTTTAGGGCGGTAAAGGCGGCATCCTGGTATTTGTGGTAAAGGGCCGCGAGAGTATTCCACTTGGTTTGGTACGGTAAAAGGGCCGCCACTTGTTTGGCTAGGTCGGCCGTTTTGCCGCTTTGGTCGCCCTTAAGGGTTTTAAGCTTCGCCAGCTCGGCTTCATCTTTGGCGATTTTGTCTTGGTAGGCTTTCCAAGCCGCATTGATGCCCTCTTTGAGAGCCACCGAACTCACCCCGGAATGGAGCAGTTCGAGCTCTGCGGCAGGGCCTTTTTGTAACGCCAAGGCTTTTGCCTGGGCCAGAAGAGCTTCAATTTGCGCCTGTTCACGGCGGGTTTGTTCGTCACGTAAGATCTGAAAGGCCCGTTCGATTTCGGGAACACGACTTACAGCCAAGGCGGCGAGGGCGGCACGTTGGTCGGCTTTAGCCTGCTCCGCTTGCTTCATGCCGTTCAAGAACGCTTCAAAACGGGGGTCCTTGCCCCCTCTTTTGAGGGCCTCAAGGGCTGATTGCAACGACGAAGCCACTTCGAGCCCAGTGTCGGCTCGGCGTCGTACGGCCGCTAGCGCAGAGCGCTGGGCGTGGCGGTACAGCTCTTTTAAGTTGTTCAGAGTCGTTTGTGCCGTAATCAAATGGCCTGCCAGAAAGGCTTGGTGAAGCTGACTGTACAAGGCTGAACTTTGGCGAAACAGCAGATCCAGCTCGTCGCGTTCATGCTGAAGGGTGGCCAGCCGTTCTGATATAAGCTCAGCTGCCCGTTCTTTAGACGACGCTTTGGCTTGGGCGGTGTTAAGTTGCTCCTGAAGGGCTTTTAGCTCATGTGAACGTTGATCGATCTGTTCTTGGGCTTGTTGGCGGAAGAGTTGAAGCTGGTGTTCAAACTCGGCCGTCTTTTGCGCTTCGAGGGCCTTGAGTCGCTGTTCGACCGCGGCCGGTGAAAGGCCTTCGGCCAGCAGTTTACGACGTTCTGCTTCAAGCTGTTGTTCAAGTTCTGCTTTGAGTTTTTTTGTTCGAGCGTCCACTTGGGCGTTCATCGTCAGTGTGAGTCGGTCTTTTTCTTGCGCTAAGCGAGCAAGGTTATCTTGAATCGAACGAATCTCTTGATTTTTGGCCGCCAACTTGGCTTGGGACTCTTCCATTACCTTGGCGAGCAGGGTTCCTTCGGCAGAAAAAAGCTGGTTGGTTTTTATGCTGAGGTTTTGTTGACGGGATTTGAACCACGCATCGGCAGCAAACCATCCACCCGCGATCAGGGCTAATGCCAAAACATTGATCAGCACAGGAAAGAAAATGCCCCGTTTACGCGGTTGGTAAGCCTCGAGATCGGTAGCCGCCAGCCGGGAAGCGTTGGCCACCTGGTCGATTTCTTCGAGAATTTGTCGTCTTTCGTCTTCGCTGTACATGGACTCCATGTACGCTTGTTCAGAATCTAGAACCGGGGGCTGTGCGTTGCTCATAGCGTCTTACCACACTTTCGGTCAAAAGTGATAAGAAATAAAGTCCTTCAGAGAGCTTTCGTCAGTGCCGATTCTGACAGAAGAATGAGTATCCGCCTCAAAATCATCTTGATTGTTCTTCCTCTTTTAACGGCTACCCTCATGCTAACCGGGTTTGCGGCGGTATTTTCGGCCGAAACAGGGATCACCAAGGTCGCAATTGACTTTTTGGGGTTCAAAGCCGAAGAGCTGAAAAAGAACGCGGACAGCCAGTGGAATTTGTTGGTAACGAACCATTTAACGGGCAACCCGCAGTACGTCGAAGTAACAAAGCAAGCGGTGCAGAGTTTCGCCAAGAGTGTGATTAGGTCTGACACGGAACTTATTTTTGCGCTGAATCAAAGTGGAAAAATCGCCATGTCGACTCGGCCTATCAAATGGTTGCCAGGGGAACTAGCCGCTCTGGAAGCGATGGAGAAAGCAAAGACAACAGGGTGGCAAACCTTTACCGCAGAAGGTCGAGAGCGGGTTGCCCAGATCTTCTTTTTTGAGCCGTTCGGCTGGTATGTTGTTGTTTCAGAAGCTCGTGATACCTTTTTTCAGGGTGTGCGTGAAATCAACCTGCAAAATTACTTGATTCTTGCGGGTTCTTTGATTTTTTCGTTCCTCCTCATGTTGTTCTTTTCGACCTACCTCACTCGTCCCATTTCCAAAATGGTCCGAACGATGCGCGAAATTATCCAAGACAATAACTTAACCCGCCGTGTTGATGTTGAGTTTCAAGACGAAATAGGGCGAATGGCCCAAACGTTTAACCTGATGTTGGCCGAATTGGAGAGGGCCTACGGGCAGATTAAGAATTTTGCCTATCAGTCCGTCTTGGCCCGAAAAACCGAACAGAAAATCCGTAACATTTTTCAAAAATACGTCCCTGCCGATGTCATTGATGAAGTTTTGGGTAACCCGGAGTCGATGTTAACAGGCGAGAACCGGCACGTGGCAATCTTGTTTTCGGATATTCGCGGGTTTACCACGATTTCTGAGACCATGAGGCCCGATGAGTTAGTAACCTCTCTGAACCGCTATTTTTCGATGATGGTTGATATCATTGTCGCGCGAAATGGCACGGTCGACAAATACATTGGTGATGCTATTATGGCCCTGTTTGGCGCCCCCGTTCGTAGCGAGAACGACTCGCTGTTATCGGTTTTGGCTGGTTTAGAAATGGCACAGGCCTTGGAAGTCTTTAACGAAGAACAAAAGGCTAAGGGTAAAAAAGAGTTTCACATTGGCATCGGGATCAATTACGGCGAAGTTACGGTGGGCAACATCGGTTCCGAGAAAAAAATGAACTACACGGTGATTGGGGATAACGTCAACTTGGCGTCCCGCTTAGAGGGCTTAACAAAAAAGTATAAGCAAATGTTGTTGTTCTCGGATTCTGTTTATCAACGGGTAGGGCGTTATGTCTATTGTCGGTTGGTGGACAAAGTGGTCGTCAAGGGTAAGACTCACGGAGAAAACATTTACACCGCCAAACGCACCCTCACAGACCAAGAAAAAAGCGGCTGGGCGACGTGGCACTCGGGGCTAGAAGCCTATTACCGTCGCGACTTTGGTCGAGCTAGGGGCTTGTTTCTTGAAGTTGCCGACCGGTGGCTTCCTGGTGATACCTTAGCGCTAGACTTTGCTGAACGGGCTACGTTCTTGGTGCAAAACCCGCCGGAGCCAGGTTGGGTTGGTCTTGAAATCATGCACGAAAAATAAAAGTTGATGGTTCTTCGTTTTGCTGACGCTTTGTTTCGCCGACGAGTCTGCTGATGGCTGTCTTCAAGTTATAGGTGCGATTCAGAGGTAAGAAGCGCAAGAAAAGCCAAGACGGCCGTTGTCAGTGAGATTCCTGCACCCAGCTTATCGGCGTCAACCAGTCGTTGATTATACGGGGTTGACCCGGCTGTTTGTGCCCCGGCAAAAAAGAACAGACTGCTTGCGGCACTGGCCAGCGTTACCGCAAGGCTAGCGTCGCGAAGAGGGTGCCACAGCGAGGATTCTTGGGGAAGCTTTTCTGTGACCTGGGCGGGAACGGGATGGTTGGTTAGGGCGACATCCCTTAGGGCCTCGGTACGAAGCTCCATTGTCTCATCACCAGAGTCATGATATTTCTGTTGCAACTCTTTGAGGGTGGCGAGGTCTGCAGGCGATAATGTCCGCCCTGCAACAATTTGCTGGCTGGCGGTGTCAAACACCTGCCGGAGTGTCATATGCTTTAAATCGAGGGCGTTGAGTGACTCGGCGACCGTAACGGCCGCTAAGCCGGCTCCCAAAAAAAGAATAAAAAGAAAACGCTTCATCGAGGGACTCGCATTTTATCTTCGAGGACCAGAATTTGGTGTTCAATTTCTGGCCGAGAGAACAGGGGGTCTAGAAACGCCATGTGCTGAAGGTGGTAAAGGGCTTGAATGTCATCACCAGAGGCTTGTTCAAGGTCGGCGGCGGCTTTACAAGCCTTATCATAGTAGGTCGATTGCTGCAGGACATCGGCGACCAAGCGGAATTCAGAAAGCGCCAAGGTACGCTCACCTTGAATAGCATGAATGCGCGCCAAGAAAAACCAAGCGCCTGGAGTTTGCTGAGAATCAGGGTAGTCATGAGTTAACCGGGTAAAATTGGCTGCTGCCGCTTCAAGCTTGCCCGCTAACAAGAAGTCTTTGCCTTCACGAAAGAGGGTTGAGGCAACATGCCGTGCCTGGGGCAGGGGGGCTGGTATGGCGTGACTGGCATGAAGAAACCGAATTTTGGAGGCCTTGAGACTAAAGGCCCAGGCGATATCACCAAGGGTGAGCCCCCAGCTGGTAACAGTGGCAGGTGAAAACGGAAAAGCCTGGCCACGGTTGACGGTGGCGTCGCCTAAGGTGGCAAGAATGCTGAGCGTAGAAAGAACTGGAATGCTCCAAGCTGTTGCCTCTAACAGCCCCTGGTCAGGAAAAATCGGGTCGATATGCACCTTTCCGTTTACCGTTTTGAGTTCCCAGGGACCCGACGGGATTGAGAATTCCTTGCCTTCAGAAGGCATGCTTTGACCCGATTGCCACAGCTGGTCGTTCTCGGGGAAGGCTAGAGTGACGGTAGATGGGTCAAGGTTAACGGGGATAACGACAATTTTTCCCGGCTCAAGGTCTAGGGTACGTGACCAACTTTGGTAGCCTTTTTTGGTCAGAACCACGGTGTGACGACCTGGTTTAAGCAAGGATAGGTAAGAAGGCGTCGCCCGACCCAAGGCATGCCCATCCCATTGGATAGACGCCCCTAAGGGGTTGGACTCTAAAAAGACTCCCGATGTTGGGGACACAGAATTCCCCGTCAAACTCTGAGCGGGGAGTTGACCGCCCCATAAAAAAGCCGCCACGAGCGGTGCCAAAAGGCGCTTCATGCTCTTCACTATAACCCAACTATAACTCAGGCGCACTGATCACGCCAGCGTGAGGCCTGTGCCCAAAAAATAGGTTTCAAAGGATTCGTCCCGCACGGCCTTGGGGCGAAGAATCTTAGTTTGTCGAAAACGGGTATTGAGGCGTTCCAAAAGGACTTTTTCGTCCCCTCCTTGAAAGATTTTTGCCAGCAAACTGCCTCCGGGTACCAAAAGTTGTTCCGCCACTTCGATAACACGTTCTACCAAACGAAAAGAACGGGCAGTGTCTACGGTACGGTTACCGGTAGTTGAAGGAGCGGCATCAGATAAAATGACATCATAGGGGCCCTTCTCTTTCAGAGTAACAAAAGAACTTTCGTCAAAAAGATCACCTTGAAAGAAAAACGCATTAGGGGGAAAGGTTTTGAGTTTTACCGGTGCCAGGTCTATACCAACCAGAAAACCAGTACCGTCAAGGAGCTTTAGGGTGTACAGCGACCAACTGCCAGGACTAGAACCGACATCGAGCACCCGAAGGTTCTTTTTTAAGAGACCTGTTTTTTGTTGGATTTCTTCGAGTTTGTAAACCGAACGGGCCGGGTAGCCTTCGCGCTGAGCCTTCAAGGCATAAAAATCTGGTTTTTCACGTCCCATTCTGAGCGGACTCCTTGACGGTCGTACCGTTTACAGGCGAAATTCGCGCCATGACCATCGACAAGTATACCCAAAGGCTAGAAAAGATTGAAGCTGCTCTAGCCCGAGTTTTGCCCCCCTCGGCAGACTCAACCTGGCTCACCGCTGTGGCGGGAGAGTCTTTGCTAGATGTTCGCCCCGAGGCCTTCAACGATATTACGGCTCCCTCGTGGGCCCTTTTAAAGCGGGGTGGGAAGCGTTGGCGTTCCTTGGTAATGGTCTTAGGTTATGAATTGGCGGGTGGCGAGGCCCAGGACATTTTTGAACTAACTACGCTCGTGGAACTTCCGCATACCGGCAGTCTCATCATCGATGACATCGAGGACAAAGCCGTTGAGCGAAGAGGCGGCCCTGCTATCCACCTTCAGTTTGGTATCGACAAAGCGATCAATGCGGGGAACTTTTTGTACTTTGAGCCGACGTATTTGATCGAACAAAGCCGTCTCGAAGATTCAGTCAAACTTCGTCTGCTGGTTTGCTACCTGCGTGTTATGAGGCGGCTTCATTTTGGGCAGGGTTTGGACATACAATGGCACAACGATCATGATTTTATTCCCTCGAGGTCCGAGTACCTCAGAATGTGCCGCTACAAAACTGGTGCTTTGTCCCGTTTAGCCGCAGAAATCGCTTTTGCCGCAGCGGGGCGTTCTGATTTAGAAGCAGACGCCTTTGGAAGGCTATGGGAAGATATAGGGGTGGGTTTTCAAATTCTGGACGATGTCAAAAACTTGGTGTCCGGTAACCCCGGTAAACAGCGGGGCGATGATATTGTCGAAGGCAAAAAGAGCCTTCCGGTGTTGTGTCATGCGTCGGCGAGTCCCCAAGCGGGACGCGACGTGCTCGAGATTTTTCGCCAAGTTGACGCTTTGCGAACGGAAGGTAAGCCCTATCAAACCGAAGTTGAGCGTGCCATTGCGCTGATGGAAGGCTCAGGCGCGATCGATGAAGCAAGGGCCATGGCCGAAAGCCTATTGTCGCGTTCTGCGTCGCTTTTGCGCTCGGGGTACCCCAACACCGAAGCCCGTCAAAGCCTGGAAGAACTCTTAGAAAGCTTTTTTCAGGGGGCCAATCGATGAGTCCTTTGCTTGTCAATCGACGACCGTTTTGGCGACGGCTTTTGCCCTTTAGCTATTTTTACGCGACCTTGGGGGTGATAGCCCTTAACCTGCTGGTCTTTTTGTGGAATCAGATGGACCCCAATAGTCGGGGTTTGGTTGCTTTGAACGCGACGGCCGTGTGGGAATACGGGGCTTGGTGGCAGATTTTTACCTACATGTACGTTCACGCGAATATAACCCATATTCTCGTCAACATGATAGGCCTTTTCTTTTTCGGACTCGCTCTAGAGCATAACCTGGGGAGCTGGGAATTTCTGCTGTTCTACCATGTCGTTGGCTGGCTGTCAGGAGCGTTTTCTCTTCTGCTTTATACCATCCTCGGTTCTGATGTTTGGCTTATGGGTGCGTCGGGCGCCATTTTTGGGGTCATGTTGGCCTATGCGACCTTTAGACCCAATGATCGCGTTCTTGTGTTCTTTGTCATACCCCTTCGCGCTATCACCATGGTGCTGGCGTTTACGGTCTTTGAGGTGGTTTCACAAATCATGAATCCCTATTCGGGGGTAGCGCATCTAACTCATCTGGCTGGGTTCTTTTTTGCCTTCTTTATCCTCTGGGGTCGCTACGGGGTTAATCCATGGCAAGTCATTCGGCACCAAGATCGTTTCTTGTAAGGACTGCAGATGAAGCTCCTTTTCGTGCTGGTGGCCAGCGTTTTGGTGGGGTTAAGCACTGTTGAGGTTTCTCAGGCCGAAGACCTAAGCTCTGATATGCTTCAAGTGGAAGTTTGGGCACCTTTGGCCTCTATAAGCCCCGGTGAACTTACTCCGCCGCCCCCACCTTCGACGTTGCCGATTCAACTCTTAAAAGAAGCGCGGTGGCTAATTTCGGGCATGATCTTTGGCTGGCATTTTGTCTATGTTCCTTCTGATAAAACGCGTCAGGTCGCTGAAGTTCTCACCCTCAAGCCTTTGGGGGAAATCCCTTGGGGTGACCCGAGGTTGTCTGTAGCTACGACTCGGGTGGATCGGCAGAACAACCAGTATTCCGTGAGCATTACATACCTTTTGTCGCCCGTCGAACAAGATTTACGCACGGCATGGGCTTCGGCTGAGCTCCATTCCGCCGGTGGGCGGGGGGAATGGGTGGGGGTTGATAGCTTAAAGGGAAGGCAGGCGGTGGTGGCCCAGACGGTAAAAGCCGCCGTGAGAAACTTTTTACGGCCTAAGATTTTTAATAAGCCAGAACGTATCGAAGGGGATGTCTTGCTCCTGCACTCCCCGCTGATTGGGTCTGAAGCGGATCAGTTAGATTGTACAGCAGAGTTCCGCCTTAGGCTCACTCTTGTACAAGCGTATCCGGTGTATTGAGTTGGCGTTGGCCAGGATTATTTCCATAAAAATTATTTCCAAAAAAGGGCTGCTGGCCAGGCCAATACCAAGCCCACAAGGATCCCAACGACAATTTCGGGAAGAGTGTGCCCAACCATTTCGTTGATGGCGACTCGCTGGTTCGCCGGCAGGCTTTCTTGGAGCCGATTGACCACCCGTGCTTGTTTCTGAACATTGCCACGTAATTTGTAGGCATCAAAAATCACAATAGCACTGAAAACTGCCGCCAAGCCAAACAGATTGGAGGACGGCCCCTCATAGACGGCAATAGCCACACTCAAAGAGGTCACAAAAGCCGAATGGGCCGAGGGCATACCGCCGAAGGTCAACAGATGTTTAAGCCTAAGCTGTCGAGTTTTGATCGACAAAGCTACCCACTTGAAAATCTGACTGAGTACTTGCACGGCAACGGCAATGACGAGAGATTTAGGCAGGATATTCACACGGACTAGTTTAGGCGAATTGTGCAAAAGACACAACTGAGCGTAAACACTGACTTCGATAACCCAGAAAGTATGGGGTGTTCCTTGAATTTTTGAAGAAGCTACGCTACATTTATGGTCGTTAGTTAGACTATAATGGACATTGAAGGTAAAAGTGGGCAATAAGACTTTAACGCCAGAAACCTCTGTCACGCTTAGTGTTTTCGGTCTCGATCAGCATCCTAATCCGAGATCTGTGACGGCATCCTTAGAACAGCTCCGCGGAGTTCGCACTGCTAAGCTTGATTTAAAGAAAAAGCTTGTCAAAATTGTTTGGAATCAATCGGCGAATTTGACGAAAGAGGAGCTGATTTCAGCTGTCTTTCGCTGTGGTGTTGCTGCCGAAGAGCTGGCCTAGTGCTCTAGTGCTATAGTTACTTCGCTGAGCGGCGAGAAAACTCGCTGGTCCAGGCGTCGGTATGAAAAACCCCCAGGAACCGTTGGACGCTGGGCTCAACCTGGGGCCACAGGGTTGTTGCCGTAAGAAAATCCGCTTGTTTACCACAAATTTCCAACTGCTCCAATAAGGCACAGCCTTCGTCGGCGGCCACTGCACGCAGGGCTCCTTTTAGCTGATGGGCGTACATTTCAAGATCTTCGGCGTTGTGCGTCATTAAGGCCTTTTGAAGGTGATCAAGGCGTTCGGGAAGAGTAGCCTCTACCGTCTTAATCAATTCCCGATAGAGATCCTTGTTGCCGTCTAAGAGACGAGCCGCTTTTTCGGCATTGAGAGGCAAGTTGTCCACCATGCTTTCATGGTACTCTGAAGTGACTATGCTGGCAACTGACAACTTGACTGACGGGCACCCGGCGTCGAAACTAGCACAGGAGGCGTCGTGAAAATTCTTCTGTGCGCTGTCCTGATTTTTAGTCAAACCCTAAGCTTACCAGTCGAGCTATTGGGCTTACCAGTAGCTCTGGTGGGGGCTTCCCCCATTAGTTCGCCCCCACGAGGGGTTACCCCGGTGGCGATCGGTTTTGCCCAGGGCTTTCCACCGTATCAAGAGCTTGATTCACAGGGTAAACCCCAAGGCCTGGATGTGGAATTGACCAAGGCCGTCTTTGCTCAAACCGGAATTCCCTACTATCTTTCTGCGGGGAAGTGGGATAACCAGCTGGCACGCTTACGGTTTAACTTGGGCGTAGATGTGCTTATGGGGGCGGAGATTACCTCTGATCGTTTGCAGACTTTTCGCTTCAGTGAACCACTTTACACCCGTCAGTCAGCCCTTTTGGTTCCTGCCAACAACCATAGCATCCATTCGTTAAGCGATCTTTCTGGACTCATCGTAACGGGCGATCGGGGGAGTCGTGCTGAAGAACTTCTTAAACGCCTGGGAATCCTCGAGCGGGTGCGTTTACGTGAAACTTCTACCAAGGCCCAGGCCTTTCAGCTTTTAAAAGAAAAAAAGGTAGATGCTTGCATCATGCCCGAAGCGGTGGGGGTGACGTTAGCGCGGCAGGAGCATTTTTCTGTGCGTCTGATTCCCCTTTCTGAAACGGGGACTCCGGTGGGGTTTGCGTTTCGGCCTAGTGAAACCTCATTAATCTACAAAGTCAATGAAGCGATCAACACACTCCGCCGACAGGGCCAACTGGCAAAGATCCTTAACCGCTGGTTAAAAAAGAGCGGGTAGAAGTTGTAGGGGAATGAAGAGCGATCTCCGATGACTTCCCGAGCCGGGCGTTGACATGCTATAAAAAGTTCTGCCGTACCCGCGTGAGGTGTTTCTTTTGAACGTTTTTTGATCGACGCGGCGGGCAAGTTTTCCCACGGAGCGATTTTGATGGATCAGGATACTCTGGTGAAGAGCCTTCATCCCCTTGAGGTTAAGGTTTTGCTCACCTTTGGTACCGGTGTTCCCCTGACGGCGGGGGTACTGGGTGAAAAGCTTGGGTACAAGGTAGGGCAAGCCAACCAGGCGTTTTCGTGGCTGTGCGGTAAAGGCTTAGCACACGAAACCGGCAGGACGTCCAAAACCGTTTATGAGATCACTGAGCTAGGTAAAGAGCAATTAGCAGGCGGAACCCCCGAAGAAAACCTCCTTAAAGCGCTCGATAAGGGCCCCGTCGCCATGGCTGAGGCGGCTCAACTTTTAGGTTTAGAGCAAAAAGACATGGGGAGTGCCTACGGCCAATTGGCTAAAGAAGGCCTTGTGGCCATGGACGACAACAAAAGGATTGTTAAAAAAGCCGCCGAGAGTCCGCGTCTAAAAACCCTCCGAACCTTACTGCAAAAAGCCTCTGAAGCCGATTTGGATGAGTCGGTACTCTCTGAAGACGAAAAGGCTATTTTGTCGGCAAACGCAAAAAAACGAGGGGCGGCGGCATCGGTCTTTAAAGTCAGCGAGCGTGAAACTGTGGTTTATGAATTAACACCCGAAGCAGGATCGGCGGTTTCTGCCATTCGAGCCCAAGGCGTGACAGGCGACGAATTGGGGGCTTTAACGCCGGCTTTGCTTGCCTCGGGTGCCTGGAAAACGGGAGTGTTTCGTCCTTATAATGTGGCGGCCCCCCCCTCGCGGTTGGTAATTGGGCGGCGTAACCCCTACCAGGAGTACATTCTTGGTGTCAAAGACAAGTTGGTTTCGCTGGGTTTTGAAGAGTTCGACGGCCCCCTAGTCGAAACAGAGTTTTGGAACGGTGATGCGCTTTTTATGCCGCAATTTCACTCAGCTCGCGATATTCACGATGTTTATTATGTAAAGAACCCCACCCACGCCAAAGAGATCGAACAGCCTTGGCTGGATCGTATTGCGGCGGCACACACCAACGGTGGCGATACGGGAAGTCGTGGTTGGGGCTACAACTTTGACCGCGATTTTACCCGAAGGCTGATCCTGCGATCTCAGGGAACCGTCTTGTCGGCAAAACAGCTCCCGAAAGCGAAAATTCCTGGAAAATATTTTGGCGTGGTGCGATGTTTCCGCTACGATCAGGTCGATGCCACCCATGGCGCAGACTTTTATCAAACCGAAGGGATTGTCTTGGGTTCGGATGTGAATTTGCGTACCTTGCTGGGCCTTTTGAAGATGTTTGCCATTGAGGTTGCCGGAGCAACCGAAGTTAAGTATGTTCCCGGCTATTTTCCTTTTACGGAACCTTCGGTAGAAGTTCATATCAAACACCCCGTTCTCGGTTGGTTTGAAATGGGTGGCTCGGGAATTTTCCGTCCTGAAGTCACCAAGTCGCTGGGGGTAGATGTCCCGGTTTTGGCCTGGGGGTTAGGCATCGACCGAATGGCGTTGATGTCTCTGGGGCTTTCGGATATCCGAGAACTCTTTACCGCAAATATCGAAAATGTTCGCTTAAGAAGAAGGAGCTAACGCCGTGCCCAAGATTGAAGTCAAACAAGCTGGCCTGGAACGCTATTCCACCTTAAAGCCTTCGGTCGACGAGCTCGCGGAAATGTTGCCTGCCGTCAAAGGCGAAGTAGATGAAGTTAACCGCGAAACCGGTGTCTTGAAGCTGGAATTCAACGACACCAACCGTCCAGATTTGTGGTCAACGGCGGGTGCCGGGCGTGCACTGCGTACCTACTACACCGGTTGGTTGCCAACTTATGAGTTCTTTTCGCGTCCTGGGCGCAGTTTGCCAGACGAGGGACGGCGTGTCACGGTAGACCCGTCAGTGAACGAAGTTCGTCCGTATTTGGCCGCTTTTGCTTTGAGTGGTCCCGCCATGGATGCCGTGACGCTGGATGATTTGATTCAAACGCAAGAGAAACTATGCTGGAACTTTGGCCGCAAACGCAAGTCGATTGCCATGGGCGTGTACCGCTCACAGAGTATTCACTACCCGGTCCGCTATCAGGCCGTGGACCCCGATACGACGCGCTTTCAGCCGTTGGGCCTTGAAAAAACGCTAAGCCTGCGTGAAATCTTGAAAGAACACCCTAAGGGTGTGGAGTATGGCCCCATCGTAGCGGGGTTACCGAAGTTCCCGTTTTTGACGGATTCGCGTGGCGAGGTGTTGTCTTTTCCTCCGATTATCAACAGCGCACACTTGGGAGCGGTTCAAACGGGCGACCAAGAACTCTTTGTGGAAATGACCGGTACGGATTTGCCCAGTTTGACGTTGGCGGTGTCGATTGTCGCCTGTGACTTGGCGGATGCGGGCTATACAATTCTTCCTGTCACGGTAGAGTACCCCTATGACACACCCTTTGGTAAGACAGTTACTTTTCCCTATTATTTTCAAGAAGAAGTGAAAGCCGAGCTGGGCTTTATTAACAAATTATTGGGGATCAATCTCGTCGGAGAAGAGGCTCAAAACGCTTTAGCCAAGATGGGAGTGGCTTCCCGGTATGGTAATGGCATTCTCACCGTGATTCCCCCTGTGTATCGCAATGACTTTTTGCACCCCGTGGATGTCGCCGAAGACGTAGCGGTCGGCCGGGGGTTGGCTTCTTTTGAGCCAGAACGTCCCTCGGATGCGACGATTGGCCGACTTACGGACGCGGAGCTGTTTGGACGGCGTGTCCGCGACCTCATGATAGGTATGGGGTTTCAAGAAATGATTTTTAACTACTTGGGGAGCCGGCGCGATTTTATTGAACGGATGAATATTTCGGGCACTGACGTGGTACAAATCCTCAACCCGATGACCGAAAACTATGAGTACGTCCGAAACTCAATTGCTCCAAACTTGCTCGAAGCAGAAGGTGTTTCGGGCAATGCGTTGTACCCGCACCACATTTTTGAAGTGGGCAAAGTGGTTCGTCTTGAGTCCTCGCACCGCGAAGGCAGTGTGACGACAAATAGTTTGGGCTGGCTTTCGGCCGCCCCCGACGAAGGGTTTAACCAAATCAACAGCCGTGTAGCCGCCCTCTTGTACTACCTGGGCAAAGATTACAAGGTTAAAGAGTCTTCGGACCCTCGTTTTATCCCCGGTCGGGCGGCAGAGGTGTGGATTGACCGAAAAGCACAACCAGAGTTTGCTGGTGTCTTTGGTGAAGTACACCCCGCAGTTCTCGAGAATTGGAACGCGGGGGTACCATGCACCTTAGGCGAATTGAACCTTGACGTTCTGGCACGCTAACAACGGGGCTAACGGAACGTTAAGAAAGAATATGGCGGAGGGCGGCAACGGCGAGTTCGTGGTCGGCCTCTTGCGTCAACCCTGAAACGGCAAGGACGCCGATTAAGCCGGCATTCTTAATTCTGAGTGGAAAGGCCCCGCCATGAAAGCTGAACTCACTCTCGGATAGGCCATATTTTTGCCCGGGAGTCGCCCCGCTTTGGGCCAGCTTACGTCCCATGTATAAACTCGAGTGTCCAAAGCGTAAAACCGTTTTGGTTTTTCGATCCAGCCAAGAATCGTTGTCGGGTGAGGTGCCCTCCGCGTCGAACTGAAAGGCGCGTTGTCCCGAGCGTGTGATTAAGACGGCGATTTTTAAGGACTCACGTCGAGCTTTGTCAGCTAGCCACCGCCCTAGCTTCCAGACGATTTCAGCATCAAGCCGTGTCAGCGTCAACTCCGCTTCCAGAGCTAAAAGCTGGTCTAAATTTTCAGTTGTTTCCATACAAACAATATACTGCACCCTCGGTCTTAGAGGGAGCTTTGGTGAGTGCTAAACTAAAAGAGGTGAGTGCAAAAAGAAAAAAAAGGCCAACCCAGACTTATGGGTTGGCCTTTTATACCGGCGGTCGGAGTTGAACCGACACGGTATCGCTACCGGTGGATTTTGAGTCCACTGCGTCTACCATTTCGCCACGCCGGCGTGCTTGTTCTTTATAAAGAAGAATGCGCCAAAGATCAAGCACCTGTTGGAGTTGATTGGCAACAGGGGCGGTGTTTCGTTATACTGGGGCTATGCCTGTTTGTACTGCTCGTTTTTTGGATCGGGATCATGAACCCTCTGCTGGGATTCTCCCGGAAACCTTTTTTAAATGCTCTGCCGTCACCGAGTGGCAATTTCCCTGGCCAGACAAAGCGTACGAGCGCGTCACAACCGAAGTACGACTTGCCTGGTCGGTAAAATATCTTTATGTGCATTTTTGGTCTTTAGATAGTTATCTTCTGGCTCGAGAAACCAAGCCAAAGGGAAGGGTGGATTTAGACGACTTTGTGAGTATCACGGTGGCACACGGCGGACTGTGTCGCTCCTGGATGGTGAACCCCCTGGGCGTGCTAGCAGAGTTTTCTGCTCCGTACCAAGAGGCACCTCTTGCCGAATCAGAGATCAATCGGGCTTGGAAATCGGCAGCTCTTGGCAAAACGGGGCATTTTCCTGCCGGTTGGTCCTGGGAACTTCGGATCCCTTTCGAAAAAGATTTTTCGGTCGTACCCAGTCGAGCTGATGTTTGGAAAGTTCAATTTCAGCGCCAAGATATTGATAAACAGGGGCATGTCTCGCGGGCCGAGTGGTCGGCTCCCCATGGAGGAACTTCCGGTGTTCTTGACCCCGGAAGTTTTGGCGACTTGCAATTTCAGGGCTGAATAACGGTTCCGAAAAACGGCTGATTGCGCAAAATCTTTCCTAGGTTCTTCAGGTCACTTCCTGAGGCGACACAAACCCTCAAGCCCAGTTGCGCGGCTTGACGGGTGGCAATGGGGTCGAAGGGGGTGTTCTTACCAGGCACCCACTCGTCGCCGACGATGGCACGGAATTCCTTCCAGGTGGCTTTTTCAAGTGGGCGGGCATCGGGGTTCTTTTTTGGATCATCGGTATACACTTGGGCAATATTCGACAGGTTAACCACGGTGCCGGCTTGAAAACGTTCGGCAAGGACCACCGCGTCAAAGTCGGTCGAAAAACCGGGTTTCCACCCCGCCGCCACCAAAACACGACTTTTCCACTCCAGCGGGGCCGTAGGGTCAGTCACGACGTCATTGGGGCAGTCCGAGCCAAAGGCGGCTTTAACGAGTTGCGCGTTGAGTCTGGTTGCCATGATACCGATCCAGTCCTGGGCCTCGGCCGCCGGGTGTTGTTCAAGGGCCTTTAAGGCGTCCTGGTACTGCCGTGCCGGAGCCCCTCCTCCCACAATTAGGACGATGCGTCGAGAGGGATCTTCGGACAACCACGTCCTAACCAAGTCACGGAATTGGCGGATAAACTCAACGGCTACCTGTGCCGGGGCTACGAGAGAGCCTCCGAGTGAAACAATCGTCGTGGAGGCGAAATTCAGGGGAGAAAGGGGATTCATGCGGGTCTCCTTCAGAAAAAATCGGCGTCTGGCAGTGTAGGCTGGCTTTTCAGGTCAAGTCAACGCCGCTATAATGCCGCTCATGTTTCGATGGCCGTTCCGTTCCCGTAAAATCCCTACTGATCTCGATGCCTTTGTGGCTGAAAAATGGGAGGCTAGGTTCTCTCATCCCACCGAAGCCCGCTTTGTCCGTGAGGCTGGCTCGGGGTTCTCGGTTGACTTGGACCGGACGTCCCGAATGGAACTTGTCCGCCCCCGTTTATTTGCTTGGACGATCGATCCGTGGTATCGCTACCGTGATCTTGTCTTAGAAGCCGACTTTACGTTTGGCGCGGCTAATGGCGGTAGTGCCGTCGGTTTGGTGCTTCGCTATACGAATGACGAAAACTATGCCTACGTTTTGGTCTCGAATACAGGGCGAATCCGGTTTGACGTGGTGTTTAATGGGACGCCGATTCCTCTCATCCCCTGGACGAGCCTGGCACAGCCACCTGGGGCCTCCTTTAACCTTACGGCGATTGTGCACGGCCAGCACTTTTCGTTTTATGTCGATAAAATCTGGGTCGCCGAGGTAGCAGATGATCATTTAGATTCAGGCAGGGTTGGGTGGGCCGGGCAAAATTACGGCGATCGATCGTTGGCCGAGTTTACCCTGTCACGCTTTTGCCTAGAGTCCCGTCCGGTCGAAGTTGAAGCTCAGTACCTTCGTTGGACACGGTTGGTTTTGTCGGACCCGGCGCAACGTCGGGTTTTAGCGCAGTCCTTTTTTGGCTTTGGGCGCTTTATTGAAGCAGAAATCCAGATGCGCCGAGTTTTGATGGATCATCCCGCCACTCGCGATGACCTGTTCTTTTTAGCCCAATGCGTACTTCGGCAGAACAGAACAACAGAAGCTCTTAAACTTATCGAGGAGATTTTACTCAAAGAGCCAGGCTGGGAGCTGGCCTTGAAAGAAAAAGCGAATATCTTCTATTTGCAAAATCGCTACAGCGAGCTCAAGGATGCCCTGGGACCCCTCCTGAAACGCTTTCCTGACGACGATATGCTCTGGAATTTGCAGGGACATGCCCAAACTGGTTTGGGAAATTGGGTGGGCGCCCTTGAATCCTACCAGGCCGCCTGGAAAGAAAACCCTCGCATGCCGGTCTATGCGCTCAATGCCGGGTTAACTCTCGAAAGATTGAAGCGTCCGGATGAAGCAGGTCGTTATTATATTGAAGCAGGGACGGAGTGGTTTCGCCAAGAAGCCTGGTCCGAGGTAGATGATATTCTTGCTCGCCTTGAGTTTATTGCTTGTGATCAATCGTTGTCGGCGCAAACTCTGCGGGCCAAAGCTCTGTTTCAAAAGGGAGAAGTTCATCGCGCTCGACCCCTGCTTGAAGAAGCTCTGCGCCAAGGGTCAAAAGACAGCGCGGTGGCCTATTTGCTAGCGGTTGCTTCGCGGCAAGAGGGACGTCTGGAGGAAGCTTTGCGTTTGGCTTCCTTGGCTGCTACCTGGGAACCGGATTTTTATCTGTTTCACTTTAAATTGGCCGAATGGCTGAAAGAGTCCGGCGAGGACTTTGAACAGGAGTTGCAAAAGGCTCTTGCCTTAGCTCCGCAAGACCCTTGGGTTTTGAACCTTAGGGGGCTCACCGCCTCCTCCAATAACGAAAAAACCTTTTATTTGGAAAAAGCGCACCTAGCACTTCTTCAAGAACCCACGATTGCCATCAACCTTTCGGAGCACTACCATAGTCTCGGTCGCCGCGACGAAGCCTTTCGGATCCTCGAGGGTTGGGAGGATCGAGCCGATATAGCCAACCATCGGGGCAATCTTTTAATTAGGGAACGCCAATACGAACGTGCTGCCGACGAGTACGAAAAGGCCTTGGCTCGTGATCCGAAAAACCTCGACTACCTTCAAAATGCAGCCTCGTGCGCCCTTGAACTCGAACGATATATTCGTGCTGAAGAGCTGTTGTTAACCATTCTCGATTTGGCTCCGACGGCGCAGGCTTACGTGGCTCTGGGAAACCTCATGCGGGTGGAAGGAGACTTTGTCCGATCGGAAGTGGCCTTACGGACAGCTCTCGAAAAAGAGCCGGACAACTTTTCGGCCTTGATGGAATTAGGTTGGCTTTACCTGTCTCGGCAAAAGTTTTCGTTGGTGCAAGGAATTCTCACTCCGGTGATTCGGCGCACCTTGGATGAGTCTCAACAGCAAGCGCTCCAGGAGCTTCAGGCGGCCTACCGTCGTTTGGCGGGGGAGTGGCTTTCTTGCTCAGCTTGTGGACGAGAATGGTGGGTACCCCTTCAGTTGCCTCTGCAGTCATCGCTGAAAGTTCGGGGCGAAATTCCTGATGATGCGCCAGCTGGAGCCTCGGAAGCAACGGGAAAGATTTTCTGTGTCGGCTGTGCGCAGAAGCATATGCAAGGTGGTAGGTTTTTGTGCCCAGATTCTGGTCAGCCGCTGATTTTGAAGGATGACCGCCTAAAGTTCTTGCTCCGCCAAGCACTCGAAAAGCTTCAACCTTGACGAACCTTTGTTTTTCCGTGAAGATGAGAGTCCAAGGTGGGTTGACTTGAAGTTTCCTGTATGGCTTTTTGCCTTGTCCCTGGGCTTAGTGGGACTGACTACCCAAGTGCGAGCTCAGGACATTGTAACCGCAGTTCAGTTTTTCAATCAGGTGTCGGAACGTTATGGCGCGGTGAAAGATTATACGGCCAATATCGCAGTACAGCAGGGGCGCGAGCGTATGTCTGGGGTGATATTCTACCGAACCCCCAATTTGATTCGGATTAATTTCTCTTACCCTGACCATATGGTTTTTGACTCCGACGGACACGTTTTGACGGTTTATTTGCCCCGTTACGCTGTAACCTTTACGCAGGCGTTAAAAAAACGAAGCGAGGCGGCTGTAGCCTCTATGGCCAGCCATCAAGGGCTCAACCTTTTACGACAAAGCTATTCTATCGCCTACTTGAATGGCCCAGAGCCCGAAGCCCTCGATGAAAAAGATCCCGAAAAAGTAGTTAAGCTACGCTTGTCCTGGCGAGAGGGTACAGAGGCGTTCAAATACTTAGAAATCGACGTGGGCCAAAATGGGTTTATCCGTAGAATTTCGGGAATCACCGCCGCTTCGGTTTCTGTGCAGTTTGATTTTACCAATATTCGCACAAATTTGGGGATTTCGCAAAATCAGTTTGCTTATGATAGTCCTCCGACGTCGAACGTCATCAATAACTTTCTCTTCGATCCGGAGAAATAACTATGGAATCGATCGGACAGACCCTTCGCCAAACCCGTGAGAGCCGAGGCTGGACCCTTGATCAAGTGGCCCGTGAAACCAATATTTCCCGGCAATACCTGGAGGCCCTTGAAGAGGACCACTATGAGGCATTCCCTGCCGAGCCGTACATTCTGGGCTTTCTTCGAACGTACTGTGATCATCTGGGTCTGACTGCCGAAGAAATGATCAACCGCTACCGGACTCTTCGGATTCAGGAACAACCTGCTCCTCTCGAAGCTTTAATTAAGAAACCGACCGAGGTGCCCACAAAGCTGATTGTTACCATCATTAGCGTGGTCGTCGGGGTTGTGGTCTTAGCCCTTTTGATTCCCGCCGTGATTAGCCTAGGTCGTCAATTACCCCAGCTGATGGCCAAGAAAGCTTCCACGCCACCGCCTAAAACCTGGGAACTGACTGCGGATAAAAAATCTCTGGATGAGCGATTTTACCCTGGTGATACTTTGGTTTTGGATTATTCTGGCAAGACCTATAGCTTTCTTGTAAAAGATTTGGGGGCCCAGTTGGAACTCACCGAAAACGGCAAGGATTACAAACTTCGCCTGGGTGATACCCTTTTCTTAGACCTTGATAATAACGCTGTGCAAGACGTGCGCTTCTTTTTAAAGGATTTTACCCCTGGACAACCCTCGAAGGGGGCTGAACTGGATGTGGAACGCCTAGGCGCTGTAACCCCGCTGGCTTCGGGTACCGGCGATTTAGGAACCGAAAAGTTGCCTACTAGTGCCGCCGGATCAGCCGGTATGATTATCGAAAAGCCGATCGTTCTTCAGCAAGGCGATACGCCAAAACCCTTTTCGGTGGATGTTCTATTCCAAGCACCGGCCTTGTTTCGCTACATCGTCGACGGGACTATGCGCCAAGAAAACTATTACAGCAAAGGGCAGACCATTCACATTGATGCCAACAAGACGGCAGAACTTTATGTCTCGAATGCGGGTGCTGTGACGGTTCAAGTCAATTCCACCCCGCTAGATCTGGGAAGCCCCGGACAAGTAGCTACTAAACTGATTCAATGGGTTAAAGACCCTGCGTCGGGGTCGTTGCAACTGGTTGCCAATCCGTTGTACTGACGGAGCCCTCTGTGGACGAGCTCCCTTCCTACGCTCAGACGCTCAATGAACGCCAACGCGAGGCGGTTCTGCACGGTAAAGCGCCTCTGCTGATTTTGGCGGGGGCAGGTTCAGGAAAAACGCGGGTGGTCACCACCCGAATCGCCTACCTCATCGATTGTCTTTCGTTTACTCCCGACCAGATTCTTGCGGTGACCTTCACGAATAAAGCTGCTCGCGAGATGCAAGAACGTGTTGATCACTTTCTCGAAGAAAGCGGCCGGGACGCAAGGTCAGCCGTCATGATCAAAACATTTCACAGCTTTTGTTCGTGGTTCTTGCGTCGAAATGCCTCTGCCGCCGGGTTGAGTCCCTACTTTGGTATCTACGATGATGATGACGCTTTAGCGCTCTTAAAGACGGTTGTTCCCGAACATCTGCCCGCCTCAGAGGTGAGAACTTTACAAAATGCGATTAGTCGCGCCAAAGACGACAACCTAACCCCGGACGATGACTTAGGGGGCATTTCTGCGCACCCAGAGTTCCCCGAGGTTTTTCGCCGGTATGAGGAAAAGCTAACGGCCTCGGGGAACGTTGATTTTGGCGGGTTAATTCAAAAAACTCTGATGGTTTTGCATCGCGAACCAGCCATCACCTCCCGGCTCAGGCAAAAGTTTCAAGTTGTTCTTGTCGATGAATACCAGGACTGCAACGGCGCGCAATCGCTACTCTTGGAAGCCCTCTACGGTCCACAAACTTGGTTAGCAGTTGTAGGGGATGACGACCAGTCCATTTACCGCTTTCGGGGAGCTGATGTCAGTCATATCTTGAATTTTCCCCAAAAGTTTCCGGGTACGGTCATCGTCCGCCTTGAACAGAATTACCGGTCAACCGGCGCAATCCTTGAGGTAGCCTCGCAAGTTGTCGCCCGCAATCAAGGGCGGTTGGGTAAAACCCTGTGGACGAGCAATCCTGTGGGGCGCAAACCGCGCCTCGTTTTTCATAACGACCAAGATGATGAAGCGGCCTGGGCTGTGGATCTTATTAAGCGAGCCCCTTTGACTGAAACTGCCATTCTGTACCGGACGAACGCCCAGTCCCGCGCCTTTGAGTCGGCCCTCGTTCGGGCAAAGTTGCCTTACCGTCTCGTAGGAACAGTTCGGTTTTATGAACGCGAAGAGATTAAGGACATTCTCGCCTGGTTGCGACTTTTGACAAACCCACGCGATGAGGTTTCGTTCCAACGGATTGTGAATAAGCCTGCTAGGGGTTTGGGTAAGTCGGCTCTTGCTGCTGTCGAACGGCACCGAACTGGCGATTGGCTGGACGCTTGCGGGTTGGCGTTAGGTGAGCTTAAAGGCAAGGCCAAGGCAGGGCTGGGGCAGTTTCTTGAGCTTTATAGCCACCTGAATGGCGCGTTAAAGGATAGCCGAAATCTTTCGGTCTTAGTGCAACAAGTGATTGAAGATTCCGGTCTAGGGGAGCATCACCGTCAAAACGAAGATTTGGGCGAGGCCAAAGAGCAGAACTTGGACGAGCTGGTAAACGCGGCAGCGCCGTATCCGGGCACGATCGAGGGGCTGACCCAGTTTTTAGAAAATGTGGAGCTTGATGCCGCAGGGACTCTAGAAGATCAACCAGGGGTAACGACTCTTATAACGATGCATAATACCAAGGGCCTCGAGTTTGATCGAGTCCTTGTTACTGGGCTCGAAGATGGCCTTTTTCCTCGCGATACGTTTGACGCCCAAGAAATCGAAGAAGAACGCCGGTTGTTTTACGTCGCTGTTACCCGGGCGCGTCAGGAGCTTTTGTTCTCGACTTGCCGCTCGCGCCTTCAGCACGGCAAATATCAGGATCGTGCCCCGAGTCGTTTTTTAGCCGAGATTGATCCTGACTCGTTGGAGGTTGTTGGTGGTGGGGGCCGAGGCAGTGACCTCTGGGCGGTGGGTCAGCGAGTTTTTCATGACGATTTTGGTGTGGGCACCGTGGTAAAGAAGTGGTACAATGGATCGGAGCTGGGTCTGGACGTACGGTTTGACTCAGGACGGATGGGGCGTTTTATGCCAGCCTATACTCCGTTAGAAAAGGTGGCGGCGGATGAGTGAAACATGGGAAAGCGCTGATTGGCAACTGTTGGCCAACTTGCCAGCCGTACAGCGGGCCCGAGGCGACCGCCTATACCTGGGTAGAGACAAACACTGGGTAGACCTTTGGAAAGAGAACGGTTTGTATTTCGAGGGGCGCCGCCCTGAAAAGCTCCTTTTAATCTGGAAGAATCAGCAGGCCAAGGGTCTTGGTGGCCTGTTCCCAACTACGCAAACGACACGCTTCTTGAAGGCTGTTAGGCGACACTGGCCGGCTGCTTTGCAGGTGTTGACCTTTCGGTCGCCCGAAAAGGCCTGGGCTGCGGCTTGCCAGCTGATCCCCGAAGGGAGTCGACCTGATTTTCGACGGCATTGGTCCGATGAGGCGAGTTCCCCAGCAATGACAAGTTTGAGAATCGCACGACCCTGGGCAACCTCGTCTCAAGATGCTTGCCAAACGGCAAAGTTAGTTTTGCCGGTTTTGCCATGCGGTCCGCTTCAAGCCCGGATTCTTTTGATTGGGCAACTCTGGGAGGGGCCGCTACCTGAGCCAGAACGGTGGTCCGAGATGATCTCGGGTGCCGATGCGGCTGGCCTAGGCGAGGCCTTGAAAATCTGGGAACACTCCCAAGAGCCTGACAAGCAAAGCGAGCGGCAGGCCTTCGGGCAAACCCTTGATGCTCTAAGTCAGGGCCTTTTTACACGCCGTGGGGCCTATTGGACCCCTCAGTGTGACCCCAGCCGCTACGAGGCCCTCTTTCAGTGCTTTTTGAAACGCGGCTTTCTGTTGCCCCCGGATATGAGCCAGCCTGTAGTTTTACCGAGCTATCTTAGTGGTGGGGAATTGTCAGCCTTGCGAGGTGCTATCGAGGATTTTCTGCAGCAGGAAAAATCATGGGAGTAGCCTCGCCCGAGCTTATCTTAGGCGCCCAACTGGTGGTCAGCTTTTTTGCCGGCGTGGTTGGCGTAGCCTTGTGGGCCCATACCCGCGAACCCGCCTGGGTTTTTGTCGTTCTGGGGGTTTTGTTCGAATACATCAGCCTCATGCTTGATCTCTTAGACCGCCTCGGGGTAATTCAACTCAACGCCTGGTTGTGGCAAGGAATTCCCTGGCTACGTCTTGCCTTTGCCATTCTCCCCATGCTCTTAGTGGCGGTAGGTTTGATTTTTGCCTTACGGAGCTTTTTCAAACCCTAGTGGCGCACTGTAGTGGTACACTGTGGTCGCAAAAAAAGAGCCCGGGCTAACCGGGCTCTTTGTGCTTCATGATTGGGTCAGAAGCTTCGCTTAGACGGCTTTATCCATCATTCGGTTTAGTCGAGCGACAAAGGCATTCGGATTTTCTAGGGGAACTCCTTCGACCAGTAAAGCCTGTTCTAACAGGAGCCACGAGGCGTCCTCGACCACGGCTTTGTCTTTAGCTTCGCGCAACTTTGTCACCAAGGCGTGATCGGGGTTGATTTCGAGAATCGGCTTGGGAGCCGGGAGGTCTTTCTGGCCCATCGCCTTCATCATCTGTTGAAGCTTTGCCGAAGGGTCATCATCGCCCGTGACAATACACGAAGGACTTTCGGCCAGGCGGAAAGAAACTCGAACATCTTTGACGTGATCGCCGAGGACCTTTTTCATCTTTTCGAGAAGCGGCTTCAAATCCTTTTCTTTGCCTTCGTCGGCTTTGTCCTTCAAATCCTCGCCAACTTCGGCTTTGTTGATGGACTTGAGGTCAATATCCTTGTACTTCTCGACCGATTGAAAGACGATTTCGTCGATGTCATCGTCCAGAATCAGCACTTCGATATCTTTCTTCTTGTAAACTTCCAACAACGGTGACGCGCGTAACGACGCCTCTGTTCCGCCAGTGAGAATGTAAAGGGCCTTTTGTTCACTCTTCATCCGGTCTTTCGCCTCGGCCAAACTGGTCCAGCCCTCGACCTTGGTTGACTTAAAGCGAATCAGGTCCAAGATTGCTTCGCGATTGGCGTAATCTTGGTACAGCCCCTCTTTGAGAACGCGGTTGTACTCACTAGCGAACTGGAGGTACTTATCTTTGTCGTTGTTGGCCAAGGACTGCAGTTCCGCCAAGACCTTTTTAACGCTCGCGGTCCGAATTTGAGACAACACTTTATTTTGCTGAAGAATTTCGCGGCTGACATTGAGAGGAAGATCCTCGCTATCAATAACGCCACGTAGGAACCTCAGCCAGGTCGGCATCAGTTCTTTTTCATCATCTGTGATAAAGACGCGTTTGACGTACAGCTTAACGCCAGGCCGGTAATCGGCTTGGAACAGGTCGTAAGGTGCCTTGGCGGGAATATAAAAGAGGGTGGTATATTCTAAGGTTCCTTCTGCCTTGGTGTGGAACCAAACCAGCGGGTCGTCGTAGTCATGCGAAACTGTCTTATAGAATTCTTTGTAATCTTCGTCCTTTAATTCGGACTTTGAGCGCTTCCACAAGGCACCCGCATCGTTGACTTTTTCGGTGGTGGGGACCTTCTTCGAAGTCCGCTTGTCCCCTTCACCTTCCCATTCCGTTTTTTCATAGCTGAGATAAATGGGAAAAGCGATGTGATTGGAGTACTTCTTGACCAGTTCACTAACACGCCAATTGCTCGTGTATTCTTTGCCGTCTTCATTCATGAAGAGCTTTACGGTGGTTCCATGGCCGTCGCGTTCGCTGGCATCAATTTCATAGCTGGTTTGCCCGTCGCTGGCCCAGCGCCATGCTTTATCGTCACCAGCTTTTTTTGTGATGACTTCGACGCGGTCGGCCACCATAAAGGCGCTGTAAAACCCAACACCGAATTGACCGATCAGGTTCGAATCACGCTTAGCGTCGCCCGACAGTTGAGCCAAGAAGTTTTTTGTACCGGAACGAGCGATGGTACCCAGGTTGGCTGCCAGGTCTTCGGCATTCATGCCGATCCCGTTGTCACGGATCATCAGAACGCTGTTCGCTTCATCGATCTCAATGTCTACACGGGGATCAAAGGCCATGCCCTTGAAGGTGTCATCGGTCAGGGTCAAATACTTAAGCTTATCCAGGGCGTCCGAGGCATTGGAAACCAACTCGCGCAAGAAGATCTCTTGGTGCGAGTACAAAGAATGGATGATCAGCTTGAGCAACTGACCCACTTCGGTCTGAAACTCATGTTGAGACATAGAAAATTCTCCTAGGTAAGGGGATGTTGATCTTTAAATTACCGAAATCTGCGACTCTCGGCAAGTCAACGGAACTTACCGGTTAGTCGTGTGAACAGCTGTCATGGTGGGCCGAGCACAGCTCCCCCGAATCCTGAAAGCGACCGGCAACAAATTCTTCGACCGCGTCGCGGGAGCGGCCCGAAGCCCCACGAACTACGGTGATCCCGTGGTCTCGTAAAACCTTCAGCGCGCCTTCACCCATGTTTCCAGCCACCAAATGGGTCACCCCTGCTTGGGCCAGAACCCCGGCGATTCCCGATTTACAACCGCAAGAATCCGAGGAGGGGATGGCCGGGTCTTGGGTCAGTTGGTCCTCGTGGGCGCTAAAGACGAGAAACTCCTGGCAGTGTCCAAAGTGCTGGTCAATTTGTCCTTCGTGGGAGGGTACAGCGATTTTCATGAGATGTCTCCTTTTTGCTTTTGCTTATATTAGCATATGTCAATAATAGTAGGTAAAAAAAAGGCGCGTCAAGGGACGCGCCTTCTGCTCATCGATGCGGTTTAGAAGCGGTAGCGGACGGCAAAACCCCCGGAGCCTTGAAAGCTCGTTGAAGGAATAATTTGCATTCCCAGACCTAATTCAAAAGCGAGCTCAAGGGGAATCTTTTGAAAACGGTAGAGGATGCCGCCGGGAATGCGGATTCCCAGCCCAAAAGTGTTACCGACATTGACTTCGGCACCAACGCCTATGTACAACGGAAAATCCTGGCCTTTGATCACCACAATGCCAGGAAATTCTTGCAAATAGTTGGCTTGAACCAAAAGGCTAGTCTGATTATAAAGGCTCCAAGCCGCTTTCGCTTCAAAAGATTGGGTATCGGTAAACCCATAGCGTACCGTCAGACCCGTAGGTTCTCCCAAAAAGGCACCGGCCGCCCAACCCTTGGCCCCTGGCGCTGTGGTTTGAGCAAAAGAGGCTACAGCCAAACTCAACGCTAAACCGACAGCCAAAAGGGCGCGGGGAGCAAGAAAAACACGATTCTTCATGTACGACTCCTTAAAGTATTCATAATCATTTATCGACAGGCACAAAATCTAGCAATTTGTTCAAAAAGTCAAGTCCGTAGAAAGGTTAGGTTTTGAGGGCAGCTTGACGCTTGTAATGGTCTTCGAGCACTAAAGCGGCCATCGCTTCGATTACGGGCACAATCCGGGGGCAAATACAGGGGTCATGCCGGCCAATGGTTCGGATTTCATTTTCTTGGCCGTCAAGGCCAATGGTATGTTGGGTTTTCGAAATCGATGAAGTGGGCTTGACGGCGGCTCTAAACACGATCTGCTCGCCGGTCGAAATCCCCCCCAACGTCCCCCCCGCGTGGTTGGTGACAAAACCGTTGCGGTCCATGGGGTCATTATGCTGGCTTCCCAAGAGGTCGACGCAGCCGAAGCCCAGGCCCATCTCAAACCCTTTGACAGCACCCAAGGACATAATCGCCTTCGCTAAATCTGCCTCTAACTTATCAAAGACCGGCTCGCCTAAGCCTGGCGCGACCCCATCGATATGACATTCAACAATACCCCCGACGCTGTCGCCTTCGCTAGCCAAACGTTCGATGATGGGGATCATCTGAGCCGCAGCATTCATGTCAGCCGCCCGCATCGGGTTCTTTTCTATTACCGAGTAGTCAACGTTTTCGCAAGAAATCCCGGCACAGCGGCGGGTAAAAGCACGAATGGTAACGCCTCGTCCTAAGAGGATCTTTTTGGCCACGGCACCTGCGGCAACGCGAGCCGCCGTTTCGCGACCTGACGCCCGGCCAGAGCCCCGGTAATCGCGGATTCCGTACTTGGTCAGGTAGGTGAAATCGGCATGGCCAGGGCGAAACTTGTCCTTGATATCATCGTACGCACTCGACTGAGCGTCTTTGTTGTACAAGATCATCAAAATGGGCGTGCCCGTTGTCTTTCCTTCAAAAACGCCCGAAAGCAAGTGGACGGTGTCTGGTTCTTGCCGGGGGGTTGTTACCGAGGACTGCCCGGGTTTACGCCGATCGAGCTCCTTTTGAATATCGGCTTCGTTGAGTTCTAAAAGGGGTGGGGCTCCATCCAGGACAACACCAACGGCCCCTCCGTGCGACTCGCCAAACGTGCTGATTTTAAAACTATGGCCAAAACTTGATCCGGGCATGCTTATTCTCCTGTGGGTCGATCTAGTGATTCAAGGCTTTCACTGAGGCGGCGAAACGCGGTATCGAGGTCGACGCCGCTCAGCTCAAGCTCTATCGTACAAACTTCACGCATCCGTAAGGTTCGTTCTCGGTACAAGACTTGAAAGTCCTCCCAAGGGTGGTCGGGTGACAAAAACGCGGGGAGACCCCCTTTAAGGATGCGCTCAAAGAGAATCTCGGGTTTTTCTTTTAGGTGGATGAGAACGCCTATACTTGCCAAATGGTTGACGGCTGGGGGGTTGTCAATCGTACCGCCTCCCCACGCCAGAACGAGAGGTGCCTGCCGCATTTCCTGAACTGCAGCGGCGGCGGCCAGTGCTTCGAGGCGTTGAAAGAGCGCTTTTCCCCCGCTACGGTAGACGTCTCGCGCTGAGCGTCCCTGGGCTTCGGGGAGATTTTCCAGCAGTTGATCAAGATCGCGAAAGGGGAGCCGCCGAACCTGGGCGAGCTTTTTGCCCAAAGTGGATTTTCCCGTATGTTTCATCCCTAAAAGCTGTACCGTCACAGCCTTACAGTACCCGGAAGAGCTAGGCTCGTCCAGCGGGCGAGGTATTCGAGAAGTTACGTCAGAAGTTATTCCAGAAGAGGAACGTTGAGGTCCTCGAGCTCGGGTACCATCAGGGGTAGTCGAAAGGTGGTGCCCACCCCTTCTAGGCTTTCAATCTGGAGTGTGGTTCCCAGCTGACGTGCCATATCAAAACAAACCGTCAGGCCAAGGCCCTGACCTTGTTCCCGTGCCGTCCCCGCTGTAGAAAAGGTGTCATTTTGAGCACGAAGGCGCTCGAGATTTTCTTTGCTGATTCCAACGCCAGTATCGGTGACGCTCAGTTCGGCGCCGCCCGAAATCTCACGTCCCGTCACGGTAATTTGCCCTCCTGGCCTCGTAAATTTTAGCGCATTGTGCACCAGGTTTCGCAGAATGGTGGCTAACATCGTTTTATCTGAGTGGATTTGGGTGTTGAGGTGAAGCTCGGCTTTTAACGTAATAGCTTTGTCCCGGGCCATCAGCTGAAATAGGGTAAAGACTTCTTTGACTAACGGGTCGAGCGGAAAGGTGGTTAGACGCGGGGCTGTGTCGCCTTTTTGCAGGCGTGCCCACGACAGCAGGTTTTCTAAGAGCTGAAGCAGACTTTCAGAGGACCGTCGCATATCCTGAAAGATTTGGTCCCAGGCCGGCGGGTCAAACAACTTTTGGTCATCCACCCAGATGTCGAGCAGTTGCTTAATTTTACTCACCGGCCCCCTAAGATCGTGGCTGATGATCGAAAACAGCTTGTCTTTGGTCGCATTGAGGTCTTCGAGCTTTTGTTCACGTTCTTTTCGTGAGGAGATGTCGATCAAAACCCCCAAGAACCCAATGTCCTCGTTTTCGGGCACCTCGAACTGAAGGACGTACAGAATAAACGAGTGCAGAGTCCCATCGGCGTGCAGAAGCTCAACTTCTTCTGCGGCCATCGATTCGCGTGACAGCAAATCGAGGTCGATTTTGTCAAAGGTAGCACCATTTTGAGGTCCCAGGGCCTCGAGGTTAGTTTTGAGGGTGAGCCGATCTTTGGCGACATCGAGGACGACGCAAAATGACAGGTTGGCGCTAGAAAACTTTCCCGTCTTAGTTTTGTAAAACAAGGGTAAAGGGATCAAATCGATCAGGGTGTCTAACAGCTTTTGCTGGGCCTGCTGGCGGGTTTCTTGCACGCTGGTGCTTTGATGCGACAAAAGGGTAAGCGTGGCCCACACCGAGGCTTGAACCCAAAGGAAGATCAGACCTTTCAGATCAAACGCTGGCAAAAGTACGCCGGACACGAGGTCGATTCCCAATAAAAGAAGGGCGGCCGGGAATACTGTTAACCGAAACACCGCAAATACCGTCAACGCCAGAGCCCAAACCCACCAGCCCCACAGGGCGTGGGCCTCAGCAAAAACCAGGGTGACCACAGCGCTTAGGCCCAACAGCAGAAAGGCCGCTGGTGCGGGGCGTTTCCAAAGACGAAACACCGTCACCCCCGCCAAAGTCAAAAGCACAACGGCGTGAAGTATCCAAAGGGTAGTGGGAACGACGACCAGCGATCCCACGGTTAAGCTGGCTTCGGCATAAAGAAGGAGGTACGCCGCTTGGCGGCAAAACTGTTCCGAGCGGGGGGGGCGCAGAAGTTTCACCTCAACAGGATAGGATGAACTGAGGTTTCTTGCAAATATTCTCGCTGAAATTTACAATCTTTCTTATGCCAGAAACACGTTTAGAAGCCGATTCCATGGGGAACATCCCCGTAGAGGCCTCCCGCTACTGGGGGGCTCAGACCGAACGCGCCCGGTTGAACTTTCAAGTTTCACCGTATCGCGCTCCGCAACCTTTTCTTAGGGCGTTGTGCGCCGTCAAGGGGGCCTACGCCCAAGCCAACCAAGAGTTAGGAGTTTTGGACCACCGTTTGGCCTTGGCGGTTTTGCAAGCCGCCCGCGAAGCCCAAGAGGGTAACTTTGACGAAGAGTTCCCCCTCGACGTGTTTCAGACAGGGAGCGGCACCAGCTGGAACATGAACGCTAACGAAGTTTTAGCGGGCCGCGCCAACGAGATCCTCACGGGCAAACGAGGCGGAAAAGCCCCTGTGCACCCCAACGATCACGTGAACGCAGGGCAATCATCGAACGATGTGATTCCTGCCGTCCTGAATATTTCGTGCCGCTTGGAAACAGAACAGCTCTGCCAGGCCCTCGAGGGGTTGGCGGTGGCCTTTGAAACCAAGGCTCACGAGTTTTTAACCGTCATCAAGCTGGGGCGGACGCACCTGCAAGATGCCGTCCCCATGACGCTGGGGCAAGAAGTCGGGGCTTGGGCACGCCAAGTACGGCTGGCGGTCGAGCGGCTACGCGGAGTTTACCCCCACCTCGAAGAGCTGGCCTTGGGCGGTACGGCCCTAGGTACGGGCCTTAATGCTCCCGCCGCTCTGGCGCCCCGAGCGATTGCTCAGCTGGCACAGCTTTATGGCGTTCCTTTTCGTCAGGCCGAAAATCTCTTTGAAGCGATTTCGGCGCGGGATGCTCAGGTGGAGCTGATGGGGGCCCTCAACAGCACGGCGGTTTCGCTGATGAAAATTGGTAATGACCTGCGGCTTTTGTCCAGCGGACCGCGGACAGGGTTTGGCGAAGTTCTGCTTCCCAGCCTTCAGCCAGGAAGTTCCATCATGCCCGGCAAGGTGAACCCTGTGATGCTCGAGGTTTTGATTCAAGCTTGTGCGCACGTGATGGGCGTGGCGGTAACCGCGACCATTGCCGGACAAAACTCGCCGCTTCAGCTGAACATCATGATGCCTCTGCTGGCGCACGAAATCTTATCGTCGTTAGAGCTCATGACCCGAACGGTTCAGGCTGTCAACGACAGGTGCATTCAAGGGTTGGTGGCCGACCGACAACACTGTGAAGCGCAAGTTGAACGTTCCCTGGCGTTAGTGACAGCCTTGGCTCCCGTTATTGGGTATGACAAAGCGGCGCAAGTTTCTAAGACGGCACTGGCCTCGGGAAAGACCTTACGCGAGGTTTTGCGCGACGAGGGGCTCCTTACCGGCGACGTCGAAGCGTTACTCGACCCTCGAACGATGCTGGGCCCTGAGCGCCAAGCATGAAGATAGGGCGCCTGCTTTTTGTAGGGCTTTTGACGATCCTGGGCGTAGGAACGGCTGACGGTTTACCAGTGCTTCGCTGGAGCGGGCTAACGCTCGCCACGTACAACGACAACTCACCGTATCTGTACTGGACCCCTGACGGCAACCTCAATGTCGGGGTCGGCCGGGGTGCCGACGACCAGTTTACGGCTGGAGGCTTGGTCAGTGCTCAGGCGAAAGTGTACTCGCGGTGGGCGGACGCGCTGAGTATGTCACTCAACTATGCCATGTACACTGACGACCAGTACTATAGCATCGGTGCCATTGGTGTGCCCACGCATCCGGCCTGGCGAGAAGATGTGTTGTCGTTTTTAACGCAGACGCAAAAAGTTCTGGGCCCCTGGTCGCTGTACACAGGGGCAGGGGTGGTGCTTCGGGGCAATCTTGGGGGACAGACGGTGCAAGACTCGGTGCATCTGACCATCAATGATCAGACCTTCGACCTCCCCTATGCCTCGTTTGGCATCGGACCGCTGGTGAGCGCAGGGGTTTCGTACAACGCCTGGGATTTTCACTACCGCCAGTGGTCGGGGCAGGTCAGTGGGTGGGCTCGTGGGGTTTGGGATGTGTTAGGGGTGGCAAATTCTCAAGCGGATTTTTTGGCTCGGGCGCAACTTTTTACGGGAGCGGTGAGCTTTGACCTGAGTGCTGGCTGGCGGGCCTCGCACCCCGGTACCGAAGCATTTTTAGCGTCTATGTATTCGGGTGGCTTTTTTGAAGACGCCAGCCTGAACTTAGACTTAGGCGGCTTTTCGTTCCGCGCCGGGTACGCGGTGAACCCCTATGGCGCGGCTCCGATTTCGCAATACCCGGCGTATCATGACATGAACCAGGAGTTTCACTGGTCGGTGACCTGGGGAACGGAGGACCCGCTTCCGTGGATCCTCCGGTTTTACCCTTAAAAGTGGGGCTCGCGATTCGTTTCGATCTTACAGGCAGTTTTCGATGATGCGTACCAGAAGAACGCCTTCGATGGCCTTCAGTTCATCCTTGAGGTCCGCGGGCAGAGCACCCGACAGGTCGATGATGTTGTAGGCGACTTCGCCCTTGTTGCGGTTGAGCATGTCGTCGATGTTGAGCTTGTGCTTGGCCAACACGGCGGTAATCTGACCCACCATGTTCGGGACGTTCTTGTTGGCAATGGTCAGGCGGGTCTTGCCCGTCGGTGCCATTTCGGCGGCGGGAAAGTTCACGCTGTTCTTAATGTTGCCCCGTTCCAGGTAATCGCGGATTTCGTCGGCGGCCATGACAGCGCAGTTGTCCTCTGCTTCGGGGGTCGAAGCGCCCAGGTGGGGAATACAGATGATGCCTTCCACGCCCAAAAGCTCTTCTTCGGGCAGGTCGGTGATATACCCACCCAAGCGGCCCGACGCCAGCTCGGCCTTTATGGCGGCATTGTCGACCAGGCCGGAGCGGCTCAGGTTGATGATGCGAGCCCCTTTCTTGGTACGAGCCAGGCGTTCTTTGTTGAACAGACCCTTGGTTTCGGGGGTCAAGGGAACGTGAATGGTGATGTAATCGGATTCAGCGACCAGAGCGTCCAGGCTAGCGGCTTTGCGAACGTTGGTGTTGAGCTTCCAAGCGGCTTCGATGCTCAGGTAGGGGTCGTAGCCAATGACGGTCATGCCTAAGGCAACGGCGGCGTTGGCCGTCAGGACACCCACGGCACCCAGGCCGATGACACCCAGGGTCTTGCCCTGAATTTCGGGGCCGACAAACTGGGCCTTGCCCTTTTCGACCAGCTCGGGAACTTCGTCACCCTTGCCTTTGAGGGCCTGTGTCCAGGCTAGACCCTGAACAATCTTGCGGCTAGAGAGCAACATGGCGGCAAGCACCAGCTCTTTGACGGCGTTGGCGTTGGCGCCGGGGGTGTTGAATACCACGATGCCCTTTTCGGTGCATTTGGCGATCGGAATGTTGTTGGTGCCGGCGCCGGCGCGGGCGATGGCCATCAGGCTGGCGGGCAAGTCGAGGTTGTGCATGTCCTGACTGCGGACCAGGATGGCGTCGGGGTTGACGATTTCGCTGGCGGTCTCGTAGTTATCGCGGGGCAAGCGGTCTAAGCCGCAGGCGGCAATCTTATTTAACGTTTGAATCTTATACATGGGGTACTCCTTGTTAGGCGTTGTTCTTCTCAAAGGCTTTCAGGAAATCGACCAGCTTTTTTACGCCGTCGACGGGCATAGCGTTGTAGATACTGGCACGCATTCCGCCCACGGAACGGTGTCCGGCGAGGTTCACCAGGCCCACGGCTTCGGACTCTTTCACAAACTTCTTGTTCATGGCTTCGCCGGCTTCGGCCTCGGTGATGCGGGTCAAGAACGGCACGTTCATCAGTGAGCGGTCTTTTTTCTCGACGGGGCTGTAAAAGAACTTGGACTGATCCAGGTAGTCGTACAGGATCTTGGCTTTTTCAGCGTTGCGAGCGAAAAGCGCCTTGGTTCCGCCGTTTTCTTTGATCCACTCAAGAACCAGGCCAACGATATAAATCGAGTAGCACGGCGGGGTATTGAACATCGAGCCACTGTCGGCATGAACTTTAAAGTCGAGCATCGCAGGGAGCCCGGCGGGAATGCGGTCCATAAAATCTTTGCGGACGATAGTCAGGTTGACGCCGGCAGGTCCCAAGTTCTTTTGGGCACCAGCAAAAACCAGGGCGAACTTGTTGATGTCCAACGGTTCAGAA
Organism: Spirochaetales bacterium; assembly: GCA_027451945.1. Taxonomy (GTDB): domain Bacteria; phylum Spirochaetota; class Spirochaetia; order JABEVK01; family JABEVK01; genus JABEVK01. The sequence continues at coordinate 56,501 of DAIDHT010000034.1, forward strand.
AGAATGCCTGAAGAAATATCGGCAATTAAAGGAACCTTGACGTCGGGCAGGGTGTGGTACTGGGTACCTTCGATGGTGTTGTTGTAGCAGATATAAAAGTAGTCAGCCTCGGGGTCGGTGCCCGTGATGGGGGGCAGATAAGACCACTTCTTGTCCTTTGAAGAACCGACAACGTTGGCCTTGCCCAGCTTGGCGGCCTCTTCGACAGCCTTTTGGCTCCAGGCACCGGTTTGAACAAAATCAGCCTTTTTGTTCTTAGTCATGAAGTTGAGGGGAATCATGTGGAACTGGAGACTGGCTCCGCCTTGAAGGAACAGCACATGGTAGTCGTCGCTGACCCCCAAAATTTCGCGGGTTAGGTCTTCGGTCTTTTTAATGATGCTTTCGTACTGTTTGGAGCGGTGACTCATCTCCATTACCGACTGGCCAGAGCCGTTCCAATCGAGCATCTCTTCGGCGGCCTTCTTGAGGACGGGCTCGGGCAGCATGGACGGCCCGGCGGAAAAGTTAAAAACGCGTGCCATGATCAGCACCTCCTGAAAGCGAGTATACGGACCCGAAGGCTCCCCGTCGAGCAACCTGTTAAATTTTTAACAGGTTAACAACACTCCTTGAGCTCGTTTACAAAAGGCGTTCTTTCTTCTATGGTTCGTCCAGGGGGCGATCATGTCGAAACTTGTCGTGGCGTTAGCGGGTTTGGGGACCATTGGCACAGGTCTGGCCCGGCTTTTGGCCGAAAATTCTGCGGCACAAGAACGGTTGGTGCTAAAATCCGTTCTAGTTCGTGACGCCAGTAAACCTCGTCCGTTCCTACCGGCTTCGGCGCGGCTGGTGACCAACCTCGAAGACGTGATTGGTGATCCCGAAATTGATATTGTGGTCGAATTGTGGGGAGGCGTGGATGCCGCGCTACTGTTGTGCCGAAGCGCTTTGGCGGCGGGCAAGCACGTAGTTACTGCCAATAAAAACCTCCTCGCTGAAAAGGGTCCCGAATTGTTTGCCCTGGCCCGCGAAAAAGGGGTGACTATCGGGTTCGAAGCCAGCGTTTGTGCCGGTATTCCCATTATTCGTGTCTTGCGCGAGGCCCTTCGTGCCGAGCGCATCCTTTCGGTAGAAGGCATTGTAAATGGCACGACAAATTATATCCTTACCCGCATGAGCGAAGCGCACGTCTCGTATGACGAAGCCTTGAAAGAAGCTCAGGAGAAGGGCTACGCCGAACCAGACCCCACCTATGACGTTACTGGTAAGGACGCCGCCTGCAAGGCCGGAATCTTGGCCAGTCTGGCTTTTGGCAGCTTTGTCGATACCCAGCGTATTCCCACCAGCGGTATTTCGACTCTTGATGCCGAAGACGTGCGTCAGGCTGAAGCGATGGGGTACCGTATCAAGCTGATCGCGGCGGGCAGACGCACCGCCTCGGGGGCCTTGGATGTTGAGGTAGCTCCCGTGTTGTTGCCTCATGATCACCCGTTGGCTTCGGTTCGCCTTGAGTACAACGCCGTCTTGGTCGAAAGTCAGGGCCTGGGCCGAACCGTGTATTCTGGAAAGGGAGCGGGGCCCGCCCCCACGGCGGTGTCGCTGTTAGCCGATTTGCTTGATGCGGCCGAGGGGCGCGCCCTCCCGGCCGACGGCTCAGGCTTTACGGCTAAGCCTGCCGCTCTTGAACCTCCTCGTGACCAGATTGACCGCTACTATGTGCACCTGTGTGTTCCCGACAAGCCCGGGGTGCTAGCCAAGGTTGCCGGTGTTTTGGCTGCTAGTCATGTCAGCCTTGCCAGTGTGCTTCAGCCCGAGGCTGAACCGGATGCCCAAAGCTTCATCCCTTTGATTATGACCACCCACCGGGCCCGCCGCGAAAACCTTGATGCGGCCCTTACGGAACTAAAAAAAGAAAACTGGGGCAAGCAGGTCGTCCTACGGATTCAGGACCGCTAACATGGCCGAAACCCTTTTAAACTTTCACGGAATCGAAGAGACCCTTAAAGAGCCGCCCGCCGGAGCCGCCTTGTACCTCGGTAAGCGTCATGCCCGGACCGAAGCTTTGGCCGAGCTGGCACGAAAAGGCAAGGTAGCCGTTCAGGTTTTGCCCGAAGAAGAGTTTCGGCGTCGCTTTGGTCCAGACGCGCGTGGGGCGGCGCTGGTGTTGCCCGAGGGGCGAAAGACCCGCGAAACCACCTTAGAGAGTGTTTTGTCCAGTGTTGGCGAAAAGGCCCTGGTGGTGTTGTTGGATGGGGTCACCGACCCGCAGAACTACGGGGCGATTTTGCGCAGTGCCGACCAGTTTGGGGCCGACTTGGTGGTGCTGCCGGCTCGACGATCGGCTTCGGACACGCCGGCCGTGTATGCCGCCAGCGCCGGAGCGGCTGCCTGGGTTCCGCATGCCATTGTTCCTAACTTGGCGCGAGCCTTGGAACAGCTCAAACAGGCAGGTTTTTGGGTGTACGGTGCCGATATGAACGGGGTGAAAGCCCCACAGGCGGGAATGACCGGAAAAGTAGCGCTAGTGCTGGGTGCCGAGGGCAAGGGGTTGTCACGGCTGGTTCGCGAGTTATGCGACGTGATTGTTTCGATTCCCACCCGGGGACGCCTCGACAGCTTGAATGTTTCGGTTGCCGCTGGGGTTTTAATGTACGAGGTTCGCCGCGCCGACTAGACGAAACCTCGTGCCTAGTGTATGTCTCCTCCACGGAGGCAGACTTTGGGTGTCAAAAAAGGACTTTTGAGTCTTTTCTTAGGAAGTATTTGCGGGCTTGGCGCTGTGGCGGCCGGCCCTGTCTTGATCTTGGATTACCACACCTTTTTAGGGACGAAAACCTCGACCCTTGACTATAGTGATAAGGTTATGGGGGAACAGCTGGACCGCATGAAGGCGATGGGCTTTCAGTTTGTTACCCTGCCAGACGCGATCGCGGGAAAAACCGGCCCACGGCTCTCGATTGTTTTGACGATCGATGATGGAAACCACAGCATTTTCCAGGCCATGCATAAGGTGTTTGAACCTCGGTATCTGAAACCGTTTCTCTTCATCTACCCCCATGCCATCGATCGGAGCCGTTTCACCATCACTTCGGCCCGTGTTCACGAGTTAGAAAAAGAAGGCTTTTTGTTTGGGGCTCATGGCTACTACCACCTCCCGATGACCGAACATGCCTGGCGGACGAACCCTGAACAGGTTCGTCACGAGGCCCTGTGGCCAGCCGAACCGCTGACCAAGATCTTGGGCTACCGACCAACGATGTTTGCCTACCCGTATGGGTTTGCCCCGCCGGCAGTTCAAAAGCTCGTTCTTTCGGCTGGCTACACCTGGGCGTTTGCCGCTGATGACAAGATCGTCCCGGTCGACTTTTCGGACCCGCACCTGGCGCACGGCTATGTGCCTCGAACCATTGTCTACCACTGGAACCTGCCGATCTTGATGAGGTACCTCGAGCACTACGCGGCTGAACATCCGCTGAAGCACCCGGAGCACCCCGCGAGTTAACTTTACGTCCCAGAGTTAAGCGCTTATTTCACCGATAACTGAAGCCAAGTCATGTCGTCCAGGCGGGGAACTCCCGCCTGGAAGGCTTCGACCGCTTCAAGGAGACGGGGGGCTACCTCGGCCCCTTGCCGCAAGCTGTCGAGCAAATGCGACAAAAGCCGCCCCTCGCCCCATTCTTCGCCGGCGGGGTTAACCTGTTCGGTTAGCCCGTCGGTATAAAACAGCAGAAAATCCCCGGGTCTAAGGTGAAAGCGGTAGAGTTGGGGCGAGAGGGCCTGATCAATCCCCAGCGGTAAGTTCATACATGGAAAGCGTAAAGGTCGGGCCCGACCGCCTCGAACGATCCAGTTGTGCCCGTGACCCATATCGGCAATAACGACCTCGTGGCGCCGCCAATCGATGATCAAAAAAACGGCGGTAAGGTACTTTTCTAGGTGAAAGGTCCTTATCAGGGCCTCGTTTAACTGCTGAATCAGCGTTTTTAAGCCCTTGCGATAATCATAGAATTCCAGAACACCCCATAGTAAGCTTGTCAGAATCGACGCGGCTGCTCCCTTGCCCGATACATCGCCAAGGGCCAGGAACAGACGCCCATCCGGCAGCTCATGGATGTGGTAAAAATCCCCACCTAAACCTTTGGCCGATTGCGAAAAGGCCTCGGCCACCCACTTTTCGTGTTCCAGACGGGCCTGCCGGGGGACTAACCGCTCTTGAAGTTGTCCCGCCAGGGTGATGTCCTCTTGAGTAATGCGCGACAGGTACGAAAGAATATCCTTGGACGAGAAAATCCCCGCAAACTTCCCGCCGGCGGCTGTTAACAGAAAGTAAAAGATGGCGGATCGATCAATCTTCGACTGAATTTGTTCGGCGACATGAAAGAGGTTGGCGTGCTGATCGAAGGTGGGTACGGTTTCGACAATGCTCCCAATGGCCTTTTTGTTGAGAATCTCTTGGCCAAAAGGTTTGCCTAACTGGGCGAACAGCGCCTGGCGGGTAATGATTCCTAGGGCCTGGCCGTCCACGGCACAAACCCCGAGGGCCAACAGGTCCGTGGCCTGTTGGAACTCCCGTGCAACTTCTTCAACACGAGTATCGTCGAGAACAAAGCGGAAACTGCTAGCTACGCGAAGGAGTGAAGCCCCGTAGGCTTTGTCTGAAACGATGGTCTGAAGCACGGGCGAGGTGGTGAGGGTCGCCTTAGCTTCTGTGATTTCTAACTCTGAAGACTCCATCTTAGACTCCTTGCGGCAAGCCTAAAAGGGCCGTGTTAAACTTTGATGAGTTTGGTGCAAATTCGGCAGGCGCGCCCCGTGTTGTTGCCCTGTTTAGGGCATGGCCTGGCCGCGGGCTGTTTCGAAAAGCAGGTACCACTCTTCGCGCGAAAGTGTCAGGTTGACACTCTCGGCGCACGCTGCCAGCCTATCGCCTCTTGTCGTTCCCAAAACCGGGACAATCTGGGCAGGGTGACGCAAAAGCCAAGCCAAAGCCACCGCTTCGGGAGCTACCCCGTGGTCAGCCGCTAACCTGGTGACAAGTTCAGCCGTGGCCCGGTGACGGGGGTCAGAAGCCTGGGTGTTGGTGACGCCGCCGCGAGCCAAGGGGCTCCAAGCCTGGAGCGAAACCCCCTTAAGACCACAGTATTCGAGAAGGCCTTCCCAGCCGTTGGGGTACCTTGCGGGGAACTGGTTGAACGAGATGCCCGCCTCGGCAAAACCGTGGTGCAACAAACTCATCTCTACTTGGTTTGCGACCAGGGGCTGGTTTAAAAAACTTTGCAGGTAAGCGACATGATCACGGCTTTGGTTACTGACGCCAAAGTAACGGACCTTTCCCGAGGAACGGAGGGTTTCGAACGCTTCGGCGATTTCTTCACCCTCGGCAAGGACATCAGGTCGGTGCAAAAGCAGAATATCGAGATGATCGGTATTGAGGCGCTTGAGGCTGGCTTCGGCACTGCGCAGAATATGCTCTTTGCTAAAGTCAAAGCGCTGAGGCGTACCGGGTGGGTCATCCTTCCAGCGAATTCCGCATTTCGTTTGTAGAACCATGCGCTCCCTCAGCGAGGGCGTTTCGTGCAAGATGCGGCCAAAGACCGCTTCGGCCCTGGTACGGGTGTAGATATCTGCATGATCGAAAAAATTGATACCCAACTCAAGGGCGGTGTTGATAAAGCTTCGCGCTTGGTCTTCGTCCTGGCTTGAAAGTTCGTAGTTTGGCTCCCAGCTTCCGCCCAAGCCCATGGCTCCGGCGCACAGGCGCGAAACAGTAAGGTCAGTATTTTTCAGTTGAAGCATTTTCATGAGGGGAGATCCTTCCTTATTTTCTGGCGCGCTTTTGGGCCTTCAACAGGGCGGTTTTGATCATATCATTAACCACAAAGGTAAAAAAGGCCGACAGCAGAACAACGGCGCCGGTGGCCAAGGGCGCTATAGCGGGGAGCCCGGGTATACCCACCGTGAGCAAAACCGCCACAAGGGCCATATCGGCTAGGGTGATCCAGAACAGCTGAGGGCTGGGGCTGGATTCCCAGAAGTGGCCGCGTTCGCGGACCATAAATACGGTGAGCAGGCCAAAATAGAACAGGATGGCAAACGAATACGAGTTGAGAGTCGAGGCTTGCCCTGGGGTACCCGCCGACAAGTGAAAAAAGCTCATTCCCACCCACAAAATTGCTAAGGATTCTAGAACGACCAGACCTCCGATGACTGCCGAGGTACGAACCAGGGCGCTGATATCCCAGGTGTCGGGCTGTGGGGACCACCTAGCCCTGTCGGTCGAGATGGACAGCGTGACAAAGTCGATCATAAACAGGAGTAACACGACATCAAAGGCCGAAACCACAAACTGGTGCGTCAGCAAGAAGGCCGCGACAACAAAGACGACGATCTGAAAGGTTTTTACAACTTTATTGAAGATCCACGTCAGAATGCGCTGGTAGATCATGCGTCCCACTTTGACCAAGTCGACGATGTTGGCCAGGCCATCTCCGGTAAGAACGGCGCTGGCGGCACCCTTGGCGACATCGGTCGCGCTGGCGACCGCAATACCCACTTCTGCCTGCTTGAGCGAGGGGGCGTCATTCAACCCATCGCCCGTCATGCCGACGATGTGACCTTTCTTTTGAAGCGATTCCACGATATTAAATTTGTCTTGAGGATAAATTTCGGCAAAGCCGTCACTGGCATCGGCCACCCGCCCGGCTTCGAGAGGGTCTTTTTCATGAGCTTCTTCAAATACCGCCGAGGTGGTAATGGCATCCGAAAGCCCTACCTGGCGGGCGGTCTCGCGAGCGATGGGAAGGGCGTCGCCGGTGAGCATTTTAACCTTGATACCCAAGTTACGCAGTTCCGTAATCAGCTGTCCCGCGTCGGGTCGAGGGGGGTCGTACAAGGCCACAAGGCCCGCCAAAGTCAGCGTGCCGTTTTGTTTAACCGCCACCGCAAGGGTGCGGTAGCCCTTATCGGCGTACTCGTGCGCTTGTTCGGTTAACGCGGCAAGGTCCGAACCTGTTAGCTCGGCCAGCACATTCACGGCCCCTTTATAAACCGTCAAGCTGTCGCCGTTGTTTTGAACTTCTGCTTCGGTGCGCCGTGTCTTAGGGTCAAACGGGGTAAAGCGTTGTTGTGTCCAAGCCTCGGGCTTAAGACCTTTGACCTGGGCAGCGTGTAAAAAGGCTAAGTCGATAGGGTCATGGTTGGCTTCCTGCGAGGCCAAGGCACCCCAAAGGAGTACCTGAGCTTCAGAATACCCCGCTTGAGGGATCACGCCAGCTACCGTGAGTTCATTTTTGGTGATGGTTCCGGTTTTGTCGGTACACAGCGTGTCCATGGTAGCCGCGTCTTCGGCAGCCGAGAGTCTGGTTACCAGGACACCTCGTTTGACTAGCTCTAAAGAGCCGACGGCCATACTAATGGTGAACATGGCCGGAAGGGCGACGGGAATGGACGAAGCCATGAGGACGAGTGCCAACGAGAGCACATTCCAAAGGTTGATACCCAGAAGCAGAGCGGCAATAAAGGCTATTGCTAAGGTGCCTCCCACGATAATCAACAACCAATTGACGACCTGGGCAATGACTTCTTCCATGTGGAGTTTGGGCTTGGCGGTTTGCACGAGCTCGGTGGTTTTGCCAAAGAAGGTTTTCGTGCCGGTTAGCTCCACCTGAGTGGTGGCCTCGCCGGATTTGACAATGGACCCCGAATACAAAAGGTCGCCGGGGGCCTTGGGAACCGTGAGCGATTCGCCGGTGAGCGCGGCTTGGTCGGCCTCAAGATGACCCTCGGCAAGCTTGACATCCGCAGGAACAAAATCGCCGGCTCGAACACGAACGACATCGCCGGGAACAAGCTCGCGGGCTGGCACCAGTTGCCACTTACCATCCCGTAGAACGCGGGCGTTGATGCGGAGCTTTTGCTTGAGGGTCTCGACCGCTTTCGAGGCCCTTACCTCTTGCACAAAACCAAGAATGGCGTTGAGCACGAGGAGGGCTAGGATGATATAGAGGTCGAGAGTTTTTCCCAGAATAGCTGAAAGGATGACGACAGCTTCGAGCATCCAGGCGGTTAAGCCCCAGAATTTCTTTAAAAATACCAGAACAAGGTTCTTTTTCGGTTCGGGAACCTCGTTGTAGCCTTGGGTCTCGGCCCGTCGGCGGGCTTCTTCCTGGGTTAAGCCCAGGAGGGTATTTACTTCGGTGGTTTTTGCGTCTGACATAAAAATCCTAACTAGATTGAGTTACTCTTTCATAAAAGACCAAAACCGGGGACTTGTTCAAGGCTGGGAGGAAGAGTACCAGCGAACCACCCCCACCTTGTTGCGTCGTGCGTTGTAAATCATGCCGCCGTTCCAATATTCTAACGCGGCGATCAGGCTGTTACCCCCGTCGCTTTCGTCGCTCAAAGGGCCTCGATAGCTGGCCAAGTTGAGAAAAGTATCGAAATCCCCTTGGTACAGCGCTGTTTGACGTCGTCTAAAGAAGTCATTCCATTCTTCGAGGTTTTGAAAACCCTCGCCTTCGTCTTCGACAATAAAGCGGGCCCTTTTGCGTAGGTCGTACCAAACGCGTAAGATCTTGCTCGGGTCAGACTTGTTCCCGTGCTTGATGCCATTTTTAATCAATTCTGAAAGCTGTTGTTCGAGGAGGTTGCCTTCGAGAAACGCCGGGGGGCAATCGGAAAGAATCTCGGTAGCGTACACCCGGACCTTACTCAAGTCACTGGGGAACTCGGCGTACTTCATTCCTTGGGCGTCAAACAGTTCGTTGCGATCGTCGACGATCAACTTGCGGACAATGAGGTAATTTGCCATCTCAGGACCCGGCCTTCGCTTCGTCTAAGGTCGCAAAAACCTTGACTAACGAAATGATGTTGCTCATCTCAAGAACTTTTCTAGGGGTACCCGTCAAGCCGACGACTCGAACCTCACCTTTAAGCGAGCGGGCTTTTTGAACCAAACGAATGACGGCACCGACGCCCGAGGAGTCTAGATAACGAACTTGACTGAAGTTGAGGATCAGCTGGGGTCGACCGGCTTCCATCTGCCGTGTAACCTGATTGCAAAATTCGACGGACGCGTAAAGGTCAAGGTCGCCCTGCGGTGTGGCAACAAGCTGGTCCTTTGCGGGTCCGTTTTCTAGGTGTAGTTCCATACAGCCCTCCTGGGCCGCATTATCCCAACTCCTGTAATGCCTTGATGAGAAAATCATGAGCTTTTTATGAAAAGGAGGCCGGTCACTTGACCGGCCTCGGTACGTAGACGAGCTACCGCTACAGGCGGCAAGGGTGGTTAGAACGTGTAGCGAAGGTCAAGACCGAAGGTGTTGCTGAACGAATCATTGGTGCCATTGAAGGTAGTCTTATCGGCGCCGACGCTGGTCGAGAACAAGTAGTAGGCCGCAATGTAGGTGTCAGAAGCCAGGTTGAAGAAGACACGGGGCTTGATATCCAACTGTGCCTGATTATTTTCGGTCATCGCACTCAAGCTAGCCGACGAGGGCAGGTAATCGGTCGTTCCGTTGACTAGCACTTGCTGGACTCCGGCAAAGTAGGTAGCCCCAAGCTCGAGTGTGGTTACTTTGTCGACCGCATAGTCGATGAACGGGTTGATGTGCCAGCCCAGCGTTGCCTTGTTGTTGGAAGCGTCCACAGCATTGGTGTTACCGTCCAGGTATTCGTACAGTGTGACGCCTGGGGTAACGGAGCCGACGTTGTAGGTCAGTTTCTGGGTAAAGAACGAGTAACCCAGGCTCGAATAGTTGTTCAAATTGACGGCGCAGTACTCGGCGGCGGCAAAGAGGGAACCATTGGTGTACGACAGGCTGGCGGTGACGTTATCTAAGCCGGTAATACCCGAGTTAGTCCCCAGTGTCCCGTAGGCATTAGGGGTGGTGGTGCCATACGTCCAACCGGCGTTAAACGAAAACGAACTGCTGGAATAGGCCAGGCCCACAAACCACGGGTTATCCCAGAAGCTGGCACTGCTAGAGGTCTGATACGACGGCGCTGACATAAACCCGGCCACCGTCCAACCAGAGGCGGGGAACCACGAGAGTTCGACGCCGGGCGCGGAATCGAGCATAAAGAACCCGTAATCGCCCAAGGTGCCAAAAGTAGAATCCGAAACAATACCGCCTTTTAACATAAAGGCCTTTTGGCTACCCAAGTACGACCAAGCGTAGGCGTTGTACACGACCGGCGCGCTATAGGCGCTCGTTGCCGGGTAAGTGGCGATGTTTTCATCGGTACGGAGCTTAAAGGTTACCCCGTTGTTCCCACTGGTGTAATTCCCGATAAGGTCGAACCTACCCCCTGGCGAGGCGGTGTTGTCATTAAAGAGGTCGCCGTACAACCCCGAGCCAAAAAAGCTATTCGACTTGATCATGCGGGCTCCCGTTTCGAGATAGCCGCTGACCTGGAGGGTGGGAGCGGGGGTGTCCGCGAACCCATAAGCGGTAAGTGAAAATAAAGCGGTGATGAGAAGTCCTGATTTTCTCATTTTATGCTCCTTTTTGCGATTTTCGCGTTTGGCTAAAGGCCTCAAACCTTTCAACGAAAGATTTCTTGTCAAACTGTCTGTACCTAATGTGCATGACGAAGAAGAAATAATCAAGAGCAAAAACAACATAAAGGGAACCTCTAAAAATTCTGAGTCGCTGGGGAGGGGAATTTACCAGCTTTGCGATTTAGGATAAAATTCCATCTAGGATGGAGGAAGGTAGAATGAAGCTCTTTGTGACCCCGGCCGACCTAGAAAGAAATGCGAAGAAA
>DAIDHT010000035.1:0-94798 GCA_027451945.1 Spirochaetales bacterium
CCCATTGCGATGGATAATCCTTGACCTGTTCCTGAACCAGCCTAACAGCTCGTTCCCGTACTTCTGGTGAATACCTGTTTGCTTTTCCCATGACCTCATCCTCTCAGATTTTTAGGTCTCCGGCAAACCCGGGGCGATTCACTTCCCTTACGTAGAGGAAGAGCTCACCTTAACGTAATAAAAACCTTAAGCTTTTTGAGGAATCCACTTTTCCGAAGCTAAGTATTCCGCGGTCAGAACAGCCCCACCCGCGGCACCGCGAATGGTGTTGTGGCTGAGGGCAACAAAGCGATAATCGAACAGCGAGTCGCTGCGCAAGCGCCCGATGCTGATGGCCATTCCGTTTCCGGCTTCACGGTCAAGTTTGGTCTGAGGGCGATCATCCTCTTGAAAGTAATGAAGGAAGGGACGGGGGGCACTGGGCAGGTTGAGACGTTGGGCTAAACCTTCATAGGTGGCCCAACGGTCTAAGATTTCAGCAAAGGCCGGTTTATTGCGAAACGATACGCTGACAGCGGCCATGTGACCATCTGAGGCCGGAACCCGCAAGCACTGCGCCGAAATCACCGGGGTTTGTGCGGGGACAATAACGCCGTTTTGGACTGTTCCCCAAATCTTCATGGGTTCTTTTTCACTTTTTTCTTCTTCACCCTTAATAAAAGGGATGACGTTATCGACCATTTCGGGCCAGGTGGAGAAGGTTTTGCCGGCACCCGAAAGGGCTTGGTAGGTGCAGACTGAAACCTTTTGGATTCCAAAATCCTTGAGGGCGTGCAGGGCAGGGACATAGCTTTGAATTGAGCAGTTAGGCTTGGCGGTAACAAAACCCACTTTGGTTCCCAAGCGTTGGCGCTGGGTTTCGATGACGTAGGCGTGTTCAGGGTTGATCTCGGGGATGATCATCGGGACGTCGTTAGCCATACGCAGGGCCGAATTGTTAGACACAACTGGCGTTTCGGCGCGAGCATAGGTCTCTTCGAGGGCGATGATTTCGTCTTTGGGCATGTCGACCGCGCAAAAAATGAAGTCAACCAAGCTAGAAACGGTGTTAACCTCAGCAGCCGAGAGAACTTTCATCTCGGCATACTTAGCCGGGAGCGGGGTAGTCATCGCCCAGCGTCCCTGAACGGCTTCACGGTAGGCTTTTCCTGCGGAGGCGGAACTTGCGGCCAGGACGGTGACCTCAAACCAAGGATGGTTTTCAAGAAGAGTGAGAAAGCGCTGCCCCACCATACCGGTGGCTCCCACGATTCCTACTTTCCATTTTTGACGGCTCATGGCGTCCTCCCTCTTAAGAATCCCATAATAAAAAAAAATTGAGTTTTTGAAAAGACTGCTAAAATCTGAGAATTTCCCGAAAAACCGACCACAGGGCTCAGTTTTTTTAGCAAACTTCCGAAACTCGTAAAGAAGGAGTCGAACATGGACGACAGATTCCACCGTTTGAATGACCTCAAGACTCTGATGGAACTGCAACGAGACGGTATGCAGGACTTTCAAGAGACTCAGCTTCGGGTCCGGCAAGCCCTGTTGGACCGCAGTTGGCCAGACCTTGATAAAGCGCTTCACTCCTTAGAATTCAAAGCTGAGGGCTTAAAATGCTTAGAAGAACGACGACATGCCGCTTGGTTGGCGTTAGGGGAGCTTTTAGGGTTGGAACACCCCTCTTTTTATCGTGTCCTCGCTGACCTTGAGCAACCATGGAAAGAAGATTTGGCTGAATTACATCGCGCCTTAAAAATCAAAGCTATTGAAATGAAAGGACTGTCAGAAGGTCTCAATTCGTACGTCCAGACCGCACAAAGCCTTATCAAAGCTGTGGTACGGCAGGCTGACCCAGCCCAACGAGGGCCAATTTACGCCAAAAATGGTTCCTTAAAGCATACACGGTCACGTCCCATGGTTTTGGATAAGCGACTTTAGGAGTGCTGTATGAGTTCAACATTTTCGGGAATTGAATTAGGAAAACGCGCCCTCATCGCTAATACCGAGGCCATGCAGACGGTTGGGCACAACTTAGCCAACGTGAACACCGAAGGGTACTCGCGCCAAAGGGTAGAGTTCAACGAAATGGATCCTTTAGATGATCCGGCCTTGAACCGAACAGAAAGACCTGGTCAAGTGGGCCAAGGTGTTGTCGTCGCCGAAGTTGTACGGGTGCGTGACGAGTTGCTCGATAAACAAATTGTGTCTCAGTCGGGCTCTGAAGGGTACTGGAAAACACGAAGCCAGTACTTGAGCTTTCTTGAAAAAGCGCAAAACGAACCGACAGATGTTTCTGTGCGTCACAGACTCGATATGTTCTGGAGTTCCTGGCAGGATTTGTCTCAGCACCCTGAACAAATGGCCATGCGAAAAGCAGTTTTGGAACGTGGCCAAGGCTTAGTCGACTCTATCCACCAACAATACAAAAGTTTGAAGCACATCGCGGTGATGATTAACGATGATGTTCAAGGAACTGTCACTCAGGTCAACGATTATTTAAAACAAATTGCCAAACTCAATGTCCAAATCGAAAAGGTTCAGGCTCAAGGGGATCATCCGAACGATTTACTAGACCGTCGGGACTTATTGGTAGGCAAACTTGCCGAACTCGTACCGATTACCACCGTTAACAAAAGAGATCCTCGAGAGTTCCAAATTCACATGGGCGGTATTCACCTAGTTCAAGGAAAAATTGTTAGTCCCTTAGAAACGGTCGGAGACCCTACCAATGAAGGCTACTGGAAAATTATCCGCCCCGATACGAAAGAAACTGTCAACATTCCCGGGGGAAAATTAGGGGCCTTAATCGAGCTCCGCGATAAGGATACCCGAGGCCAGATTCAACGATTAGATGAAATGACCGCAAACTTCGCAGATTTGGTTAATGAGGTGCACCGCGAAGGCTATGGTCTTGCCGGGACAACTGGTCAAGATTTTTTTGTTCAACAGCCAATGGTTTTGAACCGGGATGGTAGTTATGACCGAAAAGGTACAGGCGTCTTTGACTCAACATATATTTTTCGAATCAACGGCGATCATAAATTAAACCCTCAAGCTTTGATTGGACTTGCAGGGCAGCTTACTCTTCCCGGACCCAATGGCTTGGTAAAAATCGCCTATCACCCCGCGGATACCGTTCAAGATGTGATTAACCGAATTAACGACTCTGGACTAGAAATTTCGGCTCGCTTAGACCGCGATGGCCAGCTCTCCTTTAAAGCTGTTCCTAGCGCCAACCCCGAAAATCCTGATTTTGTGATCCGCCATATCGAAGACTCCGGTCAATTCTTGGTGGGGTACGCCGGGGTCTTGGCGGCCTCAGGGCCTCAAGGAGCCTTTGATTGGAATAACCCCCAAGCGGTTTCGGTCTTAGCGGGTGGTACGGGAGTTCCTACAGGAACGAACCCTACAGGTAAAGGGGCAACCTTTGCCGTGGCCCCGTTAACTCATCCCGCCGCGTGGATTTCGATCAACAAAAGTCTTGTCGCTGACCCGGGAAAAATCGCGGCTGGCCTGGGGAGTAACGGTCAAAGTGCAGGAGGCGGTGATGGCTCGGCGGCCTTAGCGATCGCACAAATTCGCAATACCGTCGTCATGATCGGTCAGGCCAGAACGTTCGGCGATTATTTTGAAGAGACTGTCGCGGATATTGGCTTAAAAGGTCAAACCGCGCAGATCAGTATGGAAACGCAACAAGACATTATGAAAAACCTTCGTGATACCAGAGACTCGATTTCTGGAGTCAACATTGACGAGGAGATGTCCAATCTTCTTAAGTTTCAACACGGTTACCAGGCCTCGGCCCGCTTTATCAGTACCTGGAACGATATGCTCGATACGATTATTCGGCATATGGGGGTGTAAGAGATGCAACGTATCAGTTCGAATATGACCATGAATGACATGGATTGGTCTTTACGAAACCAAGAAGTTCGTATGGCTAAAGTTCAAAACGAGATGGGCACTCAAGAAAAGTTTACCCAGCTCAGAGATGACCCTATTGCCGCGGCTGAGTCTACCCGCTTGCAGTCGTGGAAATACCGACTAGACAAATTTGAGCAAAACGCTTCTCAACTGCAAACTAATCTTAGATTTACTGAAAGTTCTATTCAACGCGCTCAGAGCATTCTTCAACGTCTTAACGAGCTGGCGGTGCAAGGCGCCAATGGTACCTATACACAGTCAGACTTGAGTGAGATGGGTGTAGAAACCAATGAGCTTCTTAATGAGCTGGTATCCTTGGCCAATTCTAAAGGCCCCGATGGACAGCCAGTCTTTGGCGGAGAAATGATCGACGGAAGTCCCTGGCGGGTGTTGAAAGGTCGGGTTCCTGGTTCCGAGGGTCAAGTCATAACTCAAGTGGACTATATTGGGACGATTGGTCAAAAGCAGACCGAAATATCGGATAATACTTTTATTAAAGCAAACTTTCCTGGCAATGCCGTTTTCTGGGCAGATAATCAAAGAGTGTATTCTCAGGTGGATTCACAAAATTTCACAGTTCCTTCCGATACCACCATTATGATTGATGGTAAGTCGATAGCACTCAAGGCCGGCGATAGTGTTCAAGCGATTATCGCCAAAATCAACAATGCGCCTGTCGCAGTAAAAGCTAGTCTTGACCCGGTAAGCAATGGTTTGGTTCTTGAGACAACGCAACCGCACCAGCTGTTTCTTCAAGATGGTCCTGGTGGAAATACCCTTCAGGCCCTGGGAGTTATTACCAACAGCATGGGCCAAAAGCCACCCCTGAATTACAACCAGGATGCGAAAGTTTTTGGCGGTTCGCTTTTTGATGCGGTGATTCGACTAAGGGACAACATGCTTAAAGGCAATAATCAGTTTTTAGGAGGGCAAGGTTTGGCTAGTATTCATGCTAGTTTGAGCAACTTACAAACAACTCTGGCGGAGCTCGGTGCTCGTGATGAACGTTTAACTGAAACCGAAAAGACGTTAAAAGATGAAATTCCCAAAGTCGTTGAAATGAATTCGAATTTGGTTGATCTTGACGTTACCGATGGGATCACCAAGCTGAAAATGCTTGAACTGACGCACGACGCAACGTTGCGCGCGGCTGGAAGTATTTATCCTAGAACCTTAATGGATTTTCTCAGATGAGCAGATTGATACAAAGCAAAGCCTATGGCTCGGTCGTTGTCGATGACCTTCAAATTCTCGAATTTCCCGAAGGCCTGTTGGGTTTCGAAGACTATAAAACCTTTGCGCTTCTTGACGCGCATAAAAAACCGTTCTTTTGGCTTCAGTCCTTGGATGATACCCAAATCGCCTTTATTTTGATTAAACCATCGATTTTTCGGGACGACTATAACCCCGGTATTACTATCGAGGATTTATCAACAATTGGTGTGGAACAAATGGACGACTGCCTGGTTTTTGCGATCGTGACCATTCCCGATTCAGGTCCGATGACGGCAAACCTTCAGGGCCCCCTGTATATCAACCGCAAAAATCGTCAAGGAAAACAGTGCGTTAGCCCCTTGGATGAATACCGTACAAAGCACGATATCCTCGAAGAAATGGCAGCGCGGAGGGAATGACATGTTAATTCTTACGCGCAAGAAAGACGATTGCATCATGATCGGGGACGATATTGAACTTTGGATTGTTGACATCCGGGGCGATACCGTTAAGCTAGGGGTAAAAGCTCCCAAGGATGTCAAAGTCTATCGCCACGAAGTCTTTCGTGAAATTCAAAAGGCTAACCGCGAGGCTGTGGCGTCACCTGTGGATCTGCCAGAACTCGGGGCCGATTTAACACAAAAGGGTTCTGACGAGGTATAGTCACCCGTAAGGGCCCAAGCGCGCGCCCGGCTCCCTCCCGAGCAAGTTTCCAGAAAGGAACAGGTTGCACAGGGGCCGGTCAGTGTGCTTAAGTTTCGTAGTTGACGAAAATCGGGATGGTTCTGGTAGATATCAGCTAAGGGAGTTTCGCGAATACTTCCGCAATCAAGCGGTAGAAAGCCGCTTGGCATAACTTTTCCCTGAAAATCGATAAAGCAAAAACCGTTTCCCGCATTCACAGGGCGACTCGAGAGACTGACCCGACCATGACCTGAGGCGGCACCGCCATGTTCTTGTTGAAAGCGTCGAAAGTGTTGTGCTTCAGTGACTTTGACCGTAATTCCCGTTTCACGGGCAAAACGATGAATTTGGTCAAATAGCTGTTCGAATTGCCAAGCCGTGCAACTGGTTAACTCGGCTCCCCGTCCCGTCGGGACAAGAAAAAAGATTTCCCAGAAGGTTGTACCCCAACCTCGAACCTTTTCGGCTAGGGCGTCAAATCGATCGGCATTCCAGGACCCAAAAACCGTATTAATCTGCAAGGGAACGCCGGCCTCGTGAATCCAACTAACAGCTTCTTCGACTTTGCGAAAGGTTCCTTCAACCCCGCGAAACTCGTCATGTTCTTTTGCTGTTGCGCCGTCTAAGCTTAAGGCCAGTTGGTGAACTCCTGCGTCTTTTAATGAAAAGATGCGTTCACGGGTTAGTCGAGGGGTCGCTGCCGGGATGGTTGCGACAATCAAACCTCGTTCGCGACCGTGACGGATTAAGTCTTCCAAATCAGGTCGCTGGAGGGGATCCCCTCCCGTAAATACTAACAAGGGCGTTCCCATCGCCGCCACCTCGTCAATAAGGGCTTTCCCTTCGTCGAGGGTTAACTCAAGAGGTGACCTGAGATTTTCAGCACTGGCGCGGCAGTGGCGGCAGGCAAGTTCACACGAACGAGTGACTTCCCAAATAGTGAGAAGAGGGGCTTCATCGTAATTCACGGCTTTCACAGTGCCTGATTTTATCGCGACGGTGAGCAAGCGTCCAGCATCTTGTCCGAGTCCCACTTCAACGAGTAGGTTAAGGGCATGACTAACGACGAAATGATAAAGATAGTGGCTCAGCGCACGGGGCTCGCAGAACGTGGCGTTTCAGCAGTTTTAAAAATGTTAGAAGAGGGAGCGACGGTGCCCTTTATGGCCCGGTACCGAAAAGAAGTCACCGGTAATTTCGACGAAGTACAAATTCGGTTGGTTCGTGATACCTTTGCTCAGGTTCAAGATTTAGAAAAACGCCGCCAATCGATTGTAAACTCGCTTGAGGAGTCGGGACAAGGAACGCAGGAGCTTCTGGACCTCGTCAAAAAGGCTTCGACCTTAACAGAGCTTGAAGATTTGTATTTGCCTTACCGGCCCAAACGAAGAACACGCGCCTCAATGGCGCTAGAAAAAGGGCTTGCTCCGGTAGCAGACCTCTTAGCACAAAACAGGGAACCGCCCGTCGAGGTTTTGACCGCCTTGGTGAATCCCGAACTCGGCGTGAACAGCCTCGAAGAAGCCCTGACTGGGGGACAAGATATTTGGGCAGAACGCTTTAGTGAAACCCCACGGGTGCGGCAGAAACTCCGAGAAGCCTTGTCTCAGTCAGAATTCGAAATCAAAGCTACGAAAAAGCTACGACCTGACGGAGAGTTCCGTGATTTGGCAGGAAGAACCGAACGGTGGAAGACGATTCCCGGTCACCGCCTTTTGGCACTTTTACGGGCTCAAGACGCCGGAGAAATCTCATGGAAGCTTGACTTACCCGAGACGTTAGTCCGTCGAGAAGGGGTTGCTACGTTGGGGTTTTCAGCACCTTGTCCCTCGGTGCAGACGGCGATGGCCGATGCTTGGTCAAGGTTGTTACGACCATCGCTTGAAAATGAATTGGTTAAAGAGGCAAAACAGCGCGCTGACCTTGAAGCTGTGGGCATCTTTTCTAAAAATTTGGCCGAAATCCTTTTAGCGGCTCCTTTAGGACCTCAACCGGTTCTCGCCTTAGACCCTGGAATTCGGACAGGTTGCAAGGTGGCGGTCTTATCGGCGCAAGGGGAACTGTTGGATTACACAGTGATTTATCCCCTAGCGGAAATGGGGCGACAAAAGGAGGCTCGGCAAGACCTGCTAACACGAGTGCAAAAATTTGCGGTCAAAGCCATAGCCGTAGGGAATGGAACTGCTGGCCGGGAAACCTTAGATTTTTGCCGGGATTTAGGTTTGGCTATCCCCGTCGTCTCTGTCTCTGAAAGCGGGGCTTCCGTCTACAGTGCCAGTGAGCTGGCTCGTGAGGAGTTACCAAATTGTGACGTAACTGTCCGTGGCGCTGTTTCGATCGGGAGACGACTCATTGATCCCTTGGCGGAGCTGGTTAAAGTGGATCCTGCCGCATTGGGAGTTGGCCAATATCAACACGATATAGACCAAAAACTCTTGCACCAACATTTGGAAGACACGGTGATTAGCTGTGTTAACCGGGTTGGCGTCGATGTGAATACGGCATCAAAAGCGCTACTAACCTATGTCTCTGGCTTGAATGCACGCTTGGCTGGGGCGGTGGTCGAATCTCGTGCCAAAAAAGGAGCGTTTCGGTCACGCCAAGAGCTCTTGCAGATCAAAGGCTGGGGACCAAAGGTCTTTGAGCAAGCAGCGGCGTTTTTGAGGGTTCGTGGAGGAGTTCACCCTTTAGATGCCAGTGCTGTGCATCCCGAAAGCTACCCTTTGGCGGAATGTATCGCCCAAGTGTTGGGGGTGGGGCTTGCTGATCTGGCAGGAAATGCTGAGCTTACGGCAAAGGTTTCGTATTCTGACCGCGACTGGGGTGTCGATCAGTTGACCTTTTCAGATGTGGTAGCGGAATTAGCGCGACCAGGGCAAGACCCACGACAAGATTTTGAAGCTGTGGCTTTTGATCCTACGGTACGAACGGTTGAAGACCTTAAAGAAGGTATGGTTTTGAATGGTCTAGTTACCAACGTAACGGCGTTTGGGGCCTTTGTTGATGTGGGTGTGCACCAAGATGGTTTGGTGCATGTCAGTCAAATCGCCAACACCTTTGTTCGTGATCCTCTCGATTTCGTTAAACCAGGACAGAAGGTACGCGTTTTGGTGTTGTCGGTAGATCCTCAGCGTCAAAGGATTAGCTTAACCCTGAGGATACCCTAAGTGAGGATGCCCAAAGGCGCTTAATTTCCTTTGCGCGTCCAGCTATCTTTGAGCGTGACAGTACGGTTAAACACCAACTTGCCACCGTCATACGATGGCGCATCCGGAACAAAATAGGCCTTGCGCATGAACTGGTAGGTCAGCCCTGGGCGAGCTTCTTTAAGGGAGGGCTCGGCCCAAGCCTGCTCGGTAACCAACGAAGCGGGATTCAAAAAATCTCGCCAGGTTTTATCGTCGGGCAAATCAGCAAGGTTTTCTCGGGTAAACAATTTGTCGTACAACCGGGTTTCGATGGCTACGGCGTCTTCAACACTAACCCATTGAATGGTTCCTTTTACTTTACGGCCATCGGGACTTTCGCCACCCCAACTTGCCGAGTCATGAGTACAATGAAGTTCTTTAATTGAGCCATCGGGGTTGGTGATCACTTCGCGACAGGTAATGAAATACGCGCCTTTTAGACGAACCTCAGCACCTGGTGCAAGACGAAACCAGCCTTTAGGGGGCTGAAGCGAAAAGTCTTCTCCGTCAATCCAGATTTCTCGCCGAAAAGGAACTTCGCGGGTGCCTGCTTCGGGATCTTCGGGATTATTCTCGATGACAGCAAATTCGGTTTTTCCTTCAGGATAATCCTCAACGATGACTTTAATCGCAGATGATACGACCATCACACGCCTGGCACTTTTGTTGAGTTCTTCTCGAATAAAGAACTCAAGCATACTGAGGTCTACGCGCCCATCAGTTTTTGTGTAGCCAGTGGCTTCAGCAAACTTACGTAACGAAGAGGGCGTGAAGCCGCGCCGTCGTAAACCACTAAGTGTTGGCATACGGGGATCATTCCAACCATCCACATAGCCGGTTTTTACCAGTTCGAGAAGGTTGCGTTTCGACAGCATCGTATAGGTGATGGCTAGCTTGTTAAATTCAATCTGCTGGGGGTGATGAGCTTCAGAAAACTGATCAAGAAACCAATCATAGAGTGGTCGATGGTTTTCAAATTCTAAGGTGCACAAGGAATGCGTAATACCTTCTACGCTATCCTCCCAGCCGTGTGCCCAGTCATACATGGGATAGATAACCCATTTATCGCCCGTGCGGTGGTGGGGAGCTTTTTTGATCCGATAAAGGATAGGGTCACGAAGATTGATATTGGGGCTGGTCATGTCAATTTTTGCCCGCAGAACGCACGAGCCTTCTTCGAGTTCTCCAGCTGTCATCTGGCGAAACAGTTTGAGGTTTTCTTCGGGAGTACGACTGCGCCAGGGACTTTCAATGCCAGGAGCCGTGGGGGCTCCACGCATTTGCGAGATTTCTTCGGAAGTGCAGGAATCAACGTAGGCAAGACCTCGCTCGATCAAACGGAGCGCGGCATCATACATTTGTTGAAAATAATCGGAGGCATAAAGGACATCGAACGCTTCATGTCCAACCAGCCACCGAACGTCTTCGAGAATTGATTGGACATACTCATCTTCTTCTTTGGCAGGGTTGGTATCGTCAAACCTTAGGTTGCACCAGCCATGGTACTTGGCGGCAGTTCCGAAGTTGAGGGTGATGGACTTGGCATGACCTATATGCAGGTAGCCGTTGGGTTCCGGCGGAAAGCGGGTAACAACCTGACCGTGAAAACGTCCGCTTTGGTTGTCTTTGTCGATCAAATCGTGGATAAAGTTGGGGGTATCGAGAACCCAGGACTGGATCTTGCTCAGGTCCTTCACAGTCGGCTCCTTAAATCAGGTGTGACAGAATTGTAGCGTGACGGGGATAGGACCGTCCAGTAGGGAGAATCTGAGATTACCGAGCTGGTACCAGATTTCGCTGACGAAGAAAGTTCAAAGCGGTGTTAAGCCATAAGCTCGTTGTGTCAGGTGAAAGGGCCTCGCCGGTCAAAACATGGTAATCCTGGTCATGACTCGGAAGCAGTTCAACCACTTTGAGGTAGTCGGCCGGAAGCTGATTTAGGTACCGTAAAGCCGCGCGAGCCGAGGCCACCTTGTCTTGGGGTGAGATAAAGCTTAAGACAGGGGTTTGTAAATGCCGGGGCGAGGTCTGGCGAACTTTTCGCGCTAAAGCGAGAAGGGGTATCAGAGAATCGGTTCGATGCCGGCAATCCCAAATCTCGGCTTGAAGAGGATTTTGAGGGGGAAAGGACATCCAAGGCCCCAGAATTGCCTTTACCAGGTGTTTAAGAAGTGGTACTTCGAGAAGAAAGGCCCCGCTTTGCCTTGCGACAATAAGTGGGGAGGTAAGAATGAGCGCATCGACACCAAGACCTTCAAGAGCTGACCACAAAGCAAGGGTGGCGCCTGCCGAGGTACCGATCACGATCACCTTTTCGCCAAGGGCATGGCCGATCGCCAGAGCCTCCTCAAGGTCTTGTTTCCAGTCGAAAAGCTTTACGCCTCGGTGGGGGTCGTGAAGAAGACCGTGACCAGCTAAGCGCGTAAAAAATACCGGCGCTTGTAAGTTCTGCGCTAAGGTTTCGACCGTTGGAGAGATATCGCGACGCGTGCCACTGTAGCCATGAAAATAGACGAGAGCCAGGGGTGCACGCTGTGGTCCGCCGGTTGGCCAAAGAATACACTTTTCACAGCCAGGGCGAACCACAAGTGGAGCTTCCCGTTCTTTGAGCCAAGTAGCCAGACCTTCAAGGGGTGGTAATGTCGGTTGGTTCACACGGTTACTCCTTGATCAGCTTTGATCGACAGGACCCTGAAAGCGGGGAACAGAAGTCTAAAAAAAAGCCCCGTTGGTCACGGGGCTTTTAACGCGTTGCTTAAAGCTCAATTTTAGGGTTGAGCCCCGACGCTTTCATTTTACTCAAAGCCTTGACGGCTCGTTTGGTACGAAGTTCCAGCCTTTTGGCGGCCTTCATCCGGCGACGGGTTTTCGTCAATTTGGTTCTCGACCCCATACATCCTCCGATATTTTAGACGCCAAAGATTACTTTATTCCTTAATTCCTGTCAAGGCTCGGTCGAACTTTGACGAACGACCGAGTGAGACGAACTAGCGAACAAGCTTACATCTGGAAACGGGCGCCGATATCGGCACCTAAGTTGCCACTAGGAAAGCTATAGAGCGCTTTGACGTCAATTTTAAAGAACACAATGTTGAACGAAAAGCCGCCGTAAATTCGCGCCCCCCAAATGTTGTTCGACAAAGCCGTGTATGACACCCCATTGCTGGTAAAGTTGGCACCGGTTAGGGAGTTGAGACTTGCTAGGTCCCCAGGAGTCAATGTTGAAGTTGTTGTACCATCGGTCCCCAAAATTGTTCCATTAAAGCCAGCTTCGGCGCGCATCTCACTCAAGTCTAAGGCGGCTCCGGCATAGGGGGTAACAATCAAAAGGTTCTTTGAAATTTCGGCCTTGAGTTCATAGGTGAGGTCTTTAAGCCCTAAACTAGCTGTGGGTGATTTTAAGGTAACACCCGTGGCCCCATTAGAGGATGTAAAATTAGGAACATTGAAGGATCGATCAGGGAACGTATAGCTAACATCCGCCTGAATGTAGTTTACCCCAAAGCCCACGCTAAGCCCAGGAGTGATGCCATCCTGCAAGAGCGCATACCGCAGGTCGGCGCCGGCTAACAGGTAATCGACCCCCATATTGCTGACGGTAAGGGTGGGCATGTAGCCCAATTTGAAACCAATATCAAAGGGAAGAAGAAACCCACCGACGCGGCCATTGATAGTGTACATCGGAAGGGGAACCCCGCCTAAGGTTGTGGCATAAGTGGGTAGTTGTTGGCCCATGGCATCAAAAATGGGTTGAAGAGACCCGGTGGGAATGGTGGTAAAGCCAGCCGACAGACCAAGGCCAAAGTGCGGGGGGACGCCAACTAAGGAACCGATCCAGGAATCAGACCAATCCAGACCAAGGGCTGAAGCAGAGGGTAGAGCCGCGCCCGCCTTATCGGCAAGA
Source organism: Spirochaetales bacterium (assembly GCA_027451945.1). Lineage (GTDB taxonomy): Bacteria > Spirochaetota > Spirochaetia > JABEVK01 > JABEVK01 > JABEVK01. The sequence continues at coordinate 12,901 of DAIDHT010000035.1, forward strand.
GTCGAAATCGAACCGGTGAGGGTTGAAAAGTCAAATGATGCCGCAGAGAGTGTTGAGTTGCCGGCCAAAAGTACGGCTGTTAAAACGGCCAATGATCGCAGTCGTCGCATAGGTTCCTCCTTGATGACGTGTTAAGTCTAACCTAAAGTCGTGAGCATTTCCGCATGAACCTAACTTTTTCCGAGTATTTTCGTCAATTGCATGCTTCAATTGCAGATGTTAAAAAATGATTGGCGAGTCCCTAAGAGCTTTTGTAGCTTTTGATCGAGCCTAAGCCGGTTCAAAAGCATCACCAAACTCTGGTAGCCCCGTTCTAAACGTGCTCGGGTTGAGGTCATCTCGAGCACCATCTGTTGAAGCGACAAGGGGTACATGTTGATCTCGGCTAAAAAAAACGAAAAGCTAAAGGGAGTGTAGTTCTCAAAGAGGGCGGTATCAGAAAGTTTTCCCGTCAATTGTGCGTATTCTTTGAGCGATGACTTTACCAGGGTAAAGAGGTCGGCAACCTCCTCCTCGGGTTCCACTTCCCAAAAGCGAACATCGGCACTAAGGTAAGGCCCTGTCTCAATTAAATTATGAATTGTAAAACGATCTTTCCCCAAGGTCAGAATGTTCATCCGCCCATCCTCAAAGGTCTGTAGAACATTTTCAATTCGGGCAGAGGTTCCTACTTTTACTACACCCCCGCCCAAAACCAAAACAACACCAAAATCTGTGCCGTTATCGAGACACTCGCGAATCATATGTTTGTAGCGGGGCTCAAAAACATGAAGCGGCAAAGGCATGTTGGGAAAGAGAACCGTATTCAACGGGAATAAAGGAAGGCGGGCAAGGTCGCTCATGACCACAATATAATCAAATGAACGGCAGTTGACAGCAAAAGGTTGACATCTGGGAAATCTCTTATGATTATTGGAATGTTTCTTACTCAGGAGGATTTTATGGTACGTTTGAATCAGAAAGTGGAAGATTTCACTTTGACAGCATTTTACAAAGGGGAGTTTAACCCCGTAAAATTGTCCGACTACCGGGGAAAGTGGGTGGTTGTTTTCTTTTATCCCGCAGATTTTACCTTTGTTTGCCCCACCGAACTGGGCGATATGGCGGATCACTATGCCGAGTTTGTTAAAGAAGGCGCTGAGATTCTTTCTGTCAGTACCGATACACACTTTTCACATTTTGCGTGGCACGGATCTTCTCCCACCATCGGAAAAATTCAGTTCCCTATGCTAGCAGACCCCACGGGCAATGTGACCCGTCAGTTTGGTGTCTACATTGAAGAAGAAGGACTTGCTTACCGGGGTACGTTCATTATTGATCCTGACGGCGTGCTTAAGACCATGGAAGTGCACGACAATGGAATTGGTCGCGCCGCGAAAGAAACCTTACGCAAGCTCAAAGCCGCAAAATTTGTTCGTGAGCATGGCGAGGTTTGTCCTGCCAACTGGGAACCTGGTCAAAAAACTCTTCAACCCGGAATTGCTCTTGTTGGCAAAATTTAAAGTTGGCAAGTTTGTATGATTAAACACGTAGTGTTTTTTCAATTTCACCCCGAGCACCATGCGCAACGGCAAGAAGCGGTCAACCAAATTTTGTCGATGAAGGGAAAAATTCCTGGTCTGGTGGATTTGACGGCGGGAGTAGATTTCAAGCACTCGTCGCGCTCTTGGGATGTTGCCTTGATAGCAACCCTCACTGACCAAACAGCCCTTGAGGTTTATGACCAGCATCCAGTTCATCAACCGGTTAAAAGTTTTCTTAAGCCCTTGTATTCGCAGGCCGCTTCGGTGGACTTTGAAGAGGAAATTTGAGGAACAAAAAACCTCACTAGCTCACTAACGGAGCTCTTGCTCCGTCAGCGTACCCTGGGGAGGCGATAACCCCGGTTCAGGTGTCCAGAGCGCTCGGGCACCGAACCGGACTGTCCCTTTCCAGGTTTTTACATGAGTCACCTCGACCAGGGAACTATTTTCAAGATTAACTATGAGTGTGCCAATGGTAGCCGCTTTGAGGTCAGAAACACCCTGGTCGCGGCTTGAAAGAGTTATAGCGTCGATTTTTCCCTGAACCCCCAAAGTCGAGCGCCAATCTACTTGGGCGTGAAGAACGGGCCCTGAATAGTGTAAGGTTAGGTGCGAGTTTTCGGTCACGATAAGCCGGGGAAAAGTCCCCTTCCATGTCATTTCGCCACGAGACTGGCCGCTGATGGTTAGTTGACTAAAGGGGGGAACAAGGATTACCGCTTCGGCAAATCCTTGTTCACGAGGGCCTTCGAGACCAGAATCAACGGCAACAGTTCCATAGCCAAAAAAGGTATTCACTGTCACTTGATCCATGACTGCACGGTTGGTTTTGATAACAACGCGAAATTCTGGTCCTTGTTTCAGGGTAAAATGAAGTTGCCCACGAATAGTGAGGGTATGGGGCGCCTCGGCGTGAAAGACCTGCGTAATAATCTGGGAGGGATCCTCGCTTGTACCGAGACCGAAAAGAGGCGATGGCCAGCCAAAGCCCAAGCCAACGCTTAGCAAAATCAGAAAAAAGTCCCGCTTTCGGAAAGCTCCCACTAAGCTTTTGAGGGTCATTGTTCTGACTCCAGGAGTTGTATTGCCCACAAAGCAGACTCGGCAACAACAGGATCAGGATCGGAGTTTAACTTTTTCAGTTGAGGGAGCAGATCAAAGCGTCTGAGGTTCCCCGCTACCAAGCACGCATTTCGACGTAAGCCAGAAAAGCCCGCACGATGGAGGGGGGAGCCACCCCACTGGCGGGTAAAAGCCTCTTCGGAGGGAATTTCTAACACGCTAGCAAGATCAACCCAAGGACCGGCCTTCCAAGCAAGAAACTCAGGTTCGGTAGTGTTGGCTACCCCATGGTTAAACGGACAAACGTCTTGGCAATCATCACAGCCAAAAATTCTATCGCCAAGTTGTGAGCGCAACGAAAGCGGAATTGAACCTTTGTGCTCAATGGTCAAGTAGGCAATACACCGCCTCGCATCCAGACCCTGTTCAGAAAGGGCCCCTGTAGGACAGCTTTGCCAGCAGCGACGACATGAAGAAGGACATTGACGATGGGCGGCTTGAGGGCGCTTTGTCGGCGCAAAAGCACGTGATGATAAAATCTCACCCAAAAAAAACCAACTTCCCCAGGAATCGGTGATGGCAAGGCGATTTCGACCGGTAAAGGAAATTCCTGCTTTTTCAGCCCAAAATCTCTCATCAAGCGGGGACGTGTCGGTAAAAGCGCGAAAATGCTCGACCGGGAAGTGCTGACTCAAAGAGTGAGCTACTGCCTGGAGTTTTTTTAAAAAGACTTTGTGGTAGTCGCGACCCCAAGCGTAACGAGCGACACGACCTTGTTTTTGTGGCGAAGGAGGCGTTTGTGCGTAAGGAAGTGCCGCAATCAAGACAGCCTGAACGGTTGGTTCAAGAGCTTGCGGGTCGTATTTAAAAAGCTCATGACGCTCCATCCACGTCATAGACGCGTGCCAACCAGCTGACAACCACCCATGGTAGCGTTTCTGGGCCTCTTCGGTAGAACTATCTTGAGACGGTGCCGCCACACCCAAGAGGGCTAACCCCTCTTGGGCAAATAGCGGCGGCAGAAGAGGATCAACCGCCGGCTGAAATGGAAGCGGCTTCAGACAGTTCCCCGCTTAGCGGCCGAAACTACGACCGCGGGGTTTACGAGGAGCTGGTGCTCCTTGTTCATCAGGACGTGCTATTTTGATGAGCGGTTTGCCCTGACGTCCTTGTGAATGGAAGGCTTGAACTAAGGCTTCTGCATCCCGAAAAGAAACCGTGGCAAAAGAGAATTCTTCAAGAACGGCGGCATCGTCAATAAACCGAGCGGGAACTCCGCCTTTGGTTTCAAGAAGTTCAACAAGCTTTTTCGGAGAAAGCCCATCGCGTCGACCCAAGGCTATAAAAAGCCGAGCTTTGCCGCGAGGTCCTTCGCTACGATTGTCAGCACGGCTTGAAACTCCCCGGTCAAAGGAACCCCGGTCAAAGCCTTGACCTCGTTCAAAGCGTGGCTCTCCCCGCATGTCTTTTTTAGGCCGTTCAAACAGATCTCGTACCGGAGCGTATGAAGCTTCATCAAAATCTTCCGAGGCGAAACGTTGAAGCACCGCAGCTAGCACCGATTTCGCATCTCGCTCTTTCAAGAGGTCTTCAGCGAGTTCTTCCAGTAGGGGCAGTGGTTCCTGGGCAAGACTTTCTTCCAGCTGATGGACTAAACGATCTTTTTTCAAGGCAATAATTTCATTTATAGCGGGAACGCGTTCCTTGCGGATACGAGTTTTAGAAACACGTTCAATGAAGGCAAGTTTGCGATATTCCTCGGGCGAAACAAATGTAACGGCAGTTCCTTCGCGGCCGGCTCGACCTGTACGCCCAATCCGGTGGACATAGGCTTCGGGATCTTGGGGAAGGCTGTAGTTAATGACATGCGTCATTCCTTCGACATCAATGCCACGAGCGGCAACGTCGGTGGCACAGAGAACGTTGATACGACGAGATTTAAATTTTTTCAGAACGGTTTCTCGTTGACTTTGAGAAAGGTCGCCATGGATCCCTTCGGCGCCATAACCTCGATCTGCTAGCTTGCGAGCTAAATCGTCGGTTTGAATCTTGGTACGGCAAAAGATCATCCCAAAGAATTCGTCTTCTAGGTCAAGGATTCGGCATAACGCTTCGAACTTGTCACTTTCGGTGACTTCAAAATAAATCTGCTCGGTAAGGCTAGTGGTTAATTGAGGACTTTTGACCGCCAACAGTTCAGGGTTTTTCATGTTGGTTTCAGCGATTTGGCGGATGCGATCAGGCATTGTCGCCGAAAACAACAGCATACGGCGATCGGGATTAATTTGACTCAGTAATTTTTCAATGTCATCCTGAAAGCCCATATCGAGCATTTCATCGGCTTCGTCAAGAATAAGGTACGAGGCTTGGTCAAGCTTAAGGCTACCTCTTTCAAGGTGGTCAAGAATTCGTCCTGGGGTTCCGACCAAAATATCTACGCCTTGTTTAAGGCGACGAAACTGCTCGCTATAGGCTTGCCCGCCGTAGACAGGAGCAACAGATAGACGGGGATTGCCTCGCAAGGAGACAATTTCTTCACAGACCTGTACGGCCAATTCACGGGTGGGTGCCAGAACAAGGGCTTGTACATGCCCGGCACCGGGAACTAAACGTTCAATCAGCGGAAGGGCGAAAGCTGCGGTTTTTCCTGTTCCAGTTTGCGCTTGACCAATCAGGTCACGCTCACCGCGAAGAAGAGCAGGAATTACCAGGGCTTGAATAGGGGTAGGTTCCTCAAAGCCTTTGCGAGAAAGGGCTTCGAGGATCGGGGGACTGAGGCCGAGATCGGCGAATGTCGTTGGGATATCCATAAATTATTCACAGAATACAAGATATTGCGAATAATTGAAAGGGGGGGCAACGAGTCAGGATTTGACGTGATAGGGCTGGACGTCGTAAACTAGGGCTATGACGGTTAGCGACAGCGATAAACTCAAGCTTTTAATTGATCTCGATGCGGATATAAACAAGATTCAGGACGTGGATATTCTTCTCGAAGAAATTCTGCACGGTGCTCGTCAGGCTGCTGCCGCTGATGCTGGTTCCATCTACCTTGTCGAAGACGGCCGTTTACACATCCGGTACTCACAAAACGAAACCTTGCAACGGCGTTTACCTGAGGGCCAGAAACTGGCTTACAGCATCTTTTCGATACCTATAAACAATCAAACCATTGCCGGGTATGTCGCCTCGTCCGGTGAGTTACTCAATATTCCCGATGCCTATTCGTTAAGTCCTGATTTACCGTTTCACTTTGACCCTAAATATGACGTAATGACAGAATATCGCACGGTTTCAATGTTAACTTTGCCACTAAAAGTTAATACCGGACAAGTCATCGGGGTTATTCAAATCATCAATGCTAAGAATCCCGACGGTTTGATCAGAGCTTTTTCGCCCGATGATGAACTCCTTGTGCTTCATTATGCGGGGTCAGCCACCATGGCTCTTCAGCGGGCCCAGTTAACGCGTACGATCATCTTAAGAATGATCAAAATGGCAGAGTTTCGAGATCCCAAAGAAACAGGCCCGCATGTCAACCGGGTTGCTGGCTATGCCACGGAACTCTACCGTCGTTGGGCCGTCAAAAAAGGGCAACCTCCAGAAAAAATTAATCGCACGGCAGATATTTTTAAAATGGCAGCCATGCTTCACGATGTGGGTAAAGTAGGAATTTCTGACTTGATTCTAAAAAAACCAGCAAAATTTACCCCTGAAGAATACCAAATTATGCAAACGCATACAGTTTTGGGAGCAAGTTTGTTCTTGGATCGTCAATCGGAGTTCGATGCCATGGCAGCCGAAGTTGCTATGACACACCACGAAAACTGGGATGGTACAGGGTATCCTGGCTGGGTAGATCCTTTAACAGGCCAGCCGACCAAAACGGATGAAGAAGGTAAGCCACTCAAACGTAAGGGGGAAGAAATTCCTATTTGGGGGCGAATCGTTGCTGTGGCCGATGTTTATGACGCCTTAAGTTGTCGTAGAGTCTACAAAGAGGCCTGGGACGAAAAAGATGTCTTGGAAGAAATGCGAAAAATGTCCGCGATCAAATTTGATCCGGAGTTAATCGAGGTGTTTTTTGAAGCCTTACCGGCTATCAAGCAAATAACACAACGGTACCCCGATTAGCCCTCGGTTTGACTCCCTATGGTTGTAATTCAGAAGATCGCTGTCAATCAGAACTCTTGAAATTTGACTAGACCCTCGCGAATTTGACGGAAGGCTTGGGCCAGAGTGTCCATTCCATAGGGCTTTTGAAGAAATCCCGCAGCCCCTGCCTCGAGAGCCTCGTTCACTTTATCTCCTTTGCCAAAGCCAGACGTAAGAAGCACAGGTAACTCGGGGACAAGTTCGTGTATTTGCCGAAAGACATCTAAGCCATTTTGTCCTGGAAGGATGAGGTCCAACAGCATTAATCGGATTTCGGAAGATTTATTCTTAACGAGTTCAAGGGCTTCTTTGCCGTCTCGTGCAGTGAGAACCTCATAGCCAAAGCGGCGTAAAATGCTACTTGCGACTTGAAGCATCATAGGCTCATCATCGCAAACTAAAACTGTGCCAGAATCTTGCCAAACATATCCTTGTGGGACCCGCGGCTGATCAGCCTGAGCTTGTGGTAACCAGAGGTGAAGAATCCTATGCTGGCCTGAAAGTTCTTCGGCATCGACGAAACCTTCCATCGATTCCACGATTTTGTAGATCGCCACCATCGTGATCATCCACGATAGGTCTTGAGGTAAAGTTTTTTGTGGATATTGGAAAATTGCTTGTAGTCGCCAGTAACGTTGCGAATCAGACCAGAGAGGCCAAGGCAGGACCCCTTGCTCTTCTTGGATGGAAAATTGTAGGGCGGCGTTATCAGAAAGGGGATCTAAAAGTCGTTCGTTAAGCCGTTGAAGATCCTCGGGAGTTGCCATCACCAAAACTGGCTTGAGCGGACCCTCAAGACGAAATTTTTCTTCTGCCGAAAGCGTTTTTCCGGTTGTTCGTAGGCTTTTTAACCAGTCAAGGTTGGTTCGCGGTAAAGGTAACCCCTCATTGTCGGGGGGAATACGGCGAAGAAGCTTCTGAAGCCGCACCAAACCATCTTGAGAGGGAATAGCTGCGTGGCTTAGCTGTTGTGAAACGCTTTTGAGTTCTTGGGCGACATTTTCTGTCAGCGAGCGCAAAAGTGACAGCTGCTGGTGACGTTGTCGTTGTTCGTCCTGGTGCCTGCTTACGGTTACGTCTTCTAGGTGCACGACTAGTTCATCCCCTTGATCCGCCGAAAGGGGGTGAATCTGGAGGTGAATAAATCGTTCGGCACCATTTACAAACAAGGGAATATTCCGTCGAAAATCGGCTTTTCTTGATATTGTAGCCGCTTCGAGTAAGGGTTTCAGGGGGCCAAGCCAAGGGGCAACTTCAAAAAGTTTTTTCCCCACCGCATCTGCGACGGGTATACCCGCCCACTGTTCGATTTGCTGATTCCAAAGGACGACATTGAGGTGAGAATCGACGGTAACTAAAACTGAGGTTAAGGAATTGATGATGTCTTGCAGGTAGCGTCGGCTCTGGGCAATCTTCTTGAGGTGATTGTAGGCGCGGAGCGACGAGATGAGTGTCGTTCGGAGCTTTGAAACCGTTAATTCTGTTTTGTCTTTAAAATCATTGATATCATAGTTGATGATGATGCGATCTTCTGGAGCATTTCCTGACTGACCTGTCCTCATGATGATTCGAATTTCATGATTTTTGAGTTCGTGACGGATGTAGCGAACCAAATCAAACCCCGAATCTGCTGTGTCCATCACGACATCAAGTAGGATTAAAGCAATATCAGGGTGCGTGCTTAATTGGACTTTCACGTCCTCTTCGCCATAGGCAGAAATAAGTTCAAGTTTTCGGCCTTCGAAGGTGAAGTCGCCAAGGGCAAGCTTAGTTACCAAATGAACCGAGGGCTCATCGTCGGCAATGAGAATCTTCCAGGTCGTAGACACGGGAGCCGAAGAAAGCCCTGGTTCTTCGGCAAAGTTCATAAAATCTGTAGCCACACTTCCATTTTAGGTAAACTCCCCGGCGGCGTCAAAGCATTCTTGAAAAAATAGTTTCAGGTCGAGCTCTCGTTAAGGAAGATGTCCCAGTTGTTTAAGGCTAACAAAAGCTTGCCGGCTAAAGATAAGGTGGTCCAGCAGGGGAATCCCTAAAAGGTCTCCGGCTTGCTTTAAACGGACGGTGACCTCCAAATCTTCCCGACTAGGCTGAAGCTGGCCAGACGGGTGATTGTGAGCGACAATGATGCCAGCACTTCTGTCGCCGAGCGCAGGGGCAAAAACTTCACGCGGATGGACAAGGGTACGATTGACTAAACCTATGGTAATCACCCTAAGGCGGAGCAATTCTTGTGCACCGTTAAGGGTTGCACATAAAAATACCTCCTGAGGACGTTCCGCCCAGCGAACGAGTTGCGAAAAGAGCGCTTCGGGAGAGGTTATTCGAGACATTCGAGGACTAAGTTTACGCCGCGAAAGTTCCCAAGTAGCTGCAACTTTTAAGGCTATTGCGGAACTCAGACCTAGTTCGCGCCATTGCTTCCAAGTTGATTCACCGGGAATCTGGGAGTCCCAGACCTCAAGGTATTTGTGGGCTTGGCCCGGTTCTCGTTCTGGCTTTCGTGTACCCAAAAGGTGCTGAATGAGTTCAAGATCGGAAAGATTTTCCATGATCAGTCGTGCCGAACGCGTCTTTGTAGGTTTCGTTTGAGTATTCATGCCCGGGATAACGGACAAGACACCTGTTCGGCTTGAAAAATCCCTACAAAAAAACGTAGGTTGTGCAAATGAATTTAGACCGCATTCAAGCTCTTGTATTTCTAGGAAATCCTGGGCGAGATTATGAAGCGACAAGACACAATGCCGGGTGGCGGGTGGTGGACGCTTTCCCCTGGCAAAATCGAGGTTTGTGGCAAAAAAAGTTTCAAGGGCAGTGGACTACCGCTTTTTGGGCTGGTCAAAAGCTTACCCTGCTTCTTCCTGAAACCTACATGAATTTGAGCGGCGAGAGCGCTCGAGCACTCGGTGACTACTTTCGCCTTGCTCCCGCTTCTTGGTTGGCCGTCCATGATGATATCGATCTAGCCTTTGGCGAGGTCAAAGGACAGTTTGGCGGCGGGCTGGGGGGGCACAATGGTTTGCGTTCCTTGAAACAGCATTGGGGCACCTCAGATTTTTTTCGATTGAGAATTGGGGTAGGTCGTCCTGCGCGTGGAAGTGTCGCTGACTACGTTTTAGGACGTTTTACCCCCGAGGAGGAGGCGGAATGGCCTCGCCTGCTGGAGCGAATCGTGGCTGTTTTGCAAGAAATGCTGGAGTTACCCTAAGAAACATGGCCTAAGGACCTTTATTTTGTAATGACTTCCGTGTTAAATTACACAAAGAATCGAGGGAGGCCTTATCATGAAGGTTTTGATCGTAGAAGATGAAGTAAAAATTCAACGTTTGCTTGCTCAAAGCCTCAAGGCGGAAGGCTGGGCTTCAGAAGCCTGTGGCTCCGCAGAGCTGGCCCTGCCGTTGATTGAGAAAGATCAGTTTGATGCTTTTGTCCTTGATGTTATGTTGCCTGGACAAAATGGCATGGATTTTTGCCGATTTTTACGAGACAAGGGGGTTAAGCAACCCATTCTTCTCTTAACAGCAAAGTCAACCATTTCCGATAAAGTCGAAGGCCTCGACGCGGGAGCGGATGATTACCTGACAAAACCTTTTGAAATTGAAGAGTTTAAGGCCCGTATTCGAGCCTTGTTCCGCAAAGCCCAAAATTATCCCCGTGATGTCGTGCAAACCGGAGATCTGACCCTTGACCCGAACTCGAGGGTCGTGATGCGGGCCGGAAAAGAAATCATCCTTTCAAAAAAAGAATCACAGCTCCTAGAGTATTTGATGCGTCATCAAGGTCAAATTGTGACCCGCGCGATGATTGCGAAGTCGGTTTGGGATTCAGAGACAACGCTGTATACCAACGTGATTGATGTTTTTGTGAATCGGCTTCGCAAGAAAATTGATGAAGGGCAACGTTACCGCTTAATTCAGACAGTACGTGGAAAGGGCTTTGTCGTCGGAGATATGGGTCCACAAATTGAGGATAGCCTTTGACCCCAGGTCTGTCGATCCGGCATCGTCTGGTTCTGACACACATTGGTTTGACGGTTCTTTTGCTAACCGCTCTCGGGGTGGGCTCCTTTGTCTGGTACGAAGGTCGTCAACGCCAATTGTTAGATCATTTTCTCTTGACCGAAGCTCAGCTGGCTCTTGATTCTTGTAGTTCGTACTGGCAGAACCAGACAGAGGTTCACCTACAAAGTAGCAACTTTCAGGCGTATCTCAATGCCTACTGGCAGAGACGACTCAATCGGCCTTTGCTCTTTAAAACCACTATTTATCTTCTGGATCTTCAGAACCAAGTAATCAGTGCTTCAAACCATGCTTTATCCCTTGAAAAAGCTATTCGTCAGCTTGAAACCTCTGCAACCTTTGTCACAATTCGTAACGCACCAGAACCTTTTCGCGTTCTTAACGAACCGTGGTACGAAAATCATAAGTTGGTCGGAGAAATCCGTGTCGCTTGTCTGTTGGCGGATAAGGGAACCTCGACGTGGAGTTTTCTTGGTGTTTTAGCCATTCTTTTAACCGGCTCCATTATCTTTAGTTCCGCTTTAGGGACCTTACTCATCTCTCGAGCCCTTCGCCCCGTTGCAAAAATGTCCGCTACCGCCGCCCATCTATCCGAAACCCACCTTGAGGATCGTTTACCCCAACCGCCGGGAAATGATGAAATTGGCCTTTTGGCCTCGACTTTGAATCAGCTTTTAGACCGGTTAGCTCTTGATCGAAGTTTTCAGGAACGCTTGGTAGAAGACCTTTCGCATCAATTGAGAACTCCTTTGACCATTTTGCGGGGGCGCAACGAAAATCTTTTGAACAAAAGTGACCTACCCCCTCGATGGCGAGAGGTTTTTGAAGACAACTTGATGGACGTCGACCAGATTGTTTCTTTTCTGAATACGATGCTCAAGTTAGCGCAACTAGAGAAAGGCTTGGAACAAGTTAACTGGGAAAAGCAAAGTTTGTCGCTGTTAACCCACGAGATAGTCGAGGAAATGTCCCCGCTTTGGGAGGATAAAGAATTGCGGCTGGTGCCCCAATGGGAAGGAAGCCCGACCGAGTGGGAGAACCTTCCCCCCTTAAAGACAGCGCTCGACCCTGTGACGGCCAAACAAGCACTAATGAATGTTTTAGACAACACCTATCGTCACGCACCGCCAGGGTCGAAAGTTCGGATTGATTTTCATCAAGGGGTTTCACCGCAAAAGGTTCGTGAAATTACGCTAACGATCACCAATCAGGGACCGCCGATACCCACAGAAAGTCTAGAAAAGATTTTTCAACGATTTTATCGCTTGCCAGAGGATCGCGAGTCCGAGGGGTATGGCTTAGGCTTGGCCATTGCGCGGAGCATGATGGAACAACAGAAAGGCCGTCTCAGAGCCTTGAATCCCCTTGAAGGTGGTGCAGCGTTTGAGTTTGTTTGGCCAGCTGTCTAAGGCGATTGTCTAACGAGCTATAGTTACACCTAAGAACCAGCCCTCTTAGCTTTCGAAAATTTGAGCTAGCTCGTCGCGGGTAAAACGGTAGACAGAAGAACAGTTGGCGCAGGTGGTTTCTAATGGAAACGGTCCTTTCTCAAGAATATCGGCTTTCTCCTCTGCCGAGAAACCTTGAAGGACATTTTGAAAGCGCTCCTTAGAACACGGGCAAAAGAATTCTACAGTGCGGTTTCCTAAAATCTTGGGGGAAGCATCATTAAACCAAAAATCCAAAAGTGCTTTCGCTGAATGACTTTGTTCAGCGTTTTCACCAATGGATGGAAGCTGGTTAAGCCGTTCCGCCATAGAATTCCAAACACTATCAGGGCAACCAGGCAGGGCTTGGATCAAAAGACCCGCCGCGGCAAGCGATTTTCCCCCCTCTGCAAAGGGTAGGCTAAGATCTAGCGCCGTCGAGGTTTGTTCTGATTGATCAAAATAGTGCACTAGGCCTCTGGCTAGCGATCGCTGGTCAAAGGCAACGGTTCCTGTAACGGGCACTCTTTTCCCCTCGCGGGTGTATGTTACAGAGAGAGTACCCGTTCCCCAAAGCTCGGAAAACGGAGCTTCTTTCCAAGCCGTGGGAATGCGAATAGGATTTTCAAAGAGATACCCTCGGACTTCACCATACGCATTAGCATCAACGGTAAAGCCACCAAGAGGACCGTTCGTGTTCACTTTGAGGTTGAGTCGATCTTCACCCTTGAGGGTTGAAGCCATCAAGAGGGCTGCCACATAAGCTTGACCCAAAAAATACGTTTCAAAGGGTCCGAGCTGATGGCTTTGAGCCATTTCTTCCACAACCATATTGGCTTGAACGTAGGCCCCACGAATCAGGCCTCCATAGAGGGTAAAGTGAGTAAGTTTTTCAGCAGCTCTACGTCTCCAGAGGTCTTCAGGCGTGCCAGGCAAAGGAGCTTTGTTCATAGTTCACCAAAAATAGTCACAAGGGTTAAAGTTGTCCAGCGTATTCAGGTACGAGTTCTCCCTCCACAGACAGAGGAACCACTTGGGTAATGCGCAGGTTGACAAACTGTCCAGTCAAGTCTTTTCCCTGAGAGGGGAAGCGCACTGCCACTTTGCCCTCGGTCCGTGCCGCCCAGTAGCCTGGTTTACGGTCAGGTTTGTCGACGAGAACACGAAGAGTTTGTCCGACAAGTGATTGGTTATAGGCCAAACTGCTTGCTAAAAGAACGTCTGTTAACTCGTGAAAACGACTCTTTTTTACTTCGCGAGGAACGTCATCCTCCCATCGGTACGAAGCGGCACCTGGACGAGGACTGTATTGGGCAATAAAGGCCATTTGAAATTGAAATTCTTCGAGAGCTAGACGCGTGTTGTAAAACTGCTCGTCAGTCTCACCGGTAAACCCCACAATAATGTCGGTAAAAAGTGTGGCCGTAGGGAGAATCGACCGGATATCCTTGACAATATCTCGATACCGATCAAGGCCATAATTTCGGTTCATACGAATGAGAACTTTGTCGTCGCCGGATTGAAGGGGAAGGTGAATCTGTTTGGCAAGCACCGGATATTCCGCAATAACCTCTAAGACCTCGCGCGTCATGTCTCGGGGATGAGGCGAGGTAAAGTATGTCCAGAAATCAGCCTTTTCGCGTTGGCCAATTTTGCCGACTTCTCTTAAAAGCTCTGCAAACGTTAGCTCCTGCCCTGGGCGATCTTGACCGTAGGAGTTCACGTTTTGCCCCAGCAAGGTCACCGACTTGTACCCCGCTCTGACAAGGTTTTGCACTTCTTCGAGAACTTCGTTCGAAGGGCGTGAGACTTCACGGCCACGAGTATAAGGTACGGCACAAAATGTACAAAATTTGTCACAGCCATTTTGAATGGGAACGAAAGCCTCGAAGGGACTGCTGTACTGTGGTTTTACTTGCCAAAAGCCCCCCATCAAAGGGGAAAATTCTGTCTCTTCGCGCTCTAAAGAGGTGCTCAAGGGTGTCGTCACACCGTACTGGCGAAACATGTCGGGTAGGTCTTTTAGTTGTTGTAAGCTAAAAATTAAATCGAATTTTTTCAAAAACTTTTCATGGTCAGCAGGAAGAATACAGCCAGAAACAAAGGTCAAAAGATTTTTTGAGGCTTTTTGCTCATTCCATTCATAGATTTTTGAGTAGACTTTATCGATTGCTTTTTGACGTACAGAGCAGGCAACAATACCGCGGACAAATGCTTCTTCTTCGTTCTCGGTTTTCTCCAGGCCCATTTGACGAAGAACAGCCTGAATTCGTTCAGAATCCGACTGATTCATTTGGCAACCCAAATTTAAAATAAAGTATTTCATCATTGGTCCGCCTTGTTAGAAATAAACTTCTGTAAAGATTTGCGACGAAGGGATTCCCTTTTCTTTGAGCAGGTCAAAGGCGTCGTAGATCATATCACAATTACCGCAAAGGTACACTTGAGTCTCGGACAACCACTCATGGTCACGCAGATATTGGGTGACCCTCCCTTGGTAATCGCCACCGCCCCCGGTAACGCAACTGACCAACCGTGAACGGTCAAAATCAGCATAGCCGTATTGCTCTTCCTGATGTCTCACTCCGTGAAGGAATTGGTAATTGAGGGTCGGCAAGGAATTGGTAAGACAATGGAAAGGAGAAAGGCCTGTTCCCGTCGCAATGAACAAAAACGGTTTTTGTTTTTGCGCTTCTGAGATCAAAAAATAGCCGAAGGGCCCATCAACAGCCAAAAAGTCGCCTGGTTTGGTTTGCGCAAGTTGACGGCTGACTTTACCATCGGGGACTACCCGTATAAGGATTTCTAAAAAGTCGGCAGTGAGAGGGGAATAAATGGAATATTCGCGCTGTTCTCGGTGCCCTGCAAGGCCCACGCTGAGATATTGACCTGGTTGAAAGGTCAGTCCTTCGCGGCTAAAACGGAGAATAAAAGTCTCGGGAGTGATAAAGGTCACCGACTGGACCTGACATTGGCGTTGAGCTTCCACCGGCCCAAAATAGGGTAAACGACAGCTTTAGTCAAGTTTCAAGCCGGTAGCCTAAGGACACTCCTCAGGCCCAATTTTTTCAGGTACAATCAATCTATGGATTTGTTTCGGTCAGCAAAACCTGCATATGAACCACTTGCCAGCCGTATGCGGCCAAGAAACCTCGATGAATTTGTAGGCCAAGAGCATATTTTAGCACCGGGACGCCTGTTGAGGCGTGCGATTGAATCCGATCACCTTACCAGCGTTATTTTTTATGGACCGCCGGGAACGGGAAAAACAACCTTAGCACGGTTAATCGCGGCGAAAACTCAGGGTGCATTTCTTGCCCTCAATGCCGTTTTGACCGGCGTCAAAGAAATCCGTGAGATTTTGGAAGAAGCTCGTCGCGAAAGAGATTTGCGTGGCCGAAAAACGATTTTGTTTGTGGATGAAGTTCATCGCTGGAACCGCTCACAACAAGATGCCCTTTTACCCTGGGTTGAAAACGGTACCTTTCTCTTGGTAGGGGCTACAACGGAAAATCCGTTCTTCGAGGTAAATGCTGCTTTAGTTTCACGTTCTCGTATTTTTCAACTAGTGCCATTAGACGAAAAAGGCTTACGCGCCATCGTTGATCAAACTTTGACAGATAAAGAAAGAGGTTACGGGCAGTTCAAAGTCACCCTTGAAGACCAGGCGCTGGAACACCTTCTTCGGGTTGCGGCGGGCGATGCACGAAGTCTCCTCAATGCTTTAGAACTCGCGGTCGAGAGCGCGGTGTCGCCCTTTCCCCCTGAAGTGGGAACACAGATTCCGGTAACCTTGACGATGGCTGAAGAAAGCTTACAAAAAAAAGTTGTTCTCTACGACAAGGACGGGGATTATCACTTTGATACTATTTCTGCTTTTATTAAATCTCTGCGAGGAAGTGATCCTGATGCGGCTCTGTATTGGCTAGCTAAAATGGTAGCTGCTGGTGAGGACCCGCAATTTCTGTGGAGACGGATGTTGATCAGTGCCAGCGAGGATATAGGGTTGGCAGATCCACAGGCGATAGTGATCGTTGAAGCCGCTTACCGGGCTTTTGAAAAAGTGGGGCTTCCCGAAGGGCAATATGCTCTAGCACAAGCGGCCTTATATTTAGCGGTTTGCCCCAAGAGTAATAGTACGTCTGGGTATTTTGAAGCTCTCAAAAACGTTGAAGCAGAACGCGCCGAGGTACCACCAGCTCTGAAAGATGCTAGCCGTGATGGAAAAGGCTTTGGTCACGGGCAGGGCTACCTTTATCCTCATGCTTTTCGCGAGCATTGGGTAGCTCAGCACTACTTGCCAGCTTCGCTTTTGGGGCGAGTTTTTTATGAACCTTCTGAGTCTGGCTGGGAACAAAATATCCGTGCTGAGGTCGGGCGACGTCGCGATTTACTTCTTGACCTCGAAGTAGTGGATTCTGAGAATTTGACTTTTTCAGGAGCTTCTTTGAACCCCTGGATTAAGCGATCACAGTCGGCCCCACACCGAGCCGAAGAAATTCTTTTGGCAAAAGTCTTTGAAGGCTTAGCCCTTCGTCGTCACGATCGACTTTGGATCGCCGAAGACAAGGGTTTTTTGCTCACCAGAGAGGCCCTTGCGCGAGTCCCTGAGGGTGGAGTGTGGGTAAGCCGACCAACCGGGACGCAAACCCAGGGAGCTCCGATACCTCCCGGAGCTGTAGTCTTTGAAGGAGGATCTCGTGTTCCTGATCCGAAGTGGCTATCCTCGGGCATTCGCTTTGAAGCGATTTTGTTTTGGGCCTGGCCGCCTGAACAGAAAGAGCCAGCATCACAGACCTTCGAGACAACACTTTCGGCTCTGTTATCAGAACAAGGAGAGCTAGTATGGTTGTTTGCCTTGCGGGATAAAGGACCGCGACTTTTAGATTTTCTTAAAGAGAGCGTCTTTACGCCTGAGGAATGGGCTACTTTACGCCGTCTCGAGGCTGAGTTTCTCAGTTTAGGGACTCAACCGCTTCCTGCAGAGGCTTTGATCATAACAGCCGGGGAACAACGGATCTTGGACGAAGCAACGTGGGGACGGTGGTGGGCAACAGAGCGAGCTCAGGGGTGGGGAGCCTTTCTTAAAAGCAAAGGAGTCACAGAGGACTGTTTGCAAAAAGCTGTTGCCGGTAGGCCTCGGCACGAGGTTTCTTGGGAACGGTCTTGGGGATTACTGAGAGTAAGTTCAGCTGCTTTTTTACGCTAATACTTGAGCCAGACGAGAGATTCCTATAAAATCACTCAGATTATGCGAGTCGCTTTTCAAACATTGGGTTGTCGATTAAATCAATTTGAGTCGGATGCCTTAGCGGCACAATTTCTTGCCAAAGGCTGGAAAACGGTAGAGTTTCATGAAGAAGCCGAAGTCTACGTGATCAATACTTGTACCGTGACAAACAAAAGTGATCGAAAAAGCCGTAATGTCATTCATCATCCCCTACGACGACGTCCTGAATCTTTAGTAGTGGTCACAGGTTGCTACACTGAAAGCTCGCGAAAAGACTTGGAAAAAGAACCGGGAATTGGGTTAGTCGTACCTAATCAACAAAAGAACATGTTGGTATCGTTAGTAGAAGCCCGCCTTGAGGGCGAATTGCCGGAGGGCCTACCAGGTGAAGTGCTGCCCCTGAGTTTGGGCAATGTTTTTGACTACCCTGTCCTTCCGCGTGTTTTTCATACAAGAGCTTCAATCAAGGTCCAAGATGGTTGCGATAATTTTTGTAACTTTTGTATCATCCCGCAGGTACGCGGCCGGGCACAAAGTCGTCCACTAGGCGAAATTCTTAAGGAGGCTACCCAGCTGGTAAACAGCGGCGTTAAAGAGCTCGTCCTTACCGGAGTAAATATTGGCCGCTACGATGACGAGGGCAGGCACCTCGATGACGTAATCCGACAGCTTTTAGCTTTGCCGGGAGACTGGAGATTACGGCTATCTAGCTTAGAACCCGATGGCTTGCCAGAAAATTTCGCTGAGCTATTCTTACATCCGAAAATGGTGCCCCATTTGCATCTTTGCTTGCAAAGTGCTTCAAATCGCGTTCTTTTGGCAATGCGGCGGCAGTATACCTATGAAGACTATCGCCATTTGGTAGATCTCTTGCGCGACAAAGTCCCCGGTTTTCACTTCACTACGGACCTTATTGTTGGTTTTCCCGGCGAAACCGAAGACGAGTTTCGACAAACGTGTCAGTCGATTCACGACCTTCAATTCTCACATGCCCACGTATTCAAATATTCACGACGTTCGGGAACGCGAGCCGACCGTATGGATGAGCAAATTCCTGAAACGATTAAGGCCGAAAGAAGTCGGATTCTTCACGAGAAAGTCGAAGAGCAAAAGTTGGCCATAATGAATAGTTGGGTAGGAAAAACTCAGAGGGTACTTATTGAAAAGTTTTCTTCCGGGCCGTCACGCGGTTGGGGGGAACACTATCTTCCTGTGGTTTTAGAATCTGAGGCCGTTCGAAACGAGTTTGTAACGACCAGAATTTCTGGGGTAAAGCGTCTTGACGGCGACCTCGTTCTAACAGGAATCCCGTTACGATAACTTCCCAGCGAAGATTTTCGGAAAGTCTTTAAGAAAAGCCAAGTAATCAGGGTAGGGGAGCGGCTTGCTAAAAAAATAGCCCTGAAACGTATCACAGCCACGCTCATACAGCCATTCAATTTGTTCACGGGTCTCTGTCCCTTCAACGATAATGCCCAAGTTGAGATCTTTTGCTAGGGTTATGATGGCTTTTGTTAGAGCTTGATCATTAGGACGTCGGGTAACCTCGTCTACGAACGATTTATCAATTTTTACGACATCGATGGGAAGATCTTTTAAGTAACTGAGAGAGGAATAGCCTGTCCCAAAATCATCAATAAGAATTCGGTATCCTGCCGCACGGAGTTCTTTCATTTTTTCAATGATTTCTTGAAAGTTTCTCATTAAACCGCTTTCGGTAAGTTCAATTTTTAATAGGCTGGGGTTCAGACCTCTCCGTTTGACGATGTCTTGGACCATCCCCGTGATATCTTCATGCTGGAACTGAATACTTGAAAAATTCACGCTGAGCGTTTGGTGTTGGTGTCCTGTTGCTTGTAAATCCATTAAATAGGCCAACGAGGAATGCAGAATCCAGTGACCTAGAGGAATAATCAACCCAGTCTCTTCGGCGATGGGGATAAAACTGGAGGGCGGGATGTATCCTTTCGTGGGGTGTTTCCAACGAATGAGGGTTTCGGCACCTTGAACGGCCCCTTTCCACCCTTGAGGTGTCCGCGTGATTTTTACTTGGGGGTGAAAAAAAAGCTCCAGTTGGGGTTTTTCATCTAAAGAAGCCTGAGACTCTAAGGCCAAGAGTAAACCGTTTTGAATTTCTGCTCGATCAACAATGCTGTCCTTGAGTTCTGGAGAGAAAATTTTGTAGGGCACTTTTTCTTTGATCGCTTCAGAAAGGGCGATATCCGCATTTCGTAAAAGAGTTGCTTTCTTTTTGCCATGTTCAGGATACAAGGCGATTCCTAAGTTGACGCCCAAAGAAATTGTACTCCCTGCCATGGCATGGGTTTTCTCGACGGATTCGACGACTTGATGGGCAAATTGCTCCAACGAGCCTTCCAGGGTGTTCAATTTGAGCAAAATAAAAAACTCATCCTCGTGGGTGTGAAAGGTAAAGCCGTCGTTACCCACCATTTTTTGCAAGCGTAACGAAGTTTGGTACAAAATCCATTCGGGAATGTTGGTGTTAAATGTTCGTTTTAAAATTCCATAGTTTTCATTCAAGGCCACAAACATGACTGCCTTTGGTAAGTCGTCGGCTTCAAGTAAGTCATTGAGCTGTTGATGTAAAACCAACGAATTGGGTAGACCCGTCTCAGAACTGGTGGTCAGCTGGCTGAGAAGTTTGGCATTTTTTCTCCTTTCCAGCAGTAACTCATCTTGGGCTTCTTGAAGGAGTTTTTTATAATTGTAGCGTTCAGATTCAGCAAGAAGCCCCACACCTTTCCTCTTGATTAAGTCTAAAAAGGTTTAGTGAGGAATTCAAGATGAAGTTTTGCCAACACACTGGGGACAATGCCCTTTATACAACAAATGAGTCTCTTTTACCTGAAAACCTTTTAGTTCAGTCGGCAGGGGGGATGCTTTCGCATCGATATCAAAGATCTGCCCACAGCCAGTACAAAAGAAGTGCGCGTGAATGGGATCCGAAAGATCGTAGCGAGCCTCGGTTCCCTCAACAGGCACCGGGATGACTAAATGCTTTTCGAGAAAAAGATTAATCGTATTGTAGACAGTTGCTCTTGAGAGGCTAGGAATGTGGGGATGCAAGTCATCAAAAATTTTACTGACAGAGGGGTGTTCTCGAGAATTTTGCAGGTAATCGAAGATTCGAACCCGTTGAAAGGACGCTTTAATGCCTTTTTGGCGTAAAAAAATTTCGGGTTGGGTTACAATGGTGCGCATGAAAACCTCTTTATTTAAAGAAACACCTTAGTGTACGGATCGTCAAGGGCAAGGCTCGTCAAGAGTGAAAGCCCTGAACTAAACTGGCTCCGGCAATTATATAGCGTAATTCAGTTTGTTTTCCATTCCAACCAGAAGGTTGTACGACCATAATCATGAGAATGCGATCTTCGTAGGGTGAGGGGGTGAAGCCTAACAACAAGGCGCGTCGCCAAACGCCGTGACGTTCCATAACGACTTTTGTGCCAAGTCCCCCCCCGTGAAGAACAAGCCGTAAGGTTGTTCCCCACTGCTGGCCTGTTTTGATAAGATCAAGATAAGGCTGAAAAAAGACATCATTTGAGTCTATCAACGGGAAGGTCCCCATCTGAAAGTTGCAGGGGTGAAGACTCCATTTTTTTCTTAGTGTGCTGATCTGAGCCTCTTGCGAAGTCCACCAAGATTTTTGACTACCTGTTCCCCAGCCTGGCAAAGTCAAGGTGTCGACGGGGCGATCATCAATGCAATCCCAGACTTCAAAACGAACTGTCGTTGAAGGATTGTCGGTTTGGGCGGTCAGGACTTTAGCGTCACGACTCCACGCTAAAAGGTAAAGCTCGGGCCGAGGAAGGGTCAGCCAAACTGGTGAAACTCCTTTTCCTGTCATGAGAAAATCTAAAAATAAAGGCTTGGGGTAGGCTTGAATAAAGCTGACGTTCAGCACACCAAACAACGATAAAAAGAGAAATAGCAAAAAGCCTTTTCCCCTGAGCTTGCCTAAGACTCCCTTTGGACGGTAAACCATTAGCAGAACTATAGCGTCTTCAACAATTTTCAACAAGGAACGGGCATGGCTTGGGAGATTGAATTAAAAGCAAGTTTAGCTTCTCCGAAAGAAGTTGAGGCTTTGTTAACACAGCGGGGGTTCTCGCCCACTCACCTTGAAAAAGAAGATGTCTATTTTCAAGGCCCTACGCCACTTCGCCTTCGACGGGAAGGCTCACGCTGGACGGTGACTTCAAAGGCTAAAACCGTGATCGACGGTCTCGAAGTGAATCGTGAGCTTGAATTTGAAATCTCAGACCCTGAGAATTTTTTTCGTTGGGTACAGCTTTTAGGTTTTTCCTTTTGGTATAAGAAAAGCAAACGCGGTCGAGCTTACCGCTGGAACGACTTGTTAATAGAGGTAGTTAACGTTGAACCGTTAGGATGGTTTGTCGAAATCGAAAAAATCCTTCCTGATGAGGCCGACCTCTCGGCGCAACAGAACGCCCGACAGGAAATTCTTACCGTTCTCAATCAGTTACAGGTTCCTCTCGAGAATCTTGAGCCAAAAACCTATGCCGAGCTTTTAGGGGTACGGCTTGGGGGTAAACCTCTTTCAGAAAGTTAACGTTCTCCCAGTAAGAGTTTTAGCTCCTGAATTTCTTGGATCAATTTGGCTCGATCAAGATTCTGAAAACGTTTAGGAATCATTTCACGACTGGTACATTCCAAGGCTGCCACGAGATTCTGCAGTTCAATCTCGTGAGGGTAAACGGGGGGGATGAAATCTTTTATGGTTTCTTCCAGATCATCCTTGGTGATAAAAGTTCGGCCCGCCAACGCCGCTGAAAATTTCGCACGAATGAGAATCGCTTCTAAATCCGCCCCTGAAAATTCTTGACGAAATTTCTTCAAGAGGTCGCTAATCGAAAAATCACGAATTTTTAGATCGAGCTTTTTGACAAGAGTGTGAAACAAGGCTTCTTTTTCTTCAGGAGATTCGGGATAAAACAGGGCCAAATGTTCTTCGGCGCGGCCTTGTCGTTTGAGATCGATGGGGATTAAGTCAGGGCGACTGGTAACCAAAAACCATAAAATGCGTCCTCGGTTTTCAGTATTTCCCATAAAGTTTGCTAGTTGAGAAAAAATCCGACTTGTTGTGTCAGAGTGCTCCGTGTGAGAGCGAGGGTCTTTCAAAAGGACATCGGCTTCGTCGATAAGAACCCCAACAGGAGCCATGGCTTGAAAGATCCCAAGAACTTTTTCAAGATTACTTTCTGTGACACCTTGCCAGCGACTTTTTAAGTTTTGTAAACGAACAATGGGAATGCCTAGTTCCGCAGCAAAGGCTGAAACGAGAAAAGTTTTTCCTGTTCCTACAGGGCCTGCAATGAGGTAGCCCATGGGTAAGACATCTAACCGGCCTTGTTTGATGGCCTTTGTAGCCGATTGCAGGCGTCGTTTAACAAATTCGTGACCAGAGACATAGTCCAAATTGTACGAGCCTTCTAAAAATTCTAACAAACCGCCGGCTTCATTTTCAAGAATCTCTTTCTTTTTTCTTTTGAGATAATCCAGCGAAATGGGCTCACCTTCTTGGAAACTTTCTGAGGCGATCTGATGCAGATTCATCAGGTTCAACCCCCCCGTCATTTGAGCAACCAAGGAGCAACTTAAGCGACTTTCTAAAAGAAGCTTGTCCTGCCTTTCGAGAAATTGAAGAAATTTTTCACGGACTTCTGTATCGGGTATGGGTAAAGACACCTTGACCGTTAGCGGAGAAGCAGAAAGTTTTTGATTCAACTCGGTCATATTTTCGGTGATAAGAAAAATTGAAACATCCCCTTGCGTAAAAATTGGATCATGAGCCCAGCGGTTCAAGGTAACATAGCAGGTACGATCTTCTTCGGTCATTTGGGTCATTTCTGCCGCGGGCAGAAGAGTTTCGGCATAATCGATGATCAAAACGATGCGAAGCTTTTTGGGCAGGTTAAGCAGAAAGTATTTTTCAAGGTAATGAAATGCCGTAAGGGGATCAGAACTAAAAAACGCTGTACTATCGGCTTCAGGAAAAGTCTGGGTCATGGCATCGAAATAATCTTGCCGCATCGAGATGTCATTGAAATTGATACCCGAAGACCGGTCAAAGTAGACGATGATATCGCGATTCGCAAACAGCACGTCACTGACATATTCTTGAATTCGCGTAAAAACGAATTCGTCTTCTATCAAGCGATGGGGTAAAAAATCCCGGACGTTGCCATGAAGAATGTATAAATTGGTGGTCTTTGAAAGGTATTTGTAGGAAAGCTCCTGGGCCCACATCGGGAGAACTTTGATGTATTCCAGGTTTTTGCGAATCAGCTGAGGACTCATTCCCCCTCCCGCACCCTAGTATACTGTGATGTCATCGGGGTGTCAGGAGGCTACCTAGTAAGTTTTTGGTCCCATGGCTTCGAATTCTTGTCGAACCTTTTGCAAGTGATCAAGTTGACGTTGAATAATGGCGTGGTAATTTAAATCGCCGGTTTGGATTCGCCAAGCCTCGTCGCTCCAGAACTGAATGTTGTCAAGTTCAATAAAAGGGTATTTTTTAGCTTTTTCTGCCCATCGTACGGCATCATCCCAGTAACCAAAAGCAACTTTGTAGACCTTTTCGGCCGTTTTCAGGCTGTCGAGGTTGGCCGCTTTCCAAGGGTAATTAAAGAAATAGGCATGGTCTTTGTCAAAATCATGCCCAAGTTGCAGGTACTGCTGAATGAGAAGAATATCAACATGCATCATAAAAAGGTCTCGGTAGAGGGCCCATTGTGTCTTGTTGGTAATTCTTGTTAAGGCATTGAGGGGGTTGGCAAAATCCGCTTTTCTGGCTTGCTCCAGGTACCAAATGTTTTCCATGCAGTCGTCGGGGTA
This sequence comes from Spirochaetales bacterium, assembly GCA_027451945.1. Classification (GTDB taxonomy): domain Bacteria; phylum Spirochaetota; class Spirochaetia; order JABEVK01; family JABEVK01; genus JABEVK01. Next base: position 37,196 of record DAIDHT010000035.1, read on the forward strand.
CTGATACAAGTGTTCATGAAAGAGCTGGTACCACTGTTCTGCATATAAGATCTTATAGGCCAATGCCGGTGTCGCAGAGGCCAAAACCAAGGCGAAAACCCAAAACAGGCGTTTCATTCTTCTCTTATCGGCACACTTTTCTTATCGGCAAAGCCGTTCCCAAATTTCTTCGTGAATTTCAGATTTTGGTTTTCGGCCATCAATGAGGATAATTTCTGATTCTAGAGACTCTTGTTTAAGTTGCTCCCAGACTCGATGGTATCCTGCCCTAATTCGTTCTTGCAGGGTTGCTTTTTCAAAGAGTTCTTCAGCCAAGGCCCTTTGGTCGCGTCGAGCGGCTGCCGTTTCTGTGTCGACATCTAAAAAGAAGATCGCTTCCGGTAGCGGAAAGGGCGCTTGAAGAGACCAAACGTGGTCCCAGGGGAGGTCTAGACTTTGGTAAGCCATTGATGAGAACCAGTAGCGGTCGGTGAGTATTTTTCGACCTTCTGTGAGGCGGTGTTGAATCCCTGTTCTCGCAAAAAGGTGCTCTTGGCGATCGGCGGCGAATAACCAAGCCAAGGTTTGGGCAGAACCCTCCAGTTCATGTCGCAGAAACCTTCTTAAGAGGGTTCCGATGACTCCTGGTGTCGGTTCTGCCTCACAGTCTAACGTGAGGTTTTCTTGTTGAGCCCTTGTCCGACAGAGTTCCAGCTGGGTTGTGGTTCCCGAACCGTCCATGCCTTCAAGAACGAAAAAGCCTTTCCAAATATCCCTTTTTTTTTCTGTCATTTTTCTTGTATAATCTCCTTGTGTCGCGATTTTTCTTAATTCTGATGCTGATTCTGTTTCCTTTTCTGGTGAGCTGGAGTTTTCCCTCTGGTATTACCGAAATTCGCGTGATGAAGGAAGTTTTACTTCTTCCTCCTCCTTTGCCTGAAATTTGGCCGGATCAAATGGTCAAGCTTCAACCAAAGGGGTGGATTCCGTTGGAAGGCTCCCTTCGTCCCTTGCCTGAACCGGAGAACCCATGAGCCTCAACCCCGCCTCCTTCTTCTTTCTCATTCCTATTCTTGCCGTGTCTGTCTATGCCGTGGCTCTCATTTTGCAAAAAGCCCTCCAGACGGCTATTCATAAGCCGCTTTCGGACGTTCACTTTGAAAGACTCCTAGAGCAATGTCAATTAGGGTATGCCTACGTCACTGAGGGGCTTGCCCCCCGGCACCCTGTGGCGCTTGTCCTCGAAGTTTCACCCGCTCAACGAAAACGTTGTGCACAAACAGAATTAAGTCGCTACGAAGATCGGATTGCGTATTTGCCCATTCTTGCCAATGTCGCCACACTCTTAGGATTATTTGGTACCGTAACAGGGATGATTCTTGCGTTCTTAGCACTCCGCGCTGGTGGTGGTGCTGATCCTGCCGCCTTGGCAGGGGGCATCGCTCAGTCTTTGATCGCAACGGCGTTGGGACTAATGGCCGCTGTACCTTGTTTAGGTTTTCATGCGGTTTTTCAGCGGCGAGCGGACCGAATGGCAAGTCAGCTTGAAACTCTGTTGGACGTCTTGGAGGAGCCTCGACGTGAATAAACTACGGCGCTCTCACCGGCAGCCGACGTGGCTTTTACTTACCCCATTTATCGACGTCCTTTTAGTCTTGATCAGCTTTATCTTGAGTATAAGTTTTCAGATCCGCTTTGCTGTCGATGTTACCTTGCCACAAGCACAAACTGGACGAAGTGTTCGTAATGACTCACTGACAGTTTCGGTGTTGCGCAATGGTTCGCTTTTGGTGGGAGGGCAAGTGACTTCTTTAGACGGATTAAATGCCGTTTTGGATCAACAGCTTAAAGGTCATTCTGGAAATTGGCGCGTTTTTCTTCAGGGGGATGAAGAAATATCATATAGTCTTTTGGTTCAAGTGATGGATGCACTGAGGCAGAGAGGTATCACCGATATTTCGCTGTTAACAAGGAAAGGAAGCCGGGAATGAGAGGCGTAAGCCTCCTTTTTTGGGGCCTATCGCTCCTATTTCACCTCATCATTCTCGTGTTGGTTCTGATTTTTTGGCCGGCAAACAGATTGCCGCCGCCCTCTGTGAGTTTGTACCTAGCTAGTGGACCAGCACCCAGCGGAGGTGTCCTAGAAAGGGGCGAAGCTCCGCATCCTACTCCCCCCAGGGCTCCTCGAGTTGTATCACCACAACCTGTTGTCCGTGCTCATTGGCACTCCTTAAGGGGTGAACCCCAACCAAAGTCGTCCACGCCTGAAAAGCTTCCACCGCCAAGTTTTCCAGAACAAGAGGCTTCTGCAGAGGATTTGTTAGGGGAAAGTGCCTCGACACAATCGGCGTCGGCAAAAGTTTGGACCTCAGGGGGAGGGTCGGCTCCATCCCTTTTACCACCCATTCCTCCGCAACATATTCCAGAAGGAGAAATTACCTGGCACCTGACTTTGTGGATTCCTCCTCAGGGAGGTTCTCCGTCTCGCATCTTGGGCTTAGAAACAGCACATCCTCGTCTTGATAGTTGGCTTGGTGCTTGGTTGGCTCGTCAGGGTTTTCCGGCCTCAGAAACCGGCAAAAGTTATCAGATTCACTGGGTTCTCAAGTTAAAAGCTGTGAGTCCAGATTGATGAGTTAAGCATGAGATGGCGTTGGAACTGGAAAACCTTACAGACACCGATACTCGTTGCACTGGCTTGGCTCTTGGCAACATTAATTCCATTAGGTGGGGATGCGTTTTGGCAAAACCAAAAGAAGGCACTTTTATCAGCGTTGCAAAAATCTTTGGACGCAACGATTTCTTATGGGCATTTATCTTCCAACATTTTTGAATACCTTGATTTTCATGATGTCAAGATCAGGGCTAACGGTCGGGATATTTTTTATGCGTCAGGAATTCGAGTCTATTGGAATTGGTTGGCCATTTTTCAAGGGCATGAGGAAAACGCGATTGCCCGATTACAAATTATCAATTCACGGGTTCAGCTTGATACACAAAAAGATGCTAAATTTTTAGCAAATGGAGAACATTTGCTGACGGACACCAAAGCCCAAGCCCCTCCTCCCATAGAGATATTTAACATGTCGGCCGATATAACCACCCCTGTAGGACATTTTAGCACTGTCAATGGGTTTTTAACATTGAAGCGCCAGGCTAATGAGTGGCAAATGATTTTTCGAACAGCTTTAGAGGGCCATTTAGTCAAAGCTGTATATGGGCTATCGTCAGGAACAACATCTTTACAAGGGGTACTTCACGTCGATAACCAATTTCAAGATTGGGTAATCAAGGCTCATGCCGACACACTGTCCACCAATTTGTTTGATTTGGGCGCTTTTGGGTTTCAGCTTGAAAGGACGCCCACTAAGGTCTTGATTTCAAAAACACAAGATCAACAGGCGTTGGATTTGTCGGTTCTTTGGGATCATCAAGGAATCAAGGCACAAATGACCACTGATCACTATCAATTTTTGCAGTGGCTTCATTGGAAAAACTCACTTGCTGTTAATCGGTGGCTTGCGACGACTTGGACTGGCAAAGTCGCACTTGATTGGAATCCTTTAACTCAATTTTGGCAAGCAAACCTAAAAGGACAGGCCCTATTTTCGCGAGATTTATTTCCCGACCAAAGCTCAGCAACAGCAGATATTCAAGCGGACTCACGGGTTATTCGTGTCAAGCAGTTTGAATTTGACACTCTTCATGGGGCCCTTGGCTTTCAGGGGGATATTCTTGTCAAGTCAAAATTACCACAGGGAATTTTGACGGTAAAACACTGGAATTTTCCTGGTTTGGGGACTTTTAACGGTGAAACGGTTTTACAACGGCAAGAGGATTACTGTACTTTTCAGGGTAAACACTGGTTATGGAACCGTCTTCAATTCAACAAGCCCCATGGCCGTTTTGATTTTAAAGGTCAACAGGTAGCATTTTTAATAAATTCGGGTTGGAAGGATTATCCTGAATTTTCTTTAGGCTTATCGGGAACAGTGTCTTTGAAAGCTTCTTCATTTGCAGTCGCCTATAGTGTAGGCAACCTCCCGTTAGCAGGGGTGGCTTCACAAGCTGGCCCTGTCGCTCTAGACGCCGCGTTGGTGAATGCACTTTCTGGCTGGCAAGTCAGTTCGAGTGGTTTGGTTCGTTCATCCTCTGAAGGCCTCGAAGCCACGCCCTCACTTTGGAAGTTAGTCGATATCAAAAATCCTCGACGAAACGTTAGCTTTAATTTTGCTTTTCAAAAGCGTCTTCTCAAAGTTTCGCAGGTTACAGGACAATGGGATAATTTTCCTTTTTCAGGCGATCTTTCGGTCGATTTTCAAAAAAAAGATCATATTTCTCTTCGATCGGACTGGGATCTTTATCAAAAGCATTTTGATTTACAGGGAGAATACTGGCCTTCATTACGTCGGTTTATTTTAGGGGGAAGCTCGGGCATATCGGGAGTCTGGGAAGGAACACCCGAAGCTTGGTTAGCTTCTGTTCAAGTTCAACGATTCCCTTTGCCGGGTGGAGGTTCTCTATCCTTTCAAGGTAGCTTATCACAGCAAGGAACGAATTTATCGGGAGGCTTCTATGACGGCACTTGGCAAGGTTTCTATCCCCTGGGGAAAGCCCCCTTTACGGTAAATTGGTACGCAGGTCTCGAGGACCATCGTCTTGCCATCCATATTCTGCGTTGGTCAGATCTCTGGGGGGTTCGGCAAGGAAGTCTGGCGCTGTCGTGGGGAAAGCTCTCGGTCCCTTGGCGCGCAGAATTGAGAATCACCTCGCCCGAAGGGGAATCCGAGCATATTCAGGTTAACTGGCTATGGGGCGAGGTTATCAATGTGGATGCCAAGTGGCGTCATTCCCCTGTGCAACGGTTTCTCCCTGCGCCTTGGCAAGGAACCTGGCAAGGTCAGGGAAATTTTGTCTGGACCAAGACCGACGGTGTCAGCTGGAATGCTGTCATAGCTTCTGAGAAATTTTTTTATGGGAATGACCCTGTTGCCGTATCGTGTGGGCTGTCGGGAACTTTATCACATGGGGAGATTCATGGTTTCAAAGGCTCCTGGGGAGGCGGTAGCATTTCTGATGGGCGACTTTCTCTCGACTGGCAAAAAAAAGAATGGACTTGGGTTTCTCATCAATCGGTATCTGTAGCAGGAAAAAAATGGACGTGGCAAGGCGTTAACCAAGGGCGGTGGAAGGGGGAAAACCAGACCTTGCAACTTGAAACAACCTATCAATGGTCAAATGCGCAGTTAGGGGGACTTCATTTTCCGTCAGGAGTTTTTCAGGGAGAGCTTCATGGTCAAAATTGGCGTCTGAGTTCCGTAGATGGCATTTTTAAGGCGCAGGGTCAAGGATTGTCTCATTATGAAGTGCATATTTTGTCACCGCAAGGGACAATCCTTAACGCAGAAGGACGGTTGAGTCCGCAGAATTTTCATACAGAAGTGACCAGTTTTCGGTTGCCGCTCAAAGAAATTGCCCCTTGGCTGAACAGCGATATGTTGAGGATTCACGAGGGAGTCATGGTTGGCAGTGTTAACATTTTTGGCTCTTGGATTGATCCGAGCATTACAGGCGACGCGGAACTTCAAAATTTTGTCTTTAATAACGCTTTTTTACGAAAAACAGTGGGGCCGTTCTCGGGAGCTATTGAGTTTCGAGACAAGACGATTACAATTCCAGAAGTGAATGTTGGACCAAAAGGCCAAAGTTGGTTAGTAGGCGGGACTCTTCACTTTGACCACGCCGCGATTGATCACTTTAATTTATCGGTGCGAACAGATGAGCTTTCTTGGATACCAGCTCGCTATGTTTTAACAGGAATTGATGCAGAAGGTTGGGCGTCGGGTGAGCTTTCCTTTATTGGCGATGCTTATGCAATGACCGTACGGGGGGATTTAACGGTTCAGAACACCGAGATGCGGCTGATTCCCGTTCAAGAGACCCCAGAAAGCAACTACGGCCTGAATGTGGATTTACATATAAAAACAGGGCGCAAGGTAGAATTTGTCTGGCCAGATCCTAATATACCTTTGGTTAAAGCGACTGCTATGCCTGGACAGAAGTTGCTAATTCGCTACAACGATCAGGCTTCTCAGCTTTCTCTGTTGGGTGTGATCGAGTTCTTAACGGGCGAGATCAATTATGTTTCACAAACTTTTCAAATTCAGGACGGAAAGCTAACATTTCATGAGTCCGAAAGCTCTTTTGACCCTCATCTCAGTGTTCATGCGGACCTAAAAACTCGTGATTCGGAAGGCCCTGTGATCATTATTCTCAAGGCTGATGGGCCTTTGAGTGAGTTTTCACCTACTTTTAGCACAATCCCGTATCGCACCCCCGAAGAGCTTCAACAACTCCTGGGGACCACTTTGGCCGTGGCAAGCTCTACTACGCCCCTAGATTCTGCTTTTTCGGTAGCCTCGGATTTAGGCTCAGGCATCCTGTTGCGTCCTTTTGAAGAATCTGTTAAAAAAAGCTTTGGGTTGGATCTTTTTTCCATCAGAACCCAGATTCTTGAGAAGGCCCTAACGCAGTCAAGTTCAGCGACATCAAGCTACCTTGATAATACCAGGGTGTATTTTGGTAAGTACTTAGGAGATAAGCTTTTTTTGCAGGGAGATCTCAATATTCATCAAAATCCTGTCGTGGGTGGTATACAGACTACAGGATTTCAAGTGGACCCCGAAATACAGATGGAATTTACGACGCCGTTCTTTCTCTTGAATTGGACGATTGTCCCTCAGCATGTTCAAAGTTTATTTGTCACGGATAATACCGTAACGTTCAGTTGGAATTGGAGTTATTGACACGAAGGAGAGTTCATGACGTTTCGCAGGTTATTTGCCGTTCTGATTTTCACGGCAACGGGGTTGTCAGCCTTTGCTCAAGCAGCTTCGGGTTCAGCGTCCTCAGCAAGCAGTCCCTCGGTTCCCGCAGTTCAGGATTGGTATATGAACAAGCCCATCGCCGATATACGCTTCGAGGGGCTTGTCACCATTCAGCGAAGCGAATTGGATGGCGTTGTTCGTCCCTATATAGGTAAAAAGTTTACGGATGAACTGTTCCAGCAGCTACAAGGTGATCTTTACAATCTTGACTATTTTGAAGGCTTAATAGCTCCCACAGCGGTTAAGGCCGACCCACAGGGTGATCAGGTAATCTTGATTTTTAAAGTCAAGGAAAAGCCTACGATTGCGGATTTTGTCTTTAATGGCAACACAAAGATTAGTTCTTCGGATCTTTCAGGGGTGCTAACATCGAAAAAAGGCGACATCATCAACCAGGGAAAAATTAAAGCCGATGAGCAGGCTCTGTTAAAATATTATAATGATCATGGGTACCTCGCAGCCAGGGTAACCTCGACAACCGAGGTGAACAAAAAGCATGAGGCCACTGTTTACTTTAATATTGATGAGGGAATGCAGACTGCCGTCAAAAAAATTGAATTTCAGGGTCTTTCGTTTGCAACAGCGGGAACTCTCAAAGGCTTAATGGATACCAAAGAAGTTGGCTGGTTTGATGCGGGGCTTTTTAAAGAGGCCGCCTTTGCCAAGGATTTGCGAACCATTGAACAATATTACTGGGATCGAGGATATATTGACGCAAAAATCGTCGATGTCCAAAAGAAAGTAGAATTTGATAAAACAAATGACAGAAACCTTTTGGACATCATGATAACAATCCACGAAGGTAAACCGTTTGTTTTCGGAGGTTTTACCTTCCATGGAAACGAAATATTCTCGACTGCCAAACTTGAGTCTCTTGTTCGACAGCCTGTGGGAAGCGTCATCAGCAAAGAACGAGTTGATGCAGATTTTCAACGCATCTCGGATTTGTATTATGAAAATGGTTACATCTTTAATGAAATTAAAAAGACAGAAGTTCGCACCGGAAATAAAATTTCGTATGTAATCGATATTGTTGAACGTCCTCGCGCTCACATCGAAAGCATCTTGGTTAAAGGGAATACAAAAACAAAAGCCTACGTCATCACCAGGGAAATGCCAATTCAAGTGGGCGATGTCTTCAGCAAAGCAAAAATTGTAGAAGGTATCCATAACCTCTACAACTTGCAGTACTTTAGCAGTATCGTTCCCGAAACTCCCCAGGGTTCCGCTGATGGACTCATGGATTTGGTCCTCAATGTCGAAGAAGCAAAAACCGCAGATATGTCCTTTGGTTTGTCGTTTTCGGGAGCTACGTCGTTTCCTGTGTCTGCACAGATTAAGTGGGGAGATAAAAACTTTCTCGGCGAAGGCTACAACTTTAGTATAGCGTCGAGCCTGTCTCCGATCATTCAAAGTCTCAACGCCAGCTTTGTTGATAACTGGGCCTTTAATCAGCGCCTCACGTTAGGCTGGAATTTGGGAATCTCCCACGCGATCAACCAAAATATCCCTCAAGATGCCAATGCCCCCCTGTCAACCGGAATTGGAACCTCAGTCCCTGACCCTTATAACCCTAACGACTATGTTTTTACGGACTCAGAAACCTACGGTGGTCACTCGTACAATGCGGGGGATCCCTTCCCTGGGGTTCCTACTTCCAATGATATTACCCAACTCCATTTGGTAACCCGGTACCAATACGACCTTTCGAATAACCAAGCTCAGTATTCTACCATGCAGTATGAGTCCTATGATTTCTCGCTGGGAGTGAATACGGGCTATGCCTGGTACCTACCGTGGGGACGGCTCAGCGTGGGGACTGGCGCTCAGTCTGGGTTGCAGTACGTCTCGTATGATTCCACCTTGTTCCGACCAGCAAGTTATGTGGTTCGTCAGAATAACCTCAACTGGCAGTTTAACAACCAGATTTGGGCAAAAACAGCCTGGGACACCCGAGATTTGGTCTACAACCCGACGTCGGGATTTTTGCTGTCACAAACCATGACGTTGGATGGCGGATTCTTAGTGGGACAATCCTCCTGGAGTCGCTGGGATGGAACAGCGGACTTTTATTTGAAGCTTCTCGACTTGCCCATTACCGATAGTTACGATTTTCAATGGGTGTTCCGCGCTCATACGGGGGCAAGCTTCTTGATGCCAGGGTTGGGTGGACCGAGCTACATCGTGGCTCAGCCAACCGAACTGGTGAGTGTTGATGGCATGCTCAGTGGTCGCGGCTGGGGGTATATTATGGGACTAAATGCGGCTTGGAACAGCGGTGTCGAATTCCGTTTTCCTGTAATTCCCAGCTTCTTGTGGCTTGATACGTTTGTTGACTCGTCTTGGTTACTCTATAATGACAGTACGTACACGAGCTTGTCGCAAATTCCGTACGGGCAAAAGCACTATTCCTGGGGTTTTGGTCTACGTGTAGTAAGCCCACAGTTCCCTATTGCGGTTTATCTAGCCAAACCTTTCCTGTTGAATGACAGTAATAATGTGGTTTGGCAAAAAGGACAGGGGATTTTTGGACCCCAAGCGGATATGACACTCGTTATTGCTTTCGGCTATACCAATTAGGAGGAAAAGATGAAACGATGGTTTGTTCTGGCAGTTTTCATGGTTGCCATTTCGTCAATTGCCGTTGCTCAAACTCAGCAATTTGCAAAAACAGGGTTAGTGAATTTAACCCGAATTTACGATAAGTTTTACAAGGAATCCAAAGGGGTGCGCGATTTTGAGGCTCTCAAAGCTTCGATTCAAAATGATATCAATAAGTTCAAGCAAGAACTTATCCAATTGATGAATCAGCGAAATGATGCTCAAGCACGTGGGGACGAAGCAACCGTTCAACAGCTAGACGCTCAAATTCAATCAAAAAAAGAGGCCTATCAGCAATTCGCTGCTGTTAAGCAACAAGAACTCAAGCAAAAGAGTGAAGAAGTGCGAAAAGATGACTCTTTTCAAAAACTTTTGATTTCTGAGATTGATCAAGAAGCGGTGTCGAAAGGATTTTCGTTAATCCTGAACTTAGAAAATGATTCTTCAGTGGTGTGGTATAGTCCTGACGCGGATATTACCGATGGTGTAATTGCTAGACTCCAAGTTGACCTTGCGCCGGCCAACCAGCCAGCACCAGCGCCACAGGCGACACCAACACCGCAAGCTTCAACAACAAAACAATAAACTGCTTACTTTAAAGGGTAAAAACTCTTCCTGAAAGATCTTTTGGGAAGGGTTCCTTTAACTTCTAGCCACCGTTAGGGCTAATTTTTCAAGGCTAATTTTCTTCTTTATGGATTTGATCTTTAAGAATTGACTCGAGTACAGAAAATTTCTTGGCATTTTCAGCAGAAATCTCGCTCAAATTTTGATGAGCGCCCAGCAGAATCTCGGGACTAGGATCTTGTGTTTTCGTTACGAGTTTCCAGAAGTCGGGCTCACCTGTGTCAAGCCGACCTTCTACCAGTCTCATTAACTTCCAAATTCCTAAACCTTGAAGGAGTTTCTCACATTCTCGACTTGGGTTCCAAAGCGTAAGAGACCGTCCGGTAAGAGATTTGAGCTTTTTGTGGAACCCCACTAACAAGCCCATGAAGGTAGAATCCATATAGGTGCATTCCGAGAGATCAGCAAAAAGCTCAAGGGGAACTGGAGTTTGTTCAAGTCTCTCAGTGACCAAGGCTTTCAGGTCAACAGAAAGAGCCGCCGTAATATGGCCTACGGCTTTAATGAAAATTCCTGCCGAAGTCTCTTGGAAATATAATGCTTCTGACACAACTCTATTATAATCGATTTTCAGCGAATGACAACAGGAGTTCCGGACTTCGAGAACGCCTTGTGGGAAATTTCAACCTTCTTTAGAATGAAAAAATGATCGAACCTACCCCGATGATGCGTCAATACCTCACCTTGAAAGCCCAGCATCAAGACAAAATACTTTTTTTTAGACTTGGTGATTTCTATGAAATGTTTCTGGAGGATGCTCATGAGGCAAGTAAGCTGTTGGGGTTAACTTTGACTCAGCGTCAGGGAGTCCCCATGTGCGGTATTCCGTACCATGCGGCCTCCACTTATATCAAAAAGCTTCTTGACCTCGGAAAGCGAATTGCCGTTTGTGAACAAAATGCCCCGCAAGGCGGCAAGGGGATGATGGGGCGTGAAGTTGTGGAGGTTTTGAGTCCTGGTGCCGTGGTAGACGACAATTTAATGAATGGTGGTGCTTCACAGTATCTCGTCGCGTTGTTTTGGCAAAACCAACATTGTGCCTTGGCAGCTTCCGACTTCTCTACCGGCGAAATTTGGACCACGGTTGTCCGTTGGGAAAAGGGTGAAGCCCTACAACGCGAGTTACTCCGCTTTCAGCCAAGAGAAATTTTGCTAGAAGAAGGGGTGAGAGAGGCCTATCCCGAGCTTGCCTCTTGGGAAAAAAGTGAATCTTCGCCGTTGATAACAGAACTTCCCCCTTGGTATTTTGAGCTTGCCAGAACCAAAGACAGAGTATTGAGGCATTTTGAGGTCATGAGTCCTGCAGCACTCGGTTGGCAACCTCATTCGTTAGAGTTGATTCCCTTGGGAGTGCTTCTTGCGTATGCGGATAGTCGTTGGCCTGGAAAAAATCCTGAGCATTTAAAAAAACTCAAAAAATATCGACCCGAAGATTATCTCGGGATAGATGAGGCTACGGCGAAAAGCCTGGAATTGAGTGATCGGAATCGTGGAGGGGAAGGGTTCACCCTTTGGAAGGTTCTTAACTCTACGGAAACGGCACCAGGTGCCAGGCTTTTAAAGTCGTGGATTCATTTTCCTCTCAAGAACCTTGATGAAATTTTGGCAAGACAGGCCGACGTTGCTTATTATGTGGAATCGCCTTCGCCCCATCAACAAATTCGGGATACCTTATCGGGAATGCTTGATTGGGAGCGACTGACCTCTCGTTTGGTTTTGGACAAAGCCTCACCCCGTGATTTGGGAGGACTTCTTGTCTGTCTTGAACGTACAGGGGATTTAGCAAAATTTTGGGATCAAAGACGGCTCGATAACGCTCCAATTTCGCTTTCGCAAGAGGTGCAACAGGAACTGGCAAGCGAACAAGAGTTTTTAAGGTCGGCCCTAAATAAAGAATTACCCCTAGTTTTGCAAGACGGAGGCGTCTTTGCCCCAGGTTTTAATGCCCAACTAGATCAAGATCGCTTTGCTCGCGATCACGGCGAGGAGTTAATTCAGGGATATGCAGAAAAAGAAAAGCAAAAGTCTTCTCTTAATACTCTTAGGATCAAAAGTAACAAAATCTTAGGCTATTTTTTTGAAGTATCAAGAGTTCAAGCTCAAAATTTACCGTCGCATTTTCGTCGGAAACAAAGCCTAGTGGGTACAGAACGCTATACAACCGATGAACTTGAAGCTCTTCAGGTGACTGTGGAAACAGCACAAGCTCGAGTTTTAGAAATCGAACGAAACCTCTATGAGGATTTGATAAAACGCTTACGGTCCCATGTAGTCGCTTTTCAAAAAGCGGCGCAATTTTGTTCGTATGTCGATGCTGTACAAAGTTTAGCAACCGTGGCGCGGCGTTTTCATTACACACGCCCAGAGTTGCATCCCGGGTACGATTTAGAAATTCGAGCGGGTCGTCACCCCATGGTCGAGGCAGCTCTCAAGGAAACTCCTTTTGTTCCCAATTCTGTTAACTTTTCAGAAACGGACGTTCTGCATTTGTTGACTGGGCCCAATATGGCGGGTAAATCCACATTTTTGAGGCAAACCGCGTTGATCGTCCTCATGGCGCAAATGGGAGGCTATGTGCCGGCGGAGTTTGCCAGAGTCGGAATTGTTGATCAAATCTTTTGTCGAGTAGGGTCAGGAGACGATCTTTCACGCGGTGAATCAACCTTTCTGGTAGAAATGAATGAGACCTCCTACATTCTGCGGCAGGCAACCTCTGCCAGTTTAATTGTCATGGATGAAGTGGGGAGGGGGACGAGTACCAGAGACGGACTGTCGTTGGCTTGGGCGCTTTGCGAGTACTTATTAAATCGAATACGCGCTAAGACGTTATTTGCGACCCATTATCACGAGTTGACCGCTCTTGAACACCCAGAAAAACATAACTTTTGCTTAGCTGTAGAGGAGGATGGTGCTGACGTAATTTTTCTTCGTCGTGTCATTCCTGGCGCGGCGGATCACTCCTATGGAATTTATGTCGCAAGGTTAGCAGGTTTACCTACAGAACTTTTACAGCGTGCCACGAGTATTCTTGAGGGGCTTTTGCCTGAAAATGAAGTGTCTCTAGGTGAAAAGCAAAAAAAGAAGGTCATAGAAACACCTATTGTTCAGGCAAGTCTGTTTGATGAAAACGAATTATTGCTCACTGAGATCGCTGGGCTTGAATTAAACCGGCTGACACCTCTAGAGGCGCTTAATTGGATCGATCATTGGCAAAAATCTTTGAAAGCCAAACGATAGCTTGGCTGTCTTTCTAGGTATGTGGTTACAACGGTATCGCTGTCTCATTTGCGGGGCACCTTTTGTTCCGGATCACCAACTTGAGGATGTTTGTCCGCTATGCTGGCATCAGCGGGTTCAAAAAAAAGACCCGGGACCTACTTGCGAACTTTGTCATCAACCTCTCCTTACCGAGACAAAATTTTGCATGGACTGTCAAACTCAAAGCTGGTCCTTTACGGAACTTATCGGTCTAGGCCCCTACAATTCGTGGGTTGGATTTTGGACCGCCCAATATAAAATGCGACCTATTCCTCAGCTAAATCGGGCACTACTTTCACTTTTTGCTTGGGACGATCTGCCCCCTGGTGTCGTCGTTCCCGTTCCTTCCCATCACCGTAGAGTGTGGCAACGGGGATGGGATCCTGTTGAAGCCCTTGCTCAAGCCATCAGCAAAAGAACAAAATGGCCCTTAAGACACTTTCTACGAAGACACGCAGGAGAAAAACAAAAACTTCTCGGTCGAGGAAAGCGTTTTCAAAATGCAAAAAGCTCTTTTTTTTGGTCGGGAAGCGAGACTCAGGAGCAGCTTGTTTGGCTTGTTGACGATGTTGTGACCACAGGTGCTACTGTCGAGGCCTGCTCGGCCCTGCTCAGAAATCATGGGGCGAAAGAAGTTAAGGTTCTCTGCCTTTCTTTACATTAGGCATAGCCTCTTACTTGACAAAATTAAAGGTTTTTTGTAGTGTCGTTTCAAGACTAGATTAAGAGGAATGAGCTAAAGAGTCGGAAACGGCTCTTTTTTTTATGGTGCCGTATGTTGCTTTCCCTTCCCGATGACCCCTTGTTTCTTGCTCTCGATCAGTTTCTCGGTGTAGAAAAAGCCAGACTTTTAGAAGTTGCCGCTCGAACAAAGAACGGAACGACTAAGGTTTCTTTGACGATTTATTCTCCCGAAGGATTAACGTTAGAAGGTTTGGCGCACTTGCATAAACTGTTATTGCCTAAGCTTGAGGAGCTTCTGAATACAGAAGATTTGTATGTTGAAGTGGGGACCCCGGGTTTGGAGCGAAATTTAAAATATGATTTTGAATTGGAGTTGTTCCAGGGGCGCCCAATTCAGATTTTACGAGATGGTGACTCTGAATGGCTGTCAGGTACTTTGAGTGAGGCGAAGGATGCCTCCCTTATGCTTGAAACTGAGAAGGGCTCTGTACAAATTACTAAAAAAGAAATTCGTAAAGCAAGGTTGAATGATCTATAGATTTTTTTCTGGGAGGATGTTGTGAACTCCGAATTTTCTGATGCGATTCATCAAATCACGCAGGATAAAGGAATCTCTAATGACCTAATCGAAAAGGTTGTCGAAGAATTCTTATTGGCAGCCTATAAAAAAACGTTTGGTACATCTGACAACGCTGTTGTTAAAATGTCCAGTGAAAATGATGGGGTCAAGATTTTTGCGAAACGTACTGTGGTTGAAGATGATGATTTGTATGACCCTGTAGGTGAAATTGAACTGACTCAGGCGAAAGCGCTCAATGAAGAGGCTACTGTTGGTGACGAGATTCTCGTCGAAATTGACCCGAAAGAGTTTGATCGTCAGGCAGTTTATACTGCAAAACAGCGGGCGAAACAGTACCTGAGGGATATCCAGAAAGATAGTTTGTATTCTGAGTTTAGTGATAAAGTGAATGAAGTTATCATTGGCTATTATCAACGAGAACGAAACGGCAATATTTACGTCGATCTGGGGCGAACTGAAGGTATTCTGCCGCGAAAAAATCAATCACCGCGCGAAACCTACGCTCCAGGATCTCGGATTAAAAGCTTAATCCAAGAAGTTCGTAAAACGCCGGGTGGTTTGCAAATCGTTCTAACACGTCGTGATCCCGAATTTGTTAAACGCTTGTTTGAAATTGAAGTTCCTGAAATTTATGAGCAAGTTATTATCATTCAGAAAATTGTTCGGGAAGCAGGGTATCGCACAAAGGTTGCGGTTCGCTCCGTCAAGGAAGAAATTGATCCAATTGGAGCCTGCGTTGGCTTGAAGGGCATGAGAATTCAGGCTGTGATGAAGGAGTTGGATGGCGAGCGTATAGATATCTTGCGCTGGGATCCTGACCCGAAAACCTTCATTCAGAACGCCATGTCTCCTGCTCAAGTCAGTCAGGTCGTTATTCTTGATGAGTCTAAGCATCAAGCCTTGGTGGTGGTTCAAGAAAGCCAGCTTTCCTTGGCGATTGGCAAGCAAGGAATGAATGTCAAGTTGGCCAATAGGCTTTGTGATTGGAGTATTGACGTTAAAACTGAAGAGCAGTTTGCGGAAATGGATCTGTCACGCGAAGCTCGAGAGGCAGCACATGGTCTTTTCAGACCTGAGGAGGTTGCCGAAGAAGGTGTCATTACCAAGATTTCTGAACTTGAGGGAGTTTCCCCTCGGGTTGTGGAAATCTTGGCAGAGCATGGTATTGTACTAATTGAAACTCTCCTGAATATGTCTAGGACAGATCTGAATAAGATTGATGGCATAACGGCTCAAGATGTTGAGAACCTGATGAAGGTAATTAACGAGAATGTTGAAATCGTGGATGAAGAAGGTCAGTCGAGTGAGATTGATTATTCTTCCCAGGATGATGTAGAATACGAAGAAGAATTCGAATGTCCCGAATGTGGGCACCCCGTTCAGATCAATATGACCCAATGTCCCAATTGTGGTGTCGGTTTGAGTTTTGAGATTGAAGACGAGGAATCTGAGGAATAAGAGACTTTATGTCGGACGAACTGGAAAATAAAAAGCCCAAGGCTACTCTCATCAAGCACTCGAAACCGGAAGTGACACCGCCAATGGATTTAGAGGCGGAAAAGAAAAAAACAGTCGTTGTTGTCAAAAAGAAGACTGTTGTCAAAAAGAAGGTTGTCGTTCATAAAGAAGAATCGACGGGTTCACAAACGGCTACGTCTAGTTCTCAAACGTCGAATGCGGCAACTCCCGCAAAGACAGATGGTTCTTCTCGACCTGCTGCGAAAGCAGAACCGGTTGAGGGACGTTTGTCTGCCGAGAAAATTGCCGAATTTATGTCAAAACGTCCTCAGGAGATGAGACGGTTTGATCCTTCGGAGGTTCGGCCTAAGCCTGAAGGCTTAAGGATTGAAACTAGTCGGCCACCACGTGAGCCACGAGAACGACCCCAAGGTGACCGCGATCGAAACGATCGTGGTGGGCGGTCATGGGGTGATAGGCCTCAAGGCGACCGTCCTCAGGGGGATAGACCGCAGGGTGAACGTCATAGTTCTGGTTACAATCAAGGCGGTCAGCGTCCATGGGGTGATCGTACCCAGCAAGGTGGGGGAACTGGTGGTCCTCGCCCCTATGATAATCGTGGGGGACAAGGGCAGCAGAGTCGTCCCTGGGGTGATAGACCTCAGGGTGATCGAAATCAGCAAGGCGGTCAGCGTCCTTGGGGTGATCGTTCTGGTGGTCCAGCGGGTTCACGTCCAGGGATGGGGTCTAGGCCTGGTGCTCCTTCTGGTCGTCCTGGTTTTGGTCCTCGTCCTGGCGGAGGGCGACCAGCACCGGCACCTGTTACTGAAGTAGCTAAGAAGGTAGAGCCTAAGAAATTCCGCTCGAAAAAAGAAAAAGCTTATAATAAAGAAAAAGAAGAGCTGTTTGAAAAGGCTCTTCAGCAGTCAAAGAAACAGTCGAATCGTGCCAATCCTATACCGAAAGAAATCGAAATCATGGAAGTGATTACGGTGGCGGAAATGGCTCGCAAGATGAACCTGAAGGCGTCAGATTTGATTTCAAAATTGATGTCAATGGGGATGTTGGTTACCATAAACGAACAAATTGACGCCGAAACAGCGACAATCCTTGCTTCTGAATATGGAACGACGGTAAAAATTGTCTCACTGTATGATGAGACGTTGATCGAAACCGAAGTTGATAAGCCCGAAGACTTAGTGCATCGAGCTCCCATTGTTACGATCATGGGTCACGTTGATCATGGAAAGACCAAGCTTCTTGATGCGATCCGCACAACGGACGTAGCAGGTGGTGAGCATGGTGGTATTACTCAGCATATCGGTGCGTACCAGGTTCATACTCCTCACGGAGATATAACTTTCCTTGATACTCCCGGTCACGAGGCCTTCACACTGATGCGAGCTCGTGGTGCTCAGGTCACAGACATCGTAGTACTGGTTGTAGCGGCCAATGATGGGGTGATGCCTCAAACCTTAGAGGCTATTACTCACGCCAAAGACGCAAAAGTTCCCATTATCGTGGCAATCAATAAAGTCGACCTCCCGGAAGCAAACCCGGATCGTGTTCGTCAACAGCTTTCTGACCATGGTTTGATCCCAGAAAGTTGGGGCGGTCAGACAATGTACTGCGAGATTTCTGCGCTAAAGAAGATTGGTCTTGATCATCTTTTGGATACGATCCTGTTGCAGGCTGAGGTTTTGGAGCTCCGTGCTAGCAAAATTCGCCGAGCAGAAGGTAAGGTCATTGAATCACGCATCGATCAAGGCCGAGGTGTAGTTGCTTCTGTTCTGGTACAAAAAGGTGTTTTACGCGTTGGCGACTACTTTATCGGTGGCGTTTTTTCAGGAAAAATCAGAGCTCTGTTCGATGACCACGGAAAATCGATTCGAGAAGCTTATCCTTCGACACCAGTTGAGGTTTTAGGTTTTGACGGCATTCCCGATGCCGGTGACCCGTTCCAAGTAACTGAGACAGAGCGTGAAGCGCGAGAAATTGCCGAGAAACGCCAAGAGCTTCACAAGGTTGAAGTAGCTAAGAACGTCAAGAAAATTACTTTGGCAAACTTGTATACCACCATTCAAGACGGTGCTGTCCAAGAGTTGAAAGTGATTATTAAGGGTGACGTTCACGGTTCAGTCGAAGCTCTGAAAATTTCTTTAGAAAAACTGTCAACGCCAGAAGTTCGCTTGAATTGTATACAAGCCACGGCGGGAGCGATTATCGAAAGCGACGTGTACTTAGCTGCGGCTTCTGATGCCATCATCATCGGTTTTCATGTACGACCTACAGCAAAAGCCCAGGTTTTGGCCGAACGAGAAAGGGTTGAAATTCGTAAATACAATATTATTTATGATGCCGTTGAGGATATTCGCCAGGCTATGGAAGGGATGTTGGCTCCTGAACTTCGCGAGGAAGTTATCGGTCAAGCCGAAGTTCGTGATTCCTTTAAAGTGCCTAAAATCGGCTTAATTGCTGGGTGTATGGTTACTCAGGGTAAAGTTAAACGTGGTGTGAATGTTAATGTTATCCGTGACGGTATTCAAGTTTACAGTGGAAAGCTTAGTTCACTACGTAGGTTTAAAGATGATGCTCGTGAGGTAGCTGAAGGCTATGAATGCGGTATTGGGATCGAAAATTTCCAAGACATTCAGCTTGGCGATATTTTTGAGTTCATAGAAATCATTAAGGTCGCGAAGAAACTTGGTGATTCTAGAGCTTAAAAAATGAATGAAATCAGAAAGCGAAAGGTGGAAAGTCTCCTCCAGGCAAAGCTGGCGGAGATGATTCTCCTTCAAGACATTAAAGACCCTCGTATCAATACCTTTCTCTGTGTCAATCGCGTTGATGTCTCAAATGATCTTTCGTATGGAAAAGTATATGTTGGATCTTTTCAACGAGATTCTACGCTCGAGAAAGCTGTTGAGGCTTTGAACCATGCGGTCGGTTATATTCATGGGGTTTTAGGAAAAAAACTTCCTTTGAGGTCAGTTCCTCATTTAACCTTTCTTGTTGACCATTCTATCGAAGATGCGATGTCGTTAAATCGAAAAATTGATGAAATCAATGCCCAATGAAAAAAATCATCAGTTTATTCTTTACCATAAGCCCGTAGGTGTTACCTCTTTTCAAGCGTTGTCGCCGTTAAAAAGGGTGTGGGGAAAGAGGCTCGGGCATACAGGAACTTTGGATCAGTTTGCTCACGGTCTATTAGGAGTGCTTACTGGGAACCTTACAAAATTGGTTCCACTGTTGACTGGCTTAGATAAAATCTATGAAGCTGTTGTCGAATTTGGTCGGCAAACAGATACCTTAGATCCCGACGGGGTCGTGATTTCTCATGGAAGGGTTCCAGGTTTTGAGGAACTTCAAGAAAGTTTGCTCAAATTTCAAGGCGATCTTTGGCAAACCCCTCCAGAGTACTCCGCAGTCCATGTCAATGGCAAACGAGCTTCTCAATTAGCTCGCTCAGGTGCGAGCGTCGCTTTAGCGCCAAGAAAAATTCAAATCTTTGAGTTACAACTGCTTGATTGGACCCCCCCTTTCGCTAAGATTAGAGTTCATTGTTCAAAAGGAACTTATATTCGCGCCCTAGCGCGTGATTGGGCTTTGTCGATGGGAACTTTCGGTATGCTTACCTCTTTATTTCGTCAGCAAGTAGGGCCCTTCCTTTGTCCTGAACACCAAGAAATTTTGACGCCACGTCAGCTTTTTCAAAGTTTAAATATCCCAGTTTACACGACAGAACAGCCTGAGCAAGCCAGATTTGGGCGGCCTCCGGGGCTGTGGGGAAACTGGGACCCTGTGCCACAGGTAGCAATCATGGACAAGGATGATAACTTGGTTGCGGTTTTAAAATGGGAAGGTGATTGGCAATATCACTTTGTCTGTGCGTAATGAAACTAACAGAATGGTCTGATCGTAAAAACAATCGCTTAACCTCTTCTGAACCCTTCAATGCTACTATTGGCGTGTTCGATGGGATCCACCTTGGGCATCAAAGGCTCTTGCACCGACTGGCGGAATATGGAGAAAAATCTCTTGTCGTCACGTTTCGCAATAATCCTAAAGAGGTTTTACGGCCAGAGCTTTTTGGTGGACATCTGATCTCGTGGAATGAAAAACTCAGACGGCTTGAAGCTTTGAAAGTAGATGAAGTTCTTTGGATTGACTTTTCGCCGGAATTTGCTACAATGACGGCGGATGTTTTTTTGGAAACACTTCAAAAGCTGTATTCCCTAAGGAATTTGGTTTTGGGTTGGAACTTTCGTCTAGGACGTCATCCCGGTCTGGGAGTTGATGATCTGGAGCAGATATTTAAAAATGGCTCAATAGAAGTTATTGATCCAGTATTTTATCAACAGGTACCCGTATCCAGTTCAGAAGTTCGTAAAGCTGTTCATAATGGGCATCTGTCTTTGGCTGCGCGTCTTTTGGGAAGGCCCTACCGTTTAGAAGTGCCAGAGGCAGAGTACGTTTCAGGGGGGTTTTGGGCTCCCCGAAAGGCCTGGAATCAAGTTCTTCCCAAACCAGGAAAGTATCCGATTTTTGCTGGTCAGAAATCGGTGTTAACAGTAGAAAAGGACGGGTTGTTCTGGGAGTCTCCCCTGGGGCCCGTAGCAAAAGAAATTATTTTTGAGGAGTAGGAGTACAAAATGGCTTTAACCAAGGAAGATAAGGCTAAAATTGTCGCCGAGTTCGGCGGAAACGTTGGAAATACAGGCTCGACCGAAGTACAGGTGGCCTTATTGACAGCGCGAATCAATTATTTAACCGAGCATTTTCAAGTTGCAAAAAAAGACCACAATTCACGTCGCGGTCTGCTGCTATTAGTAGGTCAACGGCGTCGGCTTTTAAGGTACCTCCAGAACAATAACCTGGAAGGCTATCGCGCGCTTATTGCTAAGCTCGGACTAAGAAAATAACGAGGCTTTTATGCACCAAGTCCGTATGAAAATCGGCCAAGAAGAGCTAGTTCTCGAAACGGGTCGAATGGCCAAACAGGCAAATGGCGCGGTTTACGCAACCTACGGAGGTTCAGCAGTCTTGGCGACTGTTTGTTGTGCCTCCAGTCCCACCGAAGGGTTAGATTTCGTTCCTTTGTCTGTTGAGTATAATGAAAAATACTATGCTGCCGGAAAAATTCCCGGTGGCTTTCTTAAGCGAGAAGGGCGCCCTAAGGATAAGGAAATTTTGGTTTCCCGATTAATTGACCGTCCTATTCGTCCGCTTTTTGATAAAAAATTTGCTCGGGAAATTCAAATTGTTCCTACAACAGTTTCTACCGATCAAATTAATCCTCCCGATGTCTTGGGAATGATAGCCGCATTTGCGGCTGTGTCTATTTCTGATATTCCTTTTGCAGGACCAGTAGGTGCTGTCCGGATTGCTAACGTCCGTGGCGAGCTGGTTGTAAACCCCACGTTCGATCAAATCGAAGCGTCTGATCTAGAAATTGTGGTGGCGGGAACAGAAGAAGGCATCACTATGGTCGAAGGGGGAGCTCAGGAGGTTCCTGAATCTTTGCTTCTTTCGGCTATTGAAATGGCAGAAGGGTACATTAAGGAACTCTGCCGTATTCAGAAAGAATTAGTCGCTATGGCAGGAAAGGCAAAATTGCCCCTACCGGTTTTTGAAGAAAAGAAACTTTCTCAAGAAAAAGCGGTTTGGGATTATGCTTACCCCAAAATGGAAGTTGCCTGTTTTGTTAAGGGCAAATTTTCTCGTGTCGATGCGATAAAAGCCGTTAGAGCAGAAGTGATCGAGCATTTTAAAGCGTCCCTCCCTGATGAAGAGCTTGGTCTTATTCCTTCTTTGATTGACGACATGGAGCGACATATTCTGCGGGAAAGTATTTTGGCCAAAGAATTGCGTTGCGACGGCCGTAATACACGTCAGATTCGCCCGATTACTTGCGAGATTGATCTTTTGCCGAGAACCCACGGTTCCGCCTTGTTTACGCGGGGGGAAACTCAGGCCTTAGCGATTTCGACCTTGGGAACGGTCTTTGATGAGCAGATCATGGACGATATTGACGGCGACAAGCGTGCAACATTCATGTTGCACTATAACTTCCCGCCGTTCTCAGTCGGGGAAACCGGTCGTTTATCCACAGGACGTCGCGAAATTGGTCATGGCCATTTAGCACAACGGTCTTTGCAGAATGTTCTGCCCAAGTACGAAGAATTTCCTTATACGGTCCGTGTGGTCTCTGAAATTCTTGAGTCGAATGGTTCTTCTTCGATGGCGACGGTTTGCGGTGGTTCATTGTCCTTGCTGTCAGCTGGGGTACCGATGAAACGTCCTGTTGCCGGCATTGCGATGGGCTTGGTGACCGATGGAAGTCGGTGGAAAGTCCTTTCGGATATCCTAGGTGAAGAGGACCATCTCGGTGATATGGACTTTAAAGTTGCCGGAACTGAGAAAGGTATTACTGGGTTCCAGATGGATATCAAGGTTTCGAATGTTACCCGCGAAATCATGACTCAGGCTTTGGACCAAGCTCGTGAGGGCCGAATGCATATCCTGGGAATCATGAACAAGGTCATTGAAAAACCTGCCTCGAATATTTCTGTTTATGCCCCGAAAATCCTCAAAATGAAGGTCGACCAAGACAAGATTGGGATGATCATCGGACCAGGCGGCAAAAACGTCAAAGCAATTTCGGAAGAAACTGGTGCTACTGTCAACATTGATAATGATGGCACGATCACGATTTATAGTCGAAACCGAGAAGGTGCTGAAATTGCCCAAGCGAAAATCAAAGGCATGGTAGAAGATCCAGAAGTTGGCAGTGTTTATCTAGGCACTGTAAAACGCCTTATGGATTTTGGCGCGTTTATCGAAATTCTCCCTGGTAAGGAAGGATTATGTCACATTTCGAAGCTGGCAAAAGAACGTGTTAATGCTGTGTCTGATATTCTCAAGGAAAATCAACAAATCAAGGTTCGTCTTGTCGAAATTGATAAAATGGGCCGCTTGAATTTGAGTGTTGTTGATGTTCCCGAGGAAGAATGGTCAAAGAGGAGTGAGCGGCCCGCCCCTCGAAGGTGAGCTCTTTGACAAGAGAATTGCTCGGCCGTCATTCGTTACGTTACGGTACTGAAATGCTCTGGGAAGTTCTGCCTGGTCACCAGGTGGCTTCCTTGGGCTTTTTTTATTCTGTTGGGTCTCGTGAAGATCCAGCGGGCAAAGAAGGCCTTGCCCACTTTGTGGAACACTTTCTCTTTAAAGGAACAAGGTCGTTTACGGCATCCACTTTAGCTCGTGAAATTGAGCGGCTTGGTGGTGAGATAAATGCCTATACTGACCGTACGGAGATTGGATTTACCTGTACAGTTCCAGTCACCTCGTGGGAAACAGCACTCCTTGTTCTAATTGAACTTTGTTGTTTCCCTACCTTTCCGGAGCAGGAATTTCAAAAAGAAAAGAATGTAATTCTCAGTGAGATTCAATCGGCCAATGAAGATCCTGAAGAGCTTTCGTATGAATTATTTTTAAGTCGTATTCATCCCGGACACCCCGAACTGCACCCCGTTGGTGGGACGGTTTCTAGTGTAACCCAACTAACTTTGGAAGATCTCACGACTTGGAAGGCGGAGTTTCTGCGTGATGACGCCTTGATTTTTGCCTGGGCTGGCGATTTAGATCCCATAACTGTAGGAGCACGTTTTGAACTGCTTCGTGGCGTTCGGGAACAAACCCTAGCAAAACAACGATTGCTTCCCGTTCTCAAACCCCGCACTTTTGTTGGTTACGAGAATTCTGACTTTCAGATGCTTCAGGTCATTCTAGGCTGGCATTACCCACAAAAGCCCGAGATCTCAACCTCCATGGCTTTACAAGTATTTAGCGCCTTCTGGGCCGAAACTATGATTTCACGCTTATTTCAAAACCTCAGAGAAAACTTAGGTCTTTGTTACGCCGTTGGAAGTCAGGTGTGGGAAACTGAAGATCTTAGTGGGGTTCACACCTTTTTGTCGGCGTCTCCCGAGCAGGCCAAGGAACTTTTGCTCGCTCTTAGGCTTCAGATCAAAGACCTTGAGCATCCTCCCACGCTCCAAGAATGGGAAGACGCCAAAAATGCCCTAGCCGGTTCACTACTGATAGCTTCCGAGCGCTGTGAAGCTCGAATGCTTAGGTTATTTGCGCATTGGAACCGATGGAGGCAGATCCCCGTTTGGAGCGAGACCTACCAGCAGATTCTTTCGCTGGAGAGGGAACCATTTTGGTCAATCTGGAAAAATACTTGTCAGCTGGACCAGACATCTTTGCTTTTGTGGGGCAAAGATGCCAAGAAAATCCTGAAAAAAGTTGGTTGGTCGTGAACAAGATTCTAGGGCCCACCATCGGTTTTGTGTTTTTATTCCTTTCCTGTCTAACAGCACCCCGCATGCAGGCGCCTCCAGTTTGGCTGTCTACCCCCCATAAGTTTAGCGCCTCCGATTCTAAGCGAGACGCCACTATTCTTTTACCCCCCGAAAGTTTTGTTACAACGCCATATCATCTGGTTAACCTTGCGGCCAACCCGCTCTATCACCCTCAGCAACACTTACCCCCCAGTCGCTTCATGTCTCAACATTTTCTCGATTGGCAAAAGATTTTTTCAACGTTGGATTTAGGAAAAAAGATTGTTCTTTTGCAACACTTGACCAATTTGTCACACGATTTTCCTGAAAACTATTGGGCAGCGAAGTTTCTATACGAGTTGTATTTTCAAGCTCACATCCCGCAAGAAGCAGAACGCTGGCTGTTTAAGGCGAAAGAGTTCTATCCAAATTCCGAAGATGCCATTCTCTTGGCCTGGCTTCAGGCTTTTGAGCTTAATCTTGATTCTAATCAAGTAAAAAAAAGTTTCGACCAAGTAGATCCCCAACAACTTTCACCTTCAGGTCGGATGCTTTACCGTATGGTTCTTCTCAAGCTCAATTTTCGAGAGCTTTCCCTCACAAATATTGGACTTGACCCTCACGTGTCAGATCTCGAAATTGATCGGGATGATTTATGGGTTGCAACTTGGGACGGCGGTTTGGCGCGCTACTCCGTTCCGACACAAACATGGAAAGTATTTTGGAAACCACAGACTGAGGTTTCACCGATCAAACAAGTGTGCGTTACAAAATGGTTTGTTTACGTTTTTCAAGACGCGGTGATGTCTCGGTACAGTAAGGTTACCGAAACCTGGCGAACGTTTTCGTACCCCGAAGGTTGGGGTGGTCTTAGGGTAGAAGCTGTGATTCCCTTGGATGAACAAACTCTCTTGGTAGCTCATCTGGGGCAAGGACTTTGGGAATGGAAAGAGGGGGTATGGAATAACTTATCTCAAGCTCTGCCAACCCCCTTTTTGACCGCACTTTCTCCGGCTAACCAGGGTGGGTGGTGGGTTGGAACACAGGATAAGGGAGGGGGCTGGCTGTCAGCGGATTTTCAAAACTTTACTCCGTGGGCAAAAGGTCCAAAGGATGTTACCTTTATTCTGGATCATAAGGGATTCTTGTATACGGGGAGTTATGGTCAAGGGCTTTGGGTTGGCGAGCCTGCCGATTTAGTTCGCTTACCGAAGGCCCCGAACTATGTCGTAAAAGGTTTACTTCAACCGGTAGCCTCAAAAAGTGACACCAAAGATTCGTCGGTTGTTTTCTGGGGGGGCACCTTGGACCATGGCAGCTTTCGTTGGGATGGCAAAACTTGGACGACGTATTCCTCAGCTGAGGGGTTTCCTTTTTCTGATGTTACAGCCCTTGCCTGGGAGGGGTCACATGTTTGGTGGGGGAGTATGAACGACGGGTTAGGAGGATGGCTTGACAGGTCGCCTTGAACGCTACGTCTTCCGAGAGGTCTTGTTCTCTTTTTCAGTTAGTTTTCTCTTCTTTTTTCTGGTCTTTTTTTTGAATCAGATTCTTTTGATGGGCGAACAAATTCTCTCAAAAAAAGCCCCTTTTCAAGATGTCCTTTTACTCATGATTTTTTCCCTACCAGCAGTCATTGCGTTAGCGGCACCTTTTGCAGCCTTGGTAGGGGTGCTTTTAGCAATGGGCCGTTTATCGGGAGAACGAGAGGTTTTGGCGGCTCAAGCCTGTGGTGTCCCACCAGCTCGATTACTCTTCCCCAATATTTTGTTAGGGCTTTTGTTTACGTTACTTTCCTTTGGGGCTAACGATATTCTATTGCCCATAGGAACATTAAATTTTGGCAAAGTCTATCGTCATGTACTTTTATCGACCCCCGAACTGGAATTGGGGGCGTATGCTGTCAAAGCCTATAAAAACGCCTTAATTGTCACAGGAGCGGTAGACGCCCATGGTGTACATAGTCTTTTGATTCTGGATAAGGATGCCTCAAACAACAGTCGACTTTTAGCTGCACAACAAGGTCAGGTGCGCGAGGACCCTGGTAAACCCGGTGTTTTAACCATCCATTTGCAAAACGTCACTGGGATTGTTCCTGACGAACACAATGATGCAGAATTTTCTACCTTTCAAGCCCGCTCCTTAGATTATAATATAATTCTGCAAGAGATGACGGGGGCACTGCCTACCATAGGCCCCCGGGAAATGAGCAGTGTGGATTTGGCGGCCAAGATTCATCAACGTGATTTACACATGAATACCCTCTTGCGACAGGATCAAAGTGAACTTCGTCGTGTTAACGATGAAATAGCGCAAACCTATTGGCAGTCCGCCGGTAGCGATGTCGAAGCGAAACTTAATGGCTTATGGAACACGCAACAGATTGATCGGCAGAAAGTTCGAGAAGATCGTCAAGACAAAACTCTTCAAAGTTGGAAAACGGAATTTTATCAAAAGTTCTCGATTCCGCTCGCCTGCCTTTGCTTTATCTTTTTAGGATTTCCTTTAGCGCTTTACCAACTTAGCCGTGGAATCACTGCTGTTTTGGGAGCTGGTTTGTTTGTTGCGATTCTTTATTGGGCCAGCCTTTTAGGAGCGCGGTATGTAAGTTTGGAATTGAACTGGTGGCCCGAACTTGCGCTGTTTTTACCCAACCTTCTCATCTTAGCGGGAGGCGCCTTTATGCTTGCGAGGATGCGTTCATGAGGATCTTGACCAAATACCTTTTGAGCCAGTTTCTTCTCGTGGCGTTATTGGCCTTAGCGTTTTTTGTTTTAAGCCTCAGCCTGGCCGACCTTTTGATGGATCTTAGTAAGTTTGCTTCCAATCCTGTGATGACCTTTTCTAAAATTGTGTGGCTGACGGTACTCTACATTCCTCAAACGGTATCTTACGCCTTAGCACCGTCGCTCTTATTTGCCGTGTCTTTTGCCTTAGGGACCATGTATGGCCATAACGAGCTGATCATGGTGTTCAGCTCGGGTATTTCGCTTTTTCGCCTAACGGTACCTCTTTTTTTGGTAGGACTCTTTGCGAGTGTCTTTCTATTCTTTTGGAATGATCGTGGCGTCATTCCTACGATGAGAGAAAAAAACTCTCTGACGCGCGAAGCGTTGGGGCTTTCTAGCTTGAGTAATACTAACGTTGCGGTGTTGACGGATAAGGGAAAGGTTTTAATGAGCGCGGCTTTTTATGACGATGCCGCAAAACGGTTGTCTAATGTTGTGCTTGTCTTTCGACATGCCGATGGTAGCTTGGAATCACGGCTGGATGCCGCCTGGGGAACCTGGAACGGAAAGACCTGGATCTTTCACAACGCTCAGCGATATGTGATTGATTCAGCCGGCAACGTAACTGAAACCTCAGTAAAGGAGTGGCAAAGTCCTGAAACGTCGGAGCCCCCGGTCAGTTTTCAGCGAAAAACCCAAGACGTTTCCGAGATGACGTTTAATCAAGCAGGGAATTTTGTCGCTTCGTTAAAACGAGGCGGTTTACCTTACCGAGAAGTAGAAACCGACTATCTGCAACGCCTTTCTTTTTCACTGGGACCGTTTGTGGTAATATGGATTTCTGCCGCTATTGGCGGGAGATTTCGGAAAAACATTCTGCTTATGAGTCTTTTAACAAGCTTGCTTGTTTCTTCTGCCTATATCATTCTGCAAATGATTTTCGGTCTTCTGGCCAAGACAGGGTACTTGCCCCCTTGGTTAGGGGCAGGTTCCGGCGTAGTCGTTGGTACTGCAGCCGGTCTGTACTTATTTTGGCACGCCAGAACGTAAGGAAGGCGAGCTTGCGCGAGGTTCTCTTTTGCTGACAATACAACATCAAGACGCTCATTCTTCGGCACGAACGGCCGTGATGAAATTGCCTCATGGCCCTGTACCGCTCCCAACGTTTATGCCCGTGGGTACGAATGGCAGTGTCAAAGCCATGCATCACTCAGCAGTCGAGGCTATGGGCACAAAATTAATTCTGGCCAACACTTATCATCTTTATCTGCGGCCCGGTCCCGAGGTCATCAAAGCGGGGGGAGGCTTGCATCGATTTACCTCGTGGAAGCACAACTATTTAACAGATTCGGGGGGCTTTCAGGTTTTTTCTTTAGCTCCGTTTCGAAAAATTTCACAAGAGGGTGTGCGCTTTCGTTCCCATATTGATGGGGCTTATCATCAACTGACGCCCGAAAAAGTTGTCGATCTTCAAGCCATTTTTGGCAGTGACATTTTGATGCCCCTGGATGTTTGTAGTGCCCCCGAAGCGACTTATCGAGAAGCAGAAAAAGCACTCGAAATTACCACCCATTGGGCTCAACGAAGTGTTACCCGCTGGAAAGAGTATCGCGAAACGTATGAGGGGAAACTCTTTGGGATCGTTCAAGGGCATTTTTATCAGGATTTGCGCCGACGTAGTGCTCAAGAAATTCTTGAACTTGATACATCTGGTGTGGCGATAGGTGGTCTTTCGGTGGGTGAGGCTCCTGAAGTTTTTGAGGAGCTCACGGCGTTTACTGCCGATTTGTTGCCACGAGATAAGCCAAGGTACCTGATGGGGATTGGCACGCCAGATTACATTTTAACGGCTGTTGCTCACGGCATCGATATGTTTGATTGTGTATATCCCACAAGAATCGCACGTAATGGTGCTGTTTTCACTGAGGATGGGGTGATCGACCTTAAAAAAAGTCGCTTTGAGAAAGATTTTCGTCCTATTCAAGAGGATTGTACCTGCCAAGCTTGTCAAAATTACAGTCGTGCCTTTTTAAGGCAGATGTTTAAGTGCAACGAGATTTTGGGGCCTATGCTGGCCACGGAACATAACCTCTTATTTCTGCACACGTTCTTAGAAAAAATCCGTGAAAGTATTCGCCGCGATCAATTTACGACCTTTCGGCAGGAATTCTTAGATCGCTACCAAAGGGGAGGCGCATGAGTAAAAAACCTGCAACGGCCTCACGGTCTACACTCGTTCTTATGGCTGCTACTTCCCTATCACGAATTTTAGGTTTTGTCCGGAACGCCGTGGTTGGAGCTTTGTTTGGTCAAACTTGGAAAGCCGATGTTTTAAACGCGGTATTTAACATACCGTTCAATTTAAGAAAGTTGATGGCAGAAGGTGCCCTCTCGACCGCTTTTATTCCAGTTTTGGCGCAGAGCATTGAAGAAGACCCCACGTTACAAAAATCAAAAGATCTAGCCCGTTCTATTTTAACGTTTCAACTTTTGATACTCATTCCTCTTATCCTCTTGGCAATCCTTTTTGCAGCACCCATCATCTCACTGTTAGCTCCGTTCTCAGTACCAGAAAAACAACTGCTTGCTGTACATCTTTTTCGTTGGTTTATCTTATACTTAGTTTTAGTCAGTGTAGCGGCTGTCCTCATGGCTGTTTTGAACACCCACCATCATTTTGGTAGTCCGGCGGTCAGCCCTATTTTGTTTTCGATTAGTGTCATTGGTTTTTTAATATGGCTGTATCCCACAATGAATGTCGATGCGCAGATTCCTGGGGTTTTAATAGGTGGATTTGCACAAGTAGTTTTTCAAGGTTTCTTTTTTAAAAAACTTGGCTACAGCTTTAAACCTAAAAAACACTTTTGGACACCCGAACTAAAAAAGACGATCAAAAATTGGTTGCCAGCGCTTTCAATTAGTGGTATTGCTCTCATCTCTCAGCAGATTTCTATTTCGTTAGCTGCACTTTTGCCCGAAGGCAGTGTTTCTTCACTCATGAATGCAATTGTATTTTGGCAACTTCCTAATGGGGTTCTTGCTGCTTCCATCGTTACTGTTTACTTTCCCCGGATGAGCCGACAGGTAGCTCAAAAAGATTGGGAGGGCGTGTCGCGTTCAATGACACAGGGCTTAGAGTTTCAAGCACTCTTGCTTATTCCCGCAGGGTTTTTAATGGCTCTTTTTAGTGGGCCCCTGATTAGTCTTGCCTTTCAACGGCAAAATTTTACTTTTTCAGATACCCAAGTGACTTCAGGCGTACTGTCGATTTTGTCGTGGGGCTTGTTTACGTCAGGGTTATTTAATTACCTTCAACGGTTCTTTTTTTCGCAAGGAAATTTCCGGACTCCTTTCTGGGTAAATATTGTGTGGGCGTCGGTCGATCTTGTCGTGTCGGTTGTCCTGATGAATACCCCATTGCACGTCATGGGGCTTGCCTGGGGTACCGTGGTGAGTTTCTTTGTAAGTTCTGTGGTTATGTTGTTGTTGGCTTGGAGAACCTTGGATAAAAAACGATTACAAGAGTATTTGCTGTTTACTTTAAAAGTGATTTTATCGTTGCTTCCGGCTTGGGGCCTGTGGGAACTCTTGTACCATTTTACAGGCATCTGGTGGAGCAAAGGGCTGACTCTACTTTCTGTGGGCTTATTTGTCGGAGAAGGTCTGGCGACGTTTGGCCTTATTCTCTTGGTCTTGGTACTTTTGGGCATCCGACCTTGGCGGATGCTGAGACGTAATCCTAAGGAGGAAAATCCTGCGTAAAATCTTTAGACCTATCGTTAGCTTTTTGGTTGCCTTTACCTTTCTTTGCCCTTCGTTACTCTCTGCTACAGATTCTTTAACTCAACATCGCCTTAATATCCTCGAGTATGGGTTGAACTCAGAAGTTCTCGATTTGGTAAAACAGCTCAACGAAGAACAAAACAGGCAGTTTTTACCCCAGCTCAAAACAGTTTTTGAACAGTCTCAAAATTTTGAGATTCGTCAAAATATTCTTAATCTCTTTTTAGACCTCAAAGACAAGACACTTTTTGAAGATTGTCAAAACTTGCTCAAAGACCCCGAGCAAATTCCCAATAGTTTATTATTGACGGCAGTTTCTTACCTAACTCAGCTTGATGATCAAAAATCAACGCCGATATTTTTAGGGCTAATCAAGAACAAAAATAAAACACTCATGGTAGCTGCCATTCGAGCTTTGGGAACCTTAAAGGCTAAAAAGGAATTACCGGAACTTTTGGCACTTTTGAAAGATACAAGTACTGATGATAACGTGAAGCCGGATATTTATTGGGCCTTAGGTAAAATCGGTGATCCCCGTGCGGTCGAGGCACTGAACGGCGCCTTTGATGATTCTGATTCAGACCCGTTGACGCAACAAGTTGTGGTTAAAAGTTTAGGCGAAATCGGAGATCCTCGTTCTTGGAGTCGAATCGAGAAAGCGTTTCAAGCCAACACGACCTCACTCAAAGCTGCCGCTCTCGAGGCAATGGGTTCGTATGCCAAAACTCACCCAGCCGTTAGCACGTATATTGAAGCCGGTCTTCGAGATAGTCAGGTTCCCATTCGTCTCGCCGCTGCAGCAGGTGAAGCAAAATTAAAAGATGTTAGGTGGAAAAATCTTCTGGTCTATCGGCTGAAACATGATCCTGACCCCAGGGTACGCGCAGCCTGTGCTAAAGCTTTGGTGGAACTGCCAAGTTCAGATTGGCAGCCAGTCTTTCTTCAGATTCTTGGAGACAGCTCTGCAGACTTTGTCGCTTGGAAAACCGTTCTTGATATTTCGCTCGGTAAGCGCTTCAAGGGCTTGGATGCCGCGCTTGAAAAAATTATTCACAAAGAAAATCAGAGTCAGCTTGATACCTATTCACCGATGGTCGCCCAAGCACTTCTGGCGCACCAGTCAACGGACAATCGGCTTCTGTATGGTCTTCTCTTGCTTAACAACAAAGCCTCAACCAGGATGTTGGCGCTACGAGGCTTTGCCAGTCTTAAAGATAAAAGCGAGGCAAGTGTCATCAAGAAGGTTGCCAATAATGATACAGATGCCATGGTCAGAGATTTAGCGAAGAGTATCCTCAAGAGCTGGGGCGTCACCCCTTAAGAATTTATTCACTTCCTCTGTTTTTGAGGTCTTGGCAATGAAACGGAGGTAGAGAACTTTTTCACCTTGAATATGAACCCCAATATCGGTATTCAAGCAGGAGGTCGGGTCCGGTAACTCTGGAAAGTATTCTCGGGCAATGGGATGAAATTGTAAATCCTGGCCGTCGTAGGATACTTCGGCAATTGTTTCAGACACCGGAACCAGAACGATTTTAAAATGCGCCTTGCTATTACCAACAGATTTTCGTTCTCCGGGTCGAAAGCGAAACCAGTTGGCGGGCTGACGGGTGTTTTGAAAGAGAAAATCAGAAGTCCAAACCAGCATGGCAAATTCTCGTGAAGGACCTTCTTTGACTTCGAACACAAGAGAAGCAGGGCTTGGGTTAACAGGAGCGGCAGGGGTGACCTGTGTGCTAGGAATGGGCGTTGATTTAAGGGTGGACTCGTTTTCACCTTGAATTTCCGGAGTTCGAGCTTGTTGTTTTGAAGAAGTTTGTTTGAGAAAGGCGGCATAACTGTTTTCAGATTTTTGTGACGATGAAGACAAGGTGCTCAAAAGTGCCGCCTGTTCCTCTTTGCGGGCTTGTTCCCTTGCCTCGGCGGCATTGCGGAATTGGTCTAAGGATGGATCTGCTTGTTGTACAAGTTTTGTTTCAGCTGGAGGTTGTACTAAAGTTTGCTTTGGCGGCTGAACTAAGGTTTTTGAGGGTGTTTGAACAAAAGGTTGTGCAACCGCTTTTTCTAGGGGCTTGGATTCCTCTTTCTTACTTTCGGCAAGTTTAATAACAGAGGGTTTGACCTTAACTAGGGGCGTAGAACTTTTGGTATTTGAGGTTACAAGTGTTGCCGGTCCGCGCTCAGTTTCTTCGGGAACCGGAATCTCGTTTTCAGCAGATTTTTTGCTTTTATCTTCGACATGCTGATTGGCCAAATGTTTGCCACGTTCGTAGCCTTTCTTTAACAACTGAAAAAGCGCGAAAATCAGGGCACCTAAAAGTGCTATACCGAAGATAATCCCAAATGGCAAAAACCAAATTTCCAGGCCTGGCATATACTCAAAATGAATAGCAGCCTCGTTGGGATAGGCACGCAATCCGTCGTCAAAAGTCAAATGAAACTTTCCCACCTGCGCTCCATTCGCGGGAGGTTGCGAGAACGACAACGGCACAGAAACACCCTTGGTTTCATGGGCGGCTAGGTTAATCGAAAGGTCATGGTTCAGAAGGCTGATACCATTACAACTTACGGCTTTCAGATGCAAGATAACGGCCGAATCGGAGGGATTGGCTGCCGTGAAACTTAGGCTAAAATCCTTATTGATTTTACCAAGATTAGAAGGAAACGTCAGACGTGGGATTCCTAAGGTTTCATTAGAAAAGCCAGGCTGGGGCTGAAAAACATAAGCTGGTACATTTTCTGCTTGGGCTGTCTGCGCCAAGTCAAGCGAAAAAGCTGTTTTTGGGGAGGTTATGGTCGCGCCCTTTGCCTGGGTAGAGCCTTTGTTTTGGGCAGAGGGTGCTGAAGTTGGGACGATGACAAAGCGAAGATTCCAACCGCGATTCCGAATTTCCGAAATAACGTTGGCAATTTCTTTTTTTGCGGCCTCCGGGCTGGCATGGTCTTGAGTCGGAGCGTTATACAACCCTGGCGTAAAGACAACAATCGTCTTTTCTTGATAATTGGGCAATCCTGAAGCGTACTGATAGACAAAACGCAAGGCTAAAAGAGGGTCGTCATACTTTCCCAACGGTTGAAGTAAAAGCAATCGTCTGAGGATCGCTTCCATATCCTGGCGATTTTCAATCTTTTGGGTGAGTTCAAGTTCTGGGTGATCTGAGAAGCTAATCAAATGAAAGATGTCGTGAAGCTTGAGGTGATCTTTCACGACATCTGGAAAATAACTTTGAATGACCGTATCATACTCATCGAACATATATTGGGACGTATCCATCAGCACAATAAAATCGTGAGGTGCCGCTGAGGCCAGGCTGGCTGTCAGCAGGAATAAGATAACGGCTAATTTTTTCATAGTTTAGAAATCCGCCACTTCAATAGATTTTACGGTAAAATCGTACTTTCGTTCATTGATTGTAAACTTGAGCCGTTCGCCGGCTTTTGCACCCATCAACTTATCACCCAGGGGGGACAGATAAGAAATGATATTTTCTGCCGGCTTACTTTCCCAGGGGCCTAAAATTGTATAATGCTCTAGCTTTTCGGCTTCATGATCCTCAAGGGTAACTCGAGTACCAAAGGCTACTTTTCCAGCATCAACTTCTTTTCGGTCGATAACCGTGGCAGAGCCTATTTCGGTTGTTAAGGTTGTCACCGCAGCATTGAGGAAGGTTTGACGCTCCTTGGCGGCGTGATATTCAGCATTTTCTTTGAGGTCACCCAACGCACGAGCTTCTTCAATTTCTTTAGAATTTTTTGGCACTTCAATGTTAACAATTTGTTGAAGTTCTTGGTTTTTGGCATTGAACATTTTTAAGGTTGTCAGGATGCCTTTGCGTGAAGAAACAACCTTGGTAGGAGCTGCGTCCGCAAATGTAAAATGGGGAAAGCGTTTTATGATCAAATCTTTGACTTCTTGCTTTTGTTTAGCCGGAAGATCGCGAACGTCTTGAATCAACGAGAAGATGCGTCTTAGGGATTGCTCGTCAGCTTGATTCAAAAACTGGGTTAAATGGCCATCGGCTTCACCAAATAAAAATGTCAAAAGTTGTTTGTTTAACTTTTTATTAGCGGCGAGGTCTTTTTTGTTGGCAATATCCCGCGCTGTTAAATCCAGGTCATGTATTAACGTAATATAGACTTTTTCGAAGTTAAATTGCTGGCTGAGTACCGGATATAATTCAGAAAGGATAATTTTACCGGCTTCAAACATCGGTTCCCGATACAACTTATGTCGTTCAATCAATTCATTGAACAATTTTGCCACCAAATCAGAGTGTTTCTTTTTCATTAAGGACTCAATGATCCATGCTGATTTGGAAGCAGGGTAAAGTTCACAAAAGATTTCTGGCCAGTTGGGTAGGTTTTTTTCGATTTGTTTGAGAAATTCTGTTTGAATTTTTTGGTGATGTAAGGCCGTGAATAACGCTTCGCGATCTTCAATTTGTGCAAAATATTCGGGAAAAGATTTTATATTCCCAGGGTTGAAAGAAGGAAAGTCTTTCGAATACATCTGTACTAAAAGAGAACTCGCAATGACTTCTTGGTTCACTTTATTGGATTTTAAGATGTTCGTAAACGAAGAAAAAATCTCCCCTGAGTAGTCCGAGGAGTCTCCAGCTTTTTCCAAGAAATCCATAAAAATGTCAATTCGTTTAAAGAAATCTTTTTCGACCTTAAATTTGTTGTAAAGTTTCTCATCAATCGCAATAGGGGTTGTTCTTAATAGGAACTCATCAGGCCGGTCAGGCGAAATTGCAAAATCTGTACTTTCGCGGAAGTGATTTCGGGCCATTGTTCCCCAAGTTGTCCATTCACTTTCTTTAAGGAGCTTGGGAACCAAAATTGACTTAATGGTCTTCATATCCGCTTTGTTGCCAAAGCTTCCGAGAATTGTTTTTAACGCCCAATCAATTTCAGCTTTCTTTTTAATACGCTCAGCAAGCTTTCGAGGATCTTTTGTTGTGGCAATCAGCACACGAATGTCATTTTTTGCCAAGCTAATTAAGTTTTCAACAGCCATTTTTTGACCAATCACTTGGTTTTGACGAGTTTCAAAGTCAATGACAAATTCCTGGTCTCGCACCTCACGAATTCTTCCTACTCCCCAGGCTTTGTGGAAAACAAAATTACCTTTTTCGTAGGCAATTTGCTTTTTAAAGTCTTCTAAGGCCTCGCGTAAGGGTTTCCACGAGTCGTTCAAGTTGCTTGTACGAATGTATTCTTCGGTTTTGGGGTTGGCTTCATATTTTTTTCGAACACATTCCACAACTTCTTTTCGCACAAACGTTGATTTAGGTTCAAAATCATTGATGACTAATTGAAGCGCAATTGCTTCATCCCAGTTTTTTGCCTTAACGAGAATCGGATAAAGATCTTCAAGTAATTGAACAGATTTGTCTGACCCTAGGTTTTTTTCAACTTTTGTTGCAACAAGTCTAAAATATTCTATATCCTGTGCGGGATCTTCTAAAAGCTTGAGCCAAATTTCTCGAACTCGGGGAAAGTTTTTCTTGTGAATGTATCGGTGAATGCCTTTTTTGTAGTAGTCCGTCGCTTTTTCAAGATTTTTTTCTTTTTCAAACCGCTGAGCTAACGAAAAAACAATATCGGCTTCTTCAATATCAACTCGGACCAGCCGTTCTTCTGTTTCGAGAAGTTTGGCGTCTTGGCCTTCGTTTTTATAGCATTCTATCAAGCTTTTTAATGCAAATTTATTTTCACCCTCTGCCAGCATTTGTAAACAGATGTGTTCAACAATTTGCCACTTGATATTCTGGGCGAAGAGATTGATGACTTTGGTTAAGTTTGTATCATCAAGGAGTTGTTTTTTCAGACTTATCATTCCCGAAAGATACAGAGCTATGATGCTATTTTTAGACTCTTCAAGGTGCTGGTCGCAAAGCTGTTTGGCCTCATCCTGAAGGTCTTCCTCGCTTAGCTGAACAAGAAGGTCATCCAACTCCTTAATCATGGTTACCGTGTAGGCTCCGATAGCAGTACGCGTCCACTTTTCTTCATGAAGCTTCTGTTCGATTTTCGTGATGATTTCGTGCGGCATTTTATGTCTCCTCTTGCTCAGTGGGTATAAATCGAGAAAATTCGCTCGTCTAACAATTTGATATTCAGTAAAACTTCTTCAATTTTCGACCTTTCTTCTTTAACCGCAAGGTAGTGGTCGATTAGCCAAAAGTAACGATTAATTAAACGAGGCAACAATAACCCTTGTTGTAGGTTATGGTCCTGTAACTCGTTTTTTAACGCGAAAATTGACTGTTTTAGCTGTCCTAACTCCAACGGTTTCAAGTCTCTGCGTACATTGAAAACTCCATATATGACTCCGTAAACCGGAATCCATTCCTTCCAAGAGGTTGGGGGGTACCCCTCCTGCTTAAGGTTTTCAAGGATTTGTCGGATGAGAGTTGAATTCAAGCCCTCAAGATCGACGCGTTGGGGGTTAAGGTAAAACGCTTCGCGAAAAAAGAGTTTAGCCTTTCGCACCTCACCGACCATTTCCCAACAATCTGCTAATTCGGCCATAGCACCCGCATCGTCTCTTTGGGTCTGCAGAAAAGCTTCCAACAGCTCGATGGCTTTATCAAAAGCGCCTGAACCCTTGAAGGCCTTAGCGGCTTTGACGGTTAGATCTCCTGAGTCTTTTTTTCCTTGACGCAGGCAATCAGTGTAAACTCTAGCCATTTCTGAAAACACATACTGTCGAATTGCAAATAATGCCGTTTCAGAACGCACTTCTAATCGTTGTAAGAAGCGTTGGGTAAAACCCTGGTACTCTTTGAAGAGAAAATCCCCTTTTTGCTCGTCTTCGGGAAATTCCGCCAACCGAACTGCGCGGTCCTTCCAGAAAACCGCGCATTTCAGCACCGAAATGAGTTCCGGATCGTCATAGCGTATGGATAAAGCCTCTTCCGCCTCACTTTCCGCTCGGGCAAATTCCCCTTGCGAAAAGGCCGCAGAGACACTTTTTAGCGCTAGTTCTAAGCGCTCTGAGGCATCTAAAGAGGTTTCTTGCTCACCGAATTTCATTTGACCCTTCTTTTGATTATACCCGAGACACAACTTTAGTCAATTCAACCAAATTTGTTGAATTTTTCTGGACTGAACGATCATTTTTTTGTTATGAATAGAGTTATGGATGAGAAATTTCCCTTGATCATTGCGCCTTCTGTACTTTCGGCAGATTTTGCGGCTTTAGGGTCGGCCGTAGCCTCTATACAGGCCAGCGGAGCCGAATGGATCCATTGGGATGTCATGGATGGCCGTTTTGTCCCCAACCTGAGTTTTGGTCCTCCGGTGATCCAGTCTCTTCGTCCTCACTCGTCGTTGTTTTTTGATGTGCACCTTATGGTCGAGAACCCCTCTTTTATGGCGAGTGAGGCGGTTAAGGCGGGAGCGAATGCCGTGACTTTTCATTGGGAAGCTGAAGTTCATCATCATCGCCTCGTCGAAACTCTCCACCAACAAGGGGTCAAGGCGGGCATTGCCCTGGTCCCGTCAACACCAGTCGAAGCTGTAAAAGAACTTTTGCCTTTTCTCGACCTCGTCCTGGTGATGACGGTCAATCCCGGCTTTGGTGGTCAAAAATACCTTTCCTTTTGTGAGTCCAAGCTCCAAAAATTGCTTTCTTGGCGAACTGAAAACTCCTGGAATTATCGAATCTCGGTCGACGGCGGTATTCAAACGGCTACCGCACCTCAGGCTGTGGCTTCTGGTGCCGATACTCTTGTTACAGGATCAGCCTTTTTCTCGGCGCAGGATCCTCGTGAGTATGTCAGGTCGTTACGAGGAGGGCGTGAGTGAAACTTTGGGCTGTCTTGGCCTTCATAGGGTTTGCGCTCCCCGTGTGGGGTCAAACGCCGTTAACAGAAGCCGAACGCGCCTACGATTCAGGTGACTTTGTTACAGCTTTGAAGTTGTTCCAGGGTTTAGTAGAACATAGTCAAGGTGAACAAAAAGCGGAAGCGTTGCTCGGCAAGGGAAAAACAAGTTTTGCGTTATTGGACTATGCCAAGGCAGAAGCCGCGTTTGAGGCGGTTCTTCAAAGTGGGCCTTCGGCACCGCTTCAAAGCTTAGCCGAATATTGGAGGGGGCGCGTGCTTTTGACGCAAAATCATCCCAATGCCGCTTTAGCGCAATTTGCCGCCTCAGTGCAGACAGATCCGCAATCCAGTGAGATTCCCAATGCTCTTTTCTGGATGGCTGATGCGTCGACGGCCTTGGGGCAGTATGAAGCCGCAGGAAACCTATATAACCGGTTAATTCATGGTTACCCCTACAGCTACAAAGTTGAAGCTGCCAAGTACCGTTTAGCGGTTCTTGATATGGATGCGCGCGAAAATAAACTTTTGAACGTCTTGCGTTGGGCCAACATTGAAGCCTTAAACGCCGCTGACGAATATCAACGACGAGAAAAAGCTTATCAAAAAGAAATCCTTGACTTGCAAAAAAAACTCATCGACGGGGCGGGGGGTGAGGCTCAAGCGGCGATTCTTCTCTTGAAAAAAGAATTAGCTCAAGCCCAGGCTAAAATTGAAGACTTAGAAGCCCAATTGAAAGGTAAGGGTCACGATACTCGCGAAACCTTAGACAATTTGCGCGAAAAAGCGTTGTCATTAAAAGCCTTTTTCCTTGATTGGAGGCTAGTGCATGAAAAGCCTTAAACAGCTTTTAACGGGAATTTTAGCCCTAACGTTCCTGTCCGTCTCGGCAACAGGCCTATGGAGCTGGCAGATGGACCGCGGAAAGATGCGTTTAGTCGTGGATGCGCAGGGGCACTTTAGCCTTTACTCCACGAGTGACGTTGTTCATCCGTTGTATGTTCCGCTTTTTTGGGCAGTAGACCCGACGACGACAATTGTAACGGTCAAACTAGGAAATCAAAATCTTGTCTTAGGAAAAGATAAGACCTTTGTTCCCCATCTTCAGAGCCTTGCAAACGGAGTACAGATAACCTGGGTTTCGCCACAAGTCCAACTGGTCGAAACTTGGGAATTTGTCGTTTCGGAACACTCCCCGTTGGCTGATGGCATCAAATGGTCCTTTGAGTTTGCTAAGAATGCTTTGTCCCAAGAAGTGGGGCTTAGGATTATTCTCGATACCTACCTGGGAGAAAAGAAAGATGCTTTCTTTGACCCTGCTGGAAAACCTATTGACGCAGAAACCTCCTGGCAAACTCCTCCGACGTTTTTGATTAGTCGATCCCCGCTCCGATCAGATTTAGGACTGTTGGTTATGCTAAGTGATCCGTCTTCGCCAGTGCCCGATCGGACTGTGGTCGCCAACTGGCAAAGACTCGACAATACCTCTTGGGACTACAAATCAGAACAGGGGCGTGACTTTAACTTGTTACCATACTCTTACCATGACTCTGCGCTTGCCCTCTGGTACCAACCGCAATTGCTACTCCCTGGGTCTTCGCGCGAAATTTCATTGGTGATGGGTTCTGTGACGGCAGGAACTTTTAAAGATTCCAGAATAGGGTCAGAAAATTTGGGATTTTTGCTGGATACATCAAAAAAAAGTGGTTCCAGTTTGGATATTGAAGTCCGCAAAGCGCTTGCAGTGGTAGATAACGTTTTGATGCAAATAAAAGAGCGACGTTCAAATCCTGAAAAACTGAACCCGCAAGATCTTCAGATTCTTCAGGCAACCTTGGATCAGTTAGAACAGCAGAGGCAAAAGCTCCTAACGGCACCTTAAGCTATGGCAGAACGCTCAGTAATCGAACGTGCCAAAAAACTCCTCCGTAGCCACCGCTACAGTCAGGCTTTAACCGTGTTAGAGCCTCAAATTTTGCATTATCGGGACGACCCTGATTTTTATGGGTTATTAGCTCAAGCTTGTTTGAAAGTCCATGATTGGGGCGGAGCGAAGACGTATCTCGAACGTTTAAACCAAATATTTGACGGGGAGAGTCCAGCCATTTTGAGTGCTTTGGCCTCTTGTCAAGCTCGGCAAGGGGATATATCCGCCGCCTTAGATGGATACTTAACCGCCTTAGAGCGTCACACTGGTTATGCTCCCGCCCGCAAAGGTCTCGAGGGCTTACGAAAAGCGCTTCGGAACGATAAGCTAAATACGTGGGTACGATCCCCAGAGTTTTTTCGACTTATCCCTCCGGTGGCTAAAACTGGGATACCGAGGGGAGTTTCCCTTTTCTTAATAACGTTGAGTATCTGCGGGGGGCTTGTTCTTGGCTTGTGGGGGGGGGTGCATTTTATTCCGCCTTATTTTTTAGCCAAAACAGCAGTTAGCGTCTCTACCGCGCCACTTCGTCCTGGGCCTGAAAACCTGAGTCTGCCTTCGGACCAACCCGCCATTCAAGACGGCGGCCTGGAAAAGTTTACCTTTACGGAAGAACAAGCACTTAACGTTTGGAAGGTCGCCCAACAGGATTTTCAAAATTATCAGGATTCGCAAACGAGGTACGAAATTAACCGAATCTTGCTCTCGAATGCATCCCAAGAGCTCAAAGAACATGCTCGAGCCCTCATTCCTTACCTGAAGGCTCCCGACTTTGGATCTTTTCATGGGGGAGCTTCTTACGAAGCTGTGCAAAAAGCCCCAGAACTTTATGAAGGTTGTGCGGTTCTGTGGCGGGGTGTCGTCGCGAATCTTAGGAATGGTAAGACAAAAATTCAATTCGATCTCTTGGTGGGGTATGAAACCTCGCAGGTCATTCAAGGAATTGTTCCGGTAGTTCTCAAATTTCCCGCTCTCTTACACAATTCGCAGGTCTTAGATGTTTTAGGCCTCATTCAGCTTGACCCTAAAGGCCGTTTCCATTTACAAGGCACTTCGCTCCACGAAGTCGGCTACAAAACTCCATAAGATCTCCAGCCGAACTTGTGAGCTTTCTTGCCGGTCACGGCGTTTCACGCTACACTAGGTTTCGGATTCGTGAAGCGACTGACGGGCCCTGACCGTATTACCAGCTAAGGAGAATCATTTTGTCGGCAAAAAAAGAACAATCTGTCGGTGTTGCCAAAGACGCGGCCCAGGACGAGAAAGCTAAAGCCCTTGAGGCTGCCCGGTTGCAAATCGAAAAGCAATTTGGTAAGGGCGCTTTGATAAAAATGGGCGATAATCCGTTGGCTCAAGGGCTAGAAATCATCCCCTCGGGCAGTATCCTGCTGGACGAGGCCCTAGGAATTGGTGGATACCCCAAGGGTCGTATCATCGAGATCTTTGGTCCGGAGTCGTCAGGAAAAACCACTTTAGCACTACACGCGATTGCCCAATCTCAGGCTAATGGGGGCGTTGCGGCGTTTATCGATGCGGAACATGCCCTCGACCCGCAGTATGCAAAGAACCTTGGTGTCAACATTGACGAACTTTGGGTAAGCCAACCCGATACCGGCGAGCAAGCCCTCGAAATCGCTGAATCTTTAGTACGCTCGGGTGGGGTTGATATCATTGTCGTTGACTCGGTCGCCGCTCTTACTCCCCAGGCGG
This sequence comes from Spirochaetales bacterium, assembly GCA_027451945.1. Lineage (GTDB taxonomy): Bacteria > Spirochaetota > Spirochaetia > JABEVK01 > JABEVK01 > JABEVK01. The sequence continues at coordinate 79,599 of DAIDHT010000035.1, forward strand.
AAATTGATGGGGAAATGGGGGACGCTCACGTCGGACTTCAAGCCCGTCTTATGAGTCAAGCCTTGCGCAAGTTGACCGCAACGATTTCAAAGTCGGGTACAGTTTTGATTTTTATCAATCAGATCCGGATGAAAATCGGTGTCATGTTTGGTAACCCTGAAACGACCACCGGAGGAAATGCCCTCAAGTTTTATTCCTCGGTGCGTTTAGATGTTCGCAAAGTCGAAACGATCAATAAAGGCCAAGATGAAGCGATCGGTAACTTGGTTCGGGTAAAAGTCGTCAAAAATAAGGTTGCGCCTCCCTTTAAAAAAGCTGAAATGGAAATTTTGTTTGGCCAAGGAATTTCTTACTTCGGAAGCCTCTTGGACGCAGCCTTGAAATGGAACCTTATTCAAAAAAGTGGGTCCTGGTTTTCGTTCGGCGAAGAACGAATAGGACAAGGTCGTGAAAATGCCCGAGATTTTCTCATCAAGAATCCTTCTATTGCGACCAATTTAGAGCAACAACTCCGTAAAAAGATTTTTCCCGAACGAGAGATTCCCGGTTCACGTCCCCTAGGAATTGTTTTGACGTTACGACCTGAGGCCTCAGTTGGTGCTGGCCCTGAGATACCAGTCCCTGAACCGGTTAAGCCATCAAAGGCGTCTTCTGCGGCGGCAAAGGCTGCACCTGTAGCTGACTCGGAGCTCTTTTAGTGCAAGTTGCCGTCAGTCTTGGCGGCAACTTGCCTCAAACGTTAACGGCCTTTCACCAGAGCCGTCAGCTTTTCGAGTCTCATCTCAAGGCGGTAAGGTTTTCGTCGTTGTACCGGACTAGTCCGCAGGACGATCAGGAACAACCAGACTTTTGGAACGCCGTGGCCCTAGGGGCTTGGTCTAGGTCTCCAGACGAGCTTTTAACCCTGTTGTTGGAATGGGAGTTGCATGCGGGGCGGACTCGAAATCCTGACCGGCCCAAAGGTCCTCGGATTTTGGATTTAGACCTTTTGCTGTGTGATGACCTTTTGATGAATTCTGAGCGGTTGTTTGTTCCGCATCCTCGCATGGCACAACGAGCTTTTGTCCTCATTCCACTGTTAGAGCTCCTGCCTGAGGCTGTCGACCCTCGGTCGGGAACTCCTTGGTCTGAAGTCTTGGCTCACTTGGGCGATCAAGGTGTTGTCATGGCCGAAAAGACCTGGTAAAATTCGTTCCTTATGCCAGAAACCGCTGCGGCAAAAGTTCAGTTTTCTTTAGAAGAATTTCAAGGCCCCTTAGACCTTCTGCTTTTTCTCCTTAAGAAAAATGAGATCAACATTTACGATATTCCTATAGCTCAAATCACTGAACAGTTTTTGGAGTACCTTTCACTGTCCACTAGCCTGAATTTAGAGTCAGTTACCGAATTTTACCAAATGGCAGCCCAACTTCTGTACATAAAATCAAGAACACTTTTACCGTTGCCGGCGACGGATGAGGATGCTTGGGAAGATCCTCGCCGTGAGCTAGTCGAAAAGCTTCTAGAACATCAAAAATATAAGCGCTTAGCGGAGCTTTTGGCCGAAAATGAGGCACCGCTGGATTGGATCTATGAACGAAAAAAGCCTCAGCCTGCCTTACCGTTTGCCCAAGGAGACGAGGCTTGGGAAAAAATTGAAGTTTGGGACCTTTTTCAAACCTTTTCAAAAATTATGAAAGGTCTTTCGTCTGAAAGGGTTTTGAATTTGATGGAAGAAGTTTCGATCCACGAGAAAATTACCCTAGTGCGAGAAATTCTTGCCGAGAAAGAATCCTGCCTCTTTACAGACCTGATTTTGAATCCTCAATCGGTTTTAGAGGTTGTTTGTGCCTTTCTTGCCATTCTTGAATTGGTAAAAGCGCAAACCATTGTCCTCTATCAGAGTTTACTCTTTGGAGACATTCAGATTCGCAGGCCTTCGGGAGGGGTTTGATGGTTGAACCAGCCTTAGTCGAAGCCATTTTATTTCTTGAAACCGAACCTGTTGAGTTAGAAAAACTAGTCAGGCTCTCGAGGTTAAACAAAGAGGTTGTCGAAGAAGCCTTGAACCGATTACGCGAAAAGTACTCTTCTCAAGAAAGCGGTATTGACCTGGCGCAAACCCCAGCAGGTTATTTTTTGGTTCCAAAATCAGATCTGGCCGAAAGCTTGCGAGAGCACTATGGAAAAAAGCCTGACGATAAACTATCGAAAGCTGCCCTCGAAACGCTGTCGATCATCGCCTATGCTCAGCCTATTACTAAAGCCGAAGTAGAAAGTATTCGAGGGGTTAATTGTGCTGCTGTGATCAAACAGTTGGCCGAAAAAGAAGTTATCGAAGAAGTAGGGCGTAAGGAAACGGTAGGTAAACCCGTTCAGTTTGGTACGACAAAAAAATTTTTGCAATTATTCCGCCTAAATAGCATAGCGGATTTACCGCGCTTAGAAGGCGCGGAAAGGGATCGATTTGAACTCAAAGAACCATGACCAAACAGACGATTTGCGTCTGCAGGTGTATTTAGCTCACGCGGGAATTGCTTCTCGTCGTGCCGCTGTCGAGATTATTGAAGCCGGTCGCGTTCGCGTGAATGGCAAAGTTGTTTTAGAGGCTGGAAAACGGATCCATTCCACAGATGTGATAGAAGTTGATGGCCGTAAGACCTCCCAAGAGGCATCAAAGGTTTACTATGTCTTGCATAAGCCCAGTAAGGTCGTGTGTTCAACACAGGATGAGGAGCACCGGACCTTAGCTGTCAGCTTGATTCAGCCCTTTGTCAAAGAACGACTATTCACTGTCGGACGTCTTGATTACATGACCTCGGGGTTGTTGCTCATGACCAACGACGGTGACTGGGCGCGGCGTTTGATGCACCCCTCAAGCCATATTGAAAAAGAGTATCTTGTCGAAACCAAAAAAGAGATTCCTGAAGACCTGATGGAAGAATTTAAGACAGGAATTTGGATCGATGGAGAAAAATATCAATGTCACGCATTTCAGCTTCAAAATAGCCATCAGGTTCGTTTGGTTTTGACTGAAGGGAAAAATCGCGAAATTCGAAAAGTTTTTCAACGTCGTGCCATTACCGTGAAACGAGTTCACCGCTTTCGTTTTGGACCTGTTGTTCTGCGAAATTTAGAGCCGGGAAAATTTCGCAAGCTAACGGCTCAAGAACTGAGGGGACTAAACCAGGAGGAGCCTCATGGTCGTCGCCATTGATGGGCCTGCAGGGGTAGGAAAAAGTACCATTGCTCGGTATATCGCTCAGCAATGGAAGTTCCCATACCTCAATACCGGACGGTACTATCGCGCGGTAGCTTTTGGGGCTATAGCACAAGGCCTTTTGACTGAAACAGCCCAACTTACCGGCGAACTTCGCGACCGTTTATCTGCTTGGGTACGTCTGGTGCCTTGGCAATTTAACGAAGAGGGAGTCCCATGGAACGGTCGGCTCTTGACCTCTGAACTTCATACTCCCGTCGTTGACCAATGGGCCGCCAAACTTTCAGAGATTCCCACCATTCGCCAGATTTTAAATGAACAATTTCGCCTTTGGACTAAGAACCTGTCCTTTGTGGCCGAAGGCCGCGATATGACGAGCGTAGTCTTTCCTGAAGCGGAAGTGCGTTTGTTTTTGGATGCTTCACCAAAAGTTCGTGCTGATCGCCGTTGGAAAGAACGTCCCCAAGAAGACTGGCAAACGGTTTATGACGCCATCGTGAAACGTGACCACATCGATCGAACCAAAGAATGGGGTGCTCTTAAGCTAACTCCGGGGTGTATTCTTATTGATACTTCTGACTTGACCATTCCCCAGGTTTGTGAGAAAGTAAACGAAATCCTTCGACAATCATTCACTAGTTCTAGGAGCGGCTCGACGATCATGGCTGAAACTGACAACAACCAGACTGTACTTCAAGAAGAATATTTGAAAAATCTCGAGGCTTTGCAAGAAGGCAGTCTCGTCGAGGGAACGGTGATCTCTGTTTCCGCTGATTCTGTCAGTGTGGGCATCGGTTACAAATCCGACGGAATTTTGCCACTGAGTGAGTTTGTAACTCCTCCTAAGCCCGGTGAAGTCATTCGGGTTATGCTAGTTCGCAAAGAAAGCAAAAACGGTGGAATTGAGATCAGCAAAGAAAAAGCTGATGGTTTAGTTTTTAAAGAAGATCTAAAAACAGCTTTTGCGGAAAAAAAGCCGCTTAAGGGTAAGTTTGCTAAAGTGGTCAAGGGCGGTTACGAGGTTGATCTCGGGTTTGGTTACTCGGGCTTCGTTCCCCAATCTAAAGCTGATGCAGGGAAGATTGAAGAACCTGAGTCACTTTTAGGTGTCCAAGGAACATTCTTGCTTGAAAAGTTGGTGTGGGAAAAGAAAGCCAATATCGTATTAAATCGGCGTGATTTGTTGCTGAAAGAAATCGAAGAAAAGCGTGAAAAGTTCTTTTCAGAACGCAAGGAAGGGGATGTTGTCGAGGGTGAGGTTAAGTCTTTTACCTCCTTTGGTGCCTTCGTTGATTTAGGCGGCTTTGACGGTTTACTTCATGTTAATGACATGAGCTGGGGACATGTATCCCGCCCCAAGGATTTTGTTGATAAAGGGGATAAAATCTCCCTTAAGATTATTAAGCTGGATCGTGAAGCAAAAAAAATTAACTTATCTTTAAAACACATGGCCGAAAACCCTTGGACTGCTTTTGAGAAGAATTTTTCGGTCGGTGATGTGGTTAAAGGAAAGGTTACCAAATTAGCGGATTTTGGGGCCTTTGTTGAAATTTCCGAAGGTATTGAAGGTTTGATTCACATTTCTGAAATGTCTTGGGTCAAGAGGATCTCGCATCCCAAAGAAATTTTAAAACCTGGTGATGTCGTAGAATCTAAGATCTTGGCTTATGATCTTGAAAATCTTCGTGTTTCGCTCGGTTTAAAGCAGGTTTCAAAGAATCCGTGGGATGAGGTTGAGAAAAAATATCCCATTGGCAAAACGCTGAGTTTGACCGTTAAAAAAGTTACTCCAGCGGGCGCATTTTTAACCCTAGAAGAAGGGGTGGATGGCTTCCTTCATGTGGACGATCTGTCTTGGACAAAAAAGATTCGTAATGCCACCTCAGAGTTAAAAGATGGTCAAGCTGTCGATGTTAAAGTTCTAGAAATTGATGTGAATGCAAGACGCATTCGGCTTGGTCTTAAGCAAGTTCAAGAAGACCCATGGCTTAGCTTGGCACGTTCTTACCCTAGGGGCACAGTGATTCAGGGTGAGGTTGTTAGCAAGACTGACTTTGGTGTGTTTTTACGTGTTCCCGGTGGCATCGATGGTTTGGTCAGTAAATCAAACCTCTGTGATCCGCGTGATCAAGATCCTGAAGATTTTATGAAGGCTCTTGAGATGGGAAAAAAGGTCAAAGCTGTCGTTTCAGAAGTTAATGTCGAAAAGCAAAGGTTGAGTCTTTCACTCCGCGACTACGAAAAGCAACAGCAAAAAGAGGAGCTTTCTAAGTATATGCAAGACGACGACCGTCACGACAGTTTCCGTCTTGGTGATATGCTGAAGAAATAGGCCTATGGCAATTCCATGTTTAGGGCAGCGATTGATCCGCGAAAGTTAGAGCTTTTTCTCGAGATTAACGAGTTACTAAACGGAAGTTTTTTGGATTTGCATGGGTTGTTTACTCAAATTTTGGAATCGGCTTCTCGTCTCACCGACGGTGAAGCCTCTTCGCTTTTAATGATGAACAAAGAAGGTGATGGTCTTGAGTTCATTGTGGCCTTGGGAGCAAAAGGTCAAGAGGTTCAGTCTTTCACACTAAAAAAAGGCGAAGGAATTGCTGGCTGGGTGGCTGAAAATAATTGCCCCCTTATTGTGAACGACGTTGAGCAAGACAGACGTTTTTCTTCAGGAATCTCTAAGCATGTGGGGTTTCCTACGCACAGCATTTTAGCTGTACCTCTTCGTGTTAAAGGGAAATGTGTCGGCGTGTTAGAATTAATAAATAAAAAAAACGGTGGGTACTTTACTCAGGACGATCAAACTTGGTTAGAGATGTTTGCTAATCAAGCGGGCTTAGCAGTCCAAAATGCTAAGTCCTTTCATGATATGCAATCCGAAATCATTTTATTGCGAAATTATCGGTCCCGGCAGGCGCAAACTGATGCTTTTTTAACTGAGAGTCCTCGGATGCAGACTGTCTTGGAGCTGGCCCAAAAATTTAGTGCAACAGATTCGCCTGTGTTAATTCTTGGGGAAACGGGTTCTGGTAAGGAATACATGGCGGATTACCTTCAACGTCATAGTCAACGTTCCCACGCGCCGTATATAAAAATTAACTGTGCCGCCATCCCCGAAGGTTTGCTGGAAAGTGAGCTGTTTGGCCATGTGAAAGGGGCCTTTACAGACGCAGTTGCCGATAAAGTGGGCAAATTTGAACAGGCTCAGGGCGGAACGTTATTCCTTGACGAGATTACAGAGTTACCATTACTACTGCAGGCCAAACTGCTTCGTGTTTTACAGTCCAAAACGCTTCAAAAACTTGGTGGAACTCAAACGATTCGTTTAGATGTTCGTATTTTGGCCGCCTCAAATCGTGATTTGCAAGCTGTTCTTCAGTCAGGAGATTTTCGACAAGACTTATATTTTAGGCTTAACGTTTTGCAAATCTCTTTGCCTCCTTTAAGAGAACGGCTTGAAGATATACCCCTGTTGGCGGAGCATTTTCTTCAAGAAAAATGTCAGCAGATGGGGAAGGGGGGCGCGTCTTTTGCTTCTGATACCCTAGACTATTTGCGAAGGCGAACTTGGCCAGGAAATATTCGTGAGTTGCAGAATGCTGTAGAACGGGCTTTAGTTACTTCTTCGGATTTGAAAATCACTGTCAACGATTTTGATAAGTTTGACAGGTCGTATCCTATGGATCAGGAGGCTGATCTCAAAACCGCAGTCAATGAGTTTCGCAAAGATTTTATTTTAAAAGTGCTGAATCAAGAACGAGGAAACAAAACAAGAACGGCAAGTCGTTTGAAAATTCAAAGGACCTATTTGTCAAAATTGATTAAAGAACTCGGTATGGAAAAGTAAGGAGTATTTCATGGTAGAAAAGAAGGTAAGCAGTACCTCAGCCGCACGGGTGGCGATTAGCAATTTTTTACAGAAAAATCGTTCGATAATTTTAACGGCGATCGTTGTAGTGGTGGTCGTTCTAGCGGCTTTAGCGGGTTGGTCGATTTATGCCCAAGGTGTGAAAAAAGAATTTGGGGCAAAAATTGAAAAACTTGACTCTGATTACTCACAATGGAAGAGCGAAGCTGATGCGACAAAAAAAGCAAAGTTGGAAAAGAATCTTCTGGGGGAACTAAAGGCCCTTGAAGCAAAAGCCCCCAATTCCTATGCCCTTTTGAAAGCGTACTTTATCCAAGGGGAATATCAAACTGACCAAAAACAATGGGATGCGGCTGCAGTTTCGTTTGAGAAAGTGTTCACGCTAGACAAAACCAGCTATTTGGCACCTGTTGCCTTGGTAAACGCTGCGGTATGTTATGAAAATGCCAACGAACAACCAAAGGCCCTGCAGGAATACACAACGTTCATTGGTCAATACAAGAAGAACGCCTTACTGGCTCCCCAGGTTTACTTTAGCCAAGGTGCACTTTTAGAGGCCATGGGAAAGACTGCAGACGCCATCAAAAGCTATAAGCAGAATGTTGAGAACTTTCCTGACTCGGATTGGACAAAGTTGTCTCGTGACCGCTTGTTTGTGATTTCAAAATAAGGGTAAGATTCGAGCTAAGATGAGAATACCATTGAGCCGGAAAGGACTAGTTTTCCTTTTCGGCGGTATTTTTTTTTCAATGAACTCCTGTGGTATTCCTAATATATATACTTTGACAGCCCCAAACTCAGTGGTGCCGGCAAGCCAACTTCAAGGTAACTCTGTCACCCATCAGTTAATTATTAACCAACCAGCGAACCTTTATGATCCGGCGACCAGTGGCTTTGCCGGTTATAATATTTATTATCGAATATACAGCCAGGGGACAGGTGCCAACCTTCTTAATAATGACAATACTCAATTAACAAATTATAACCCGACGGTTTCTCAGTTGGTAAATCAAATGGGGTATAAACTCTTAGTACCGACAACCAATTTAAATACAATTGGAGATCCTACATCTGGCGGTTCTATAGAACCAACTATAAATGTTGGAACGTTAGCTTCCTCATCCTTAACTTTTACTATCGATTTTTCTGCCGTTTATAATGCTGGTTTCTTAAATCAACTTAATAGTTCTCCATCTATGCCAGGCGTGACGATCACCTGTTCAGATCCATCTTTTACACCGCTTCGAGTGTATCGTAATGTTCAATACCCTCCAAATTTTATTCCTACTTTATTTCCTTCAAATATAACAACAAGCAGTTATTCAAATTATTATAAAGATTGGTATTCTTTATTTGACAAAAATTTTTGGGTAAATCCTTTTGTTCTGGATTCTGATATGTATCCGACACTAGACTACAACCAGAATCAAATTAACATAGCAAGCGGAAACTTTGGAAAAGGCCTGGAAATTGATTTTTTTATTGCCGCCTATTCTTGGACACCCGATCAGGGGGCCATCTATTCCCGACCCATTCCGTTGGGAATTATCTACATCTAGAGGTAAAATCGTTGATATATAATGTGATCACCATTACCGTTGAACTTTTTCTCATGGGCTTTTTGGTGGCTGTTGTGGCTTACCATTTCATTCCGTATCATCGGTCGCAGTTCTTTGCCATGGAACTCAGTTTGGCGATTTTGGGTTCCTTTTTGGGAACTCTTACGGAATCGTTGCTCTGGACCTTTCTTGAAGCGCCCATTTTGGCTCACTTAATTGTTCAGTTTGCTGCGCCATTTTTAGGTGCAGTTTTGGTTCTGCTGATCTACCGCATGAGCAACAATCCGCTCGAGTGAAAGCTAAGACAAAAATAATGGAAATTTTGATAGCTAGTAAAAGTTCGATTAATGCATATTTGGTCTACTTGTAATAGGTGTACCAAAAGAAAATTTCTTCTAATGGTACACTAGTCTTTAAAGCCCTAATGCGGTCAAACGATCCTTTAGCAAACCTTCGAGTTTAACCAGAGCAGCTGAAAACCCTTCAATGCCTTCCGCTAGCTTTTCTTTAGCCATCCGATCGGCTAAATGTTGTTGGTCAAAAAGTTCTTTTGTCATGGTTATTTGAGGGTCAGAGGATTTTTGGGCGTTTTCTTCTGTCAATTTTGGCTTCAATTCTGTATTGCCGGCTTCGAGCTCCGCCAATAACTGAGGCGAAATCGTCAAAAGATCACAACCGGCAAGCTCGAGGATTTCACCGATGTTGCGAAAGCTAGCTCCCATCACTTGAGTTTTATAGCCCCATTTTTTGTAGTAGTTGTAAATCCGTGTCACCGACTGAACGCCAGGGTCTTCGGCACCAACAAAATCACGACCTTGGTCTTTTTTGTACCAATCGAGAATACGGCCTACAAAAGGTGAAATTAAGGTAACTTTTGCTTGTGCGCAGGCAATCGCTTGGTGCAATCCGAACAACAGGGTTAAATTGCAGTGTATGCCTTCTTTCTCTAAAACCTCTGCTGCTTGAATCCCTTCCCAAGTGGAAGCGATTTTAATGAGAACGTGGTCGCGACCTACACCGGCTTGATCATATTGCGCAATAATCGCTCGGGCTTGTTTAATGGTGGCTTGAGTATCGTAGCTTAACCGAGCGTCAACTTCGGTAGACACCCGTCCTGGCACGATCTTGAGAATTTTGAGACCGAAGGCGACAGCTAAACGTTGAAACGCCAACTGAACAACGGTTTCAGGGGATGCGGTTGCTCCCAATTCTTGACGAGCCGCTTTGAGTACGTCATCAACCAGAGTCTGGTACTGTGGCATTTGAGCAGCAGCTGTAATCAAGGACGGATTTGTTGTGGCATCGGTTGGCTTAAACTTCTCCATGGCGGCAAAGTCCCCTGTATCGGCAACGACCGTCGTGTATTGGCGTAATTGGTCCAGAAGTGTTTTCATAGTAGTTTAATAATAATTGTGTAATTTTTAGAAGTCAATCAGACTTATTGGCCCAGGTCTTTTTCTAGAGTTTTGCTAGAAAATTTCCTTAAAAGAAAGTTCGAAACATTAAAAAGTACAACAAAAAAAATCGCAGAGCTAAAATTTGTTAAAAGTAACTTTTCAAGGCTGAAAAATTTGGTTTTGTGGGCTAAAAAAACATCAAAAAGCATAATTAGACCGAAGTAAAGGCAGAATTGAAACAATATATATATTACTCTTTTTAGTCCTTTACGCCAGAACTCAGGTGTTGAAACGTTAAATACACCCAATCGGACACTTTGAATTACAAAGAACAGTGACCCTGTCAAAAGTGGGCCTAAAAGTAACCACAACCACCTCCCCCAATTCAGAAAAGAACCGACGAGGCCTAAGCCTAACAAAAAAACAAATTGAAAAAGAAAGGCATCGTACCCAGCTTTGTGTTGACCTGCCACCAGTCGCACATCCTTCATTTGTCTTCCTCCCAAAAAAGTTCATCAAGTGTTTTTCCCAACACTTTTGCTAGTCTTAGGCAAAGGTTCAGTGTGGGGTTATATTTACCCGCTTCTATGAGACCTATGGTTTGCCGAGTGACCTCTACTGCTTTAGCAAGGTCTTCTTGACTCCAGTCTTTAGCTACTCTCGCCAGCTTGACCCTTGATACTGCCATCAAATTCCTTTGCAAATTAATCTAAACAAAATGTAAACTATCATGTATATTATGTCAACTATATTTTGCATTGTTCTTGACAAACCCTAGAGGAATCACTATGAAGGAAAAAGAGGGAAAGATCATGATAAAGAAATACGAAGGAGCTGGAGTGATTTTTTGGCGTTGCGGTGATAAGGACAAAATTGAAGTACTTTTGGCTAAACGAGCACAAGACATCCATCATGCCCCAGGTCAGTGGAGTAGCTTTGGTGGTGGTCGCAACCCCAACGAAACCCCATGGCAAAACGCGCAGAGGGAGGCGATCGAGGAATCCGCACAGGGTTTAGGTTGGTCTGAGCTTCCCTCTTCCTATTTTGGATTTCGTTCTAGGCCAATCAAAACAGTTTCTTATCTACTTTTTTATCAGTACACTTATTTTGATGTGCAAGTCATACAAAATCCACTTGGATGGCCAAGTTTGAATTGGGAACATTCTGAGGTAAAATGGTTTCCCGTTGATCAGCTACCGGATCCCCTCCATTCAGAATCTAGAAAAATAATAAGGTTGGTAGCTGAGTTCAATCCCTAAATAGTGTTTCACCTTTTACCAACCAGGAAATACCAAAAGCCTCAAGCATAACAGTTTCAAGAATGAAAACCAAAGGTGTGTTATTCAGTTGTTCGGCGGAAAAAACTAAGTTTAGCAATACTAATGTCAAGAGACTTACAACAATAACAAGCCCACAGAGGAAGTAGATAATATTCCTAATTCGTTTATTTTTTGTAGGAATTTTTGTCTTATTGGTTTTCGTAAAAATAAATATTGAGTTAGCTGCAAGTAAAATAAAAAAGGAAGCTGCAAAGATCAAGTGAATTTTATCAGATGTGGTATTTTTTAAGTTAAAAAATCCCACATACTCAAAACCAATATCATAACATGGAAAAATCGCTACTCCTAAAGCACATATGCCTGTCAAAGTTGAAATAAAATCGTCTAGATATTCGTATCCTCGGTAGGTTATTAAAAACATTGCAACCCCAACCAAAATTCCAACAAATCCGTCGCGAACATTCGAATAATAGTAAGATGAAATAGATGGTCCCAATTTTAAATCTAAAAATACAATTCCCCCTAAGAAGCAAATTAGCGGAAGAAGCATTCCTAGAATACCAATCAACCGTCTTAGATTTTTGAAGGATAAAACAGGATTGGCATTTGGCGTCTTTAAAAACATTTTAAAATTTTTCAAGGAGATCTCCCTTTTACATATACCTATATTTGGTAGGTACCCTTTGTGGGCCCCTTCACTCAATTTCCATTACAGAAACTTCAACACTACGAGCCGACACATAGTTACGATCTTAACGTCTCTCTTTCGGGTTCATTTTCGTCATCGTGGCATAAAAACTATGTTAACTTTCCGTTCTTTTCCACAGAAGACGTTGATCAAAAACATATTCTTCCACAGAGACGATCCTCACTCGGGAAAAACCTGGGTGAAGTGGATTGAGGACTATGTTCCATTCGGCTTTCACAACGGATGACGGCACCCTCAACCCCAAGGTCTCACTACGTTGACACCAGGCCGAGCCGATTTCGGCAAGCTCTGTTGGAGCTGGATAACTTGACCAATGGGCCGGAAGTGTCAGAATGTCGATCTTTTCCAGCAGCTCTGTGTCGGGAAACTCGAGCTCTGCGATGGAAAGGTCATGCGGAAGAATTCCCAATGAGAGATGCACCAAGTACTCTACTGTTGCGAGGGATCTACTTTCAGACGTATACAAAACACCTATGCCCTTTTTGTTCCATCGCGCGCCAAATTGTCGCGCACCTTCACCCGATAGGTCTCGAATGAACTGTCGCTTTGCAATACGATAGACCTTCATTAGGAAAAGGCACCGTACTCGATCCGGCCAACTTCATCGAGGATCATCTGAGCCCCGTAGCGCGACGAAAGAAGTTCGATAGGTTTCTTTCCACCGAACGAGATGTTCTCGCTATTCATCCACTCCTGAAAGTTGTCAAAGGAGCCAAACACTTCATTCCCCCTCGAATACACTTCCGCAATCTGGATGACTTGCTCTGAGGTAGAGACATCGAGCAGCTCATCGTCGCGTTTTCGTTGGAGTGTTCTCTCTGTGACGTTTAGGAGAACCGTCATGGAGCGCAGAGATACCTTCAGGTTTGAAACTAGGTTCAGTAGTGCTTTCTTGGGAATTCCAGCTCGAGAAAGCTCATAGCGGTCCATTCCAGTTTCGAGCGAGTGCCCCAAGACAGAACGACCGCCTAACAACTTCTCAATCGTCACATCAGTCATTTGATAACCGCCATTTGTCGTATAAAATACTGTCATTTGTCGCATTTGTCAATCTTGTGGTATTCTCCCCAGGCCGGGGGTTTTTACAATGGAAAACGATCAATTATCCCGCTAAAGTTCAGAAAAGACCATAGAAATTTAGTGTTGGGCACCGTTCCCAAGTTTAGAGGTAGACAAGCTTGACTATGCTGACTTTTCTCCTAAACTTCATCTTGTGTCAAAAAACCGCCTGGAAGCTTTCTCTGATGGTGTCTTAGCCATCATAATCACGATTATGGTCTTGGAACTGCATGTTCCCCAGGGTCCCGCGTTCGCGGACCTTGGCCCGCTCGTACCAACTATTCTTAGCTACCTTTTAAGTTTTACGTTTGTCGGGATTTACTGGAATAACCATCATCACACCTTTCAAGCCGTTCACGCCGTGACGGGGACAATTCTCTGGGCTAACCTTCACTTGCTCTTTTGGCTGAGTCTGATACCATTGACAACAAATTGGATGGGTAAAAACTACAGCTCGGCTGTTCCCGTAGCTGTTTACGGGTTTGACCTGTTAATGTCGAGTTTTGCCTATTGGATTTTGATTCAGGCGCTGGTTAAACATCATGGAAAAGACTCAAAAATCGCCAAAGCTATAGGTAATGATCGAAAAGGGAAACTTTCGGTAATTCTCTACCTAGTGGCTGTTCCTTTAGCCTTTGTTTCCACTTGGGGATCGTTAGCGATCTATGTTGTCGTGGCCTTGCTTTGGCTGATCCCTGATACTCGTATCGAAAAACTTTTGACTAAAACTTCTGAAATAAATCCTTGAGGAGTCCTTCATGTCTAAGGTGAAAGTTTGCTGCTTTGGAATTTCGTTAGATGGGTATGGCGCTGGTCCACAACAAGACTTGTCCAATCCCCTCGGCTTAAACGGGATCAATGTCCACCTCTGGCATATCTCAACACAGACGTTTCAACGGCAACATGGCGATGGGACCGTTGAAGGAACCAGGGGGATTGATAATTCTTTTGAAGCTCAAGGACTTGAAAACGTGGGTGCTTGGATTATGGGTAGGAACATGTTCAGCCCCCTGCGAGGTCCCTGGCCGAACGAAGATTGGAAGGGCTGGTGGGGAGACAATCCGCCCTATCACGTTCCTGTGTTTGTCTTAACTCATTACCCGAGACCCTCAATAGAAATGGAAGGCGGAACAACCTTTCATTTCATCTCTGACGGCCTAGAGTCGGCCTTGCATAAGGCTCGCCAAGCGGCAAAGGGTAAAGACGTTAGAATTGGCGGTGGGGTAGCAACAATCCGCCAGTATCTGAGTGCCGGCTTGATCGATGAAATGCACTTGGCCATTTCGCCTACCCTTTTAGGTAGCGGTGAACATTTATTCCGCGATTTGGACTTAGGCAAACTCGGCTATTTCTGTGAGGATAGCATCTTTTCGGAAAAGGCAGCTCACGTCGTCATCAAGAAAATATCTGGCTAATCGGTAGGAGCTAGGTGGAAGGACTTCCTGCCGTATGCCCTTTCTTGGCTGGGCCTATCAAATCGCGGTCGTTGTTTTCTACTGTGAGATCGAGAGTCCCCCCGAAGTGGCGACGTAGATTTTACCCGAAGCGTCAAAGGCTACCTCCGAAAGAAACTGATCGAGATGCTGTGCTGTCGGTTAGAAGATTTCTGGAGAATTCAGGAGTAAAAATCGATGGAATATAAAGGCTACATTGGCTTGGTTTCCTACGATGATCAGGCCAAGATCTTTCATTGTGATGTAATCAACACTCGGGATGTGATTACGTTTCAAGGAACCTCAGTAGAAGAAATCGAGAAGGCGGTTCGAGAATCTGTTGAAGACTATTTAGAATGGTGTCTCAAAGATGGAGTAAACCCAGAAAAACCGTATTCAGGTAAATTTAATCTGCGCCTTTCTCCCGAATTGCATAAGGAAGTGGCCATTACAGCGTATCCGTCAATTTAAACCAGGGTGACGTTCCAGGGAAGCAGTGACTCCCAATCACCGCTTTGTTCAACGAGAGGAAGCTGATGCAGGATATACTGCAGGTAAGCATAAGGTTCCTTGCCGTTGAGTTTGGCCGTTTCAATCAGGCTGTAAATTATGCAAGACGACTGGGCAGCTTTTTCATTTCCATGAAACAACCAGTTCTTTCGCCCCACAACAAAAGGCCGTATGGCGTTTTCGGCT